>JAPLTV010000071.1 GCA_026397955.1 Verrucomicrobiota bacterium | reverse complement strand
ATTGGCTTCTCCGCCGGTGGCCACCTCGCCTCCACCGCCACCGTGCATTTCGAGACCGTCGAGACCCGCGCGCCTAACGCCGTCAGCGGTCAGAGCAGCCGCCCGGATTTCTCGATTCTGATTTATCCAGTCATCAGCATGGAAGAAGGCGTGCACCGCGGCTCCAAGAAGAACCTCATGGGCGAGACACCCGCCGCCGGTCTGCCCGATTACTTCTCGAGCCAGAAGCATGTGAAGGCTGACACCCCTCCCTCGTTCCTCGCGCATGCGCTCGACGACAAGGTCGTGCCCATCGAGAACAGCCGGATGTTCTTCGAAGCCGAAAAGAAGGCTGGCTTGCCGACTCGCCTGATCGAGCTCCCCAATGGCGGCCACGGCCTGAACGGCTATAAGGGTCCGTCCTGGGACAAGTGGCAGGCCGAATCCCTCCTTTGGCTCAAGGAAATCAAGGTCCTGCCCTGAGCAACGATTACGGACTTCAAATCCAGCCCTGAACCTCCCATATAAGACCTCCCCTCATGAAATCCCTCCTCATCGCCCTGCTCGCCACCGGCACCCTCTTCGCCGGCGAAAAGGCTACCCTTACGCTCGCTGACTTCACCGACCTCAACGGCGGCGCCCCCGCTGGCGGATGGAAGACCGAAGAAGGCGGCATCATCCACCTCGCCGCCCAGAAGGGCACGGGTGCGCTGATCTCCAAGAAGGAGTACACGAACTTCGAACTCACCTGGGAATGGCGCCTCGAAGCCGCCGGCAACAACGGCATCAAGTATTGGGTCACCAACATCAAGGACGCCAAGGGCAAGGGCGAATGGCTCGGCATCGAGTACCAGATGATCGACGACGACAAGCACCCCGACGGCCTCAAGGGCGGCAGCCACAACACCGGCTCGATCTACGACCTGATCGACTCCGCCAAGGACAAGCTCAAGAAGCCCATCGGCGAATGGAACCAGAGCCGCGTCGTCATCAAGGACGGAAAAATCGAGCACTTCCTCAACGGTAAGCTCTGCTCCTCGGTCGACACGAAGTCCGACGAATGGAAGGCCGCCGTCGCGAAGAGCAAATTCAAGAACAAGAAGGATTTCGGCCCGGGCCATGGTAAGCTGATGCTCACCGAGCACGGCGACCCCTGCTGGTTCCGTAACCTCGTCATCACCGAGCTCTGAGCCTCGCTCGAGTCGGCTGACCAAGGGCGCCCGACGGGCGCCCTTTTTCGTACGCGTTTACGCGCCGAGCTTAATCCGCAGTCCGTCGTAGCAAAGGCCGACCTTAGGGTGCGTCTTATGCAGCTGGGCCATCGTGGTCTCGTAATTGATCTGAAAGGTCATGTGCGTGATCAGCGCCCGCTTCGCCCGCAGGTCATGCGCCGCCTGACAGGCCTCATCGACCGTCATGTGCGTCGGGTGCGGATTCGGACGCAGGCCGTCGAGGATGGCGAGATCGGCATGCTCGCCTAGCTCGAGCGACTTTTCGGTCATCGCGCGACAGTCGGTGTAATAAGCGAACTTCATGCCCGTCGAAGGCTCCTCGAAGACCAGCCCGAGCGTGGATTCGTTGCCATGGGGCAGGAGTGTCGAGCGGATGATACCGCCGCCGGGCAGCACGAGTTTCGACGGCATGAGATTGAGCCCAAGAGAGACATAGCCCGAAGCCTGCGGCTTGCCGACCGCGTAGGGGAAGATCGCCTTAATGCGCTCCAGGCCGACGTCGGTCGAATACACCGGGATGGCCGCCCCACCCTTGTTCGTGCAGAACTGGCGGAGGTCGTCCATGCCGAGGACGTGGTCGGCGTGGCCATGGGTCAGAATGAACGTATCGACCTCGCGGACATCGTACTTCAGGCACTGCGTCCGGAACTCCGGCGAGGCGTCGACCTGGACGTGATGGCCCTCAATGACCACATGGACGCTCGTGCGGGCGCGCCAGTTGCGAGGGTCCTTCAGATCAAGACCTGGGTTGTCATGGGCGGGCAACGGACAGCCCTGCGAAGTGCCGCAGCCCATGATGAGGATTTCCATGAGGCGAAGAAGACGAGAAACCGGATGAAAGGCAAGAGGCGGGCTTCGCCGAGTATCGAGTATGGAGTATCGAGTATAGGGTTAATGCCGGGGGTATAAGGGGGTACCAACCTTCAGGGAATAGCCGACGAGGCCGCAAGTGACCGCTCGCCGCCAAACCTTTCACTTGTGGCGATGAAACCTTCCACACCCCTCGGCCCGGTTAAGACTTATCGCGACCTGCTCGTCTGGCAAAAAGCCAAGCTGATGGCCGTCTCGATCTATCGCCTCTGCGAGACACCCGGCCTTTCGCGAAAATACACGCTTTGCGACCAGATGACCCGTGCGGCCATTTCGATCGCCTCGAACATCGCCGAAGGCGACGAACGGAGCACCAACAAGGATTCGCTACGCTTCATCGTCATCGCGCGGGCGTCGCTGGCGGAACTCGAGACCCAGGTGGAGATCGCCCACGAAATCGGTGCGGTCAGCCAAGAGGATGTCGGGCGCTTTCGTGCCCTGGCCGAAGAACTAGGACGACTGATAGGGGGCGTTATCCGCATGAGGCAGGACCGGGAAAGGCTTTCCGCCGACCGTTCGTAGTCAGCCATGGCAGAAGGCGGCGCTTGGGGCGGGGGAAGCCCTTTTTACGCTACTCTATACTCGATACTCGATACCCGACCGCCTTTACTCCCTCCCCTTCGGTAGTCCCCCGAGACTCCATACTCGATACTCCATACTCTCAGTCCCCGACTTCCGTGTTCGCCAACCTCACCGACAAACTCACCAAGGCCCTCCGCGACCTCCGGGGGCTCTCGAAGCTCTCCGAAGAGAACATCGCCCCGGCGCTGAACGAGGTGCGTTCGGCACTGATGTCCGCGGACGTCAATTTCAAGGTCGCCAAGGACTTCACCGAACGCGTCAAGGTCGCCTGCCTCGGCCAGGCCGTCATCGAGTCCGTCAACCCGGGCCAGATGGCCGTCAAGATCGTGTCCGACGAGCTCACGAAGCTCCTCGGCGAAGGCGAACGCCCGATCAACCCTCGCCGCCCGCTGCGCGTGCTCCTCGTCGGCCTCCAGGGCTCCGGCAAGACCACCAGCGCCGCCAAGCTCGCTAAGCACCTCGTCAAGAAGGAGGGCATCCGTAAGCCGTCACTCATTGCCGCCGACTTGCGTCGCCCGGCGGCCATCGACCAACTTGAGACCCTCGCCAAGAACGAAGGCTTCGACTTCCGCGCCGACCGCGCCGCGACCGACGTCGCCGCGATGGTGGGTCGCCTGGTGAAGGAAGCCGAAGCCGCCGCCGCGGACCTCGTCATCGTCGACACCGCCGGCCGCCTGCAGATCGATGGTGACCTGATGGAGGAAGTCCGCCGCGTGCGCGACGCCTTCCAGCCGCACGAGGTCTTCCTCGTCGCCGACGCCGCCCTCGGCCAGCAGGCCGTCGACGTGGCTGCCAAGTTCCACGAATCCACGCCCCTCACCGGCATCATCCTGACCAAGCTGGACGGTGATGCCCGCGGTGGCGCGGCGCTGTCGATGAAGTCCGTCACGGGCGTACCGATCCGCTACATGGGCACGGGCGAGAAGTCCTCGGACTTCGAAACGTTCCACCCGGACCGCATGGCCCAGCGTATCCTGGGCATGGGCGACGTCGTCTCCCTCGTCGAAAAGGCCCAGGAGGTCGTCGACCACAAGGAAGCCGAGCGCCTGGCCGAGAAGATGAAGAAGGCCGACTTCGACCTCGAGGACTTCCTTGCGCAAATGTCGCAGATGAAGAAGATGGGCCCCCTCGGCGACATCATGAAGATGATGCCCGGCATGGGTAACGTCCAGGTCGGCGCCAAGGAAGAGAAGCACCTCGCCAAGACCGAAGCCATCGTGCTCTCGATGACCAAGAAGGAGCGTCGCAATCCCGACATCCTCAACGGCTCCCGCCGTCTGCGTATCGCCAAGGGTTCCGGCACCCAGGTCAGCGACGTCAACGCGCTGATCAAGCAGTTCTCCCAGATGCGCGAGATGATGCGCATGATGAAAGGCGGCAAGGGCAAGGAGCTCATGCGTCGCATGGGCCAGATGGGCGGCGGCCGCGGCGGCATGCCCGGTGGTGGCTTCCCGGGCGGCGGTTTCCCCGGCATGCGCTGATCGCCATGTCTAAGATGATTCCCTTCGACCTGGCCCTCCTCTCCCGTCCGGGCTGGATCTTTGACTGCGACGGCACCCTCGCGGCCTCCATGTGGATCCACCACCGCAGCTGGACCCACATCGTGAGCAAGCAGCTCGGCCGTCCGTTCGATTTCCCCTGGCCCCTCTTCTGCTCGATGGGTGGCATGTCCGCCGTCGATACCTGCAAGCGCCTCAAGGCCGACTACGGCTTCGACCTGAACGTCGAGCAACTGCTCGCCGACGGCCATGAATTCCTCGAGGAGCACCTCGCCAAGGACGTCACCGCCCGCCACGAAGTCGTCGCCGTCGTCCACCACGTCCGCGGCCTCGGCCACAAGACCGCCGTCGCTTCGGCCGGACGTCGCGACCACGTGCACACCACGCTCAAGCGGATCGACATCACGCACCTCTTCGACGCCGTCATCACCGCCGAAGACGCCCCGCGCTCCAAGCCGCACCCTGATCTCTTCCTCGCCGCGGCGGACCGCCTCGGCCTGAAGCCCGCCGACTGCGTCGTCATCGAGGACAGCCCACGCGGCAAGGAAGCCGCCGACGCCGCCGGGATGCCCTGTATTCTCGTAGAACCAGCCTGACGTAGGGGCAGCACCGCGTGCTGCCCTAGTGATCCCCTCAGGATTGCTACCCATCTTGGTCCGCTTGTGCGCCGCACAGCCGACACGAGAATCGATGCGTATGCCTGAGCCCGATACCTGAAAAGCCAACTATGCACGTTTAACGTGCATATCCTCGTTGACACTATGCATGCTTAGCGTGCATCATCTTTCCGTCCAGTGATCGCGACCTTCGCTTGCCGGGCCACGCACCAGCTCTGGCTCGGCCAAAGACCTGCCGAATTACCCGCCACCATCCTCCAGACCGCCCTACGGAAACTCACCCAACTCCAAGCGGCCGCTTCGCTCAACGACCTACGCGTACCACCCGGCAACCGCTTGAAGGCACTCCAAGGGAACCGACAAGGACAGCACAGCATAAGGATCAACGACCAATACCGACTTTGCTTCCGCTGGGCAGGCCACGAGGCCTACGAGATCGAGATCACCGACTACCACTGACCTTCATGAAAAAGAAACTCCTCAACGTCCACCCCGGCGAACTGCTCCGCGAGGAGTTCCTGACGCCGCTGGGCATCACCGCCTACCGCCTGGCCAAGGGCGCCCACCTGCCCCACCAGCGCGTCAACGAGATCCTCAAGGAGCGCCGTGGCATCACCGCCGAGACCGATCTGCATCTCTGCGCCTACCTCGGCCTCGAGCCAGGCTACTGGCTGCGCGCCCAGCTCGCCTACGACCTTAGGGAGGCCGTCAATACCATCGGCCCCAAGGTGAAGGCCTCCATCAAGCCGCTGCAGGCGGCTTGATGGAGGCCAGGGCACGACGCGGTCGTGCCCTGGCCTCGATGCAGGCACAAAAAAGGACGGCACCGGGTGCCGTCCTTTCGTTTAGGGGTGTGCCCCCTAGCTGCACTTACTTCTTCAGTTTCGCGCAGAAACGGGCGAGGCGCTCGAGGCCCTGGGCGATGACCTGGTCGGAGGTCGCGTAGCTGAGGCGGATGTAGCCTTCGGAGCCGAACGCGGAACCGGGGACGACGGCCATGAGCTCTTCCTCGAGCAGTCGGTCGGCGAACTGGGAGGAGGTCAGGCCGAACGACTTGATGTTCGGGAATAGGTAGAAGGCGCCCTGCGAGCGGTAGCAGGTCAGGCCGGGGATGGCGTTAAGGCCGGCGAGGAGGTTCAGGCGGCGCTTGTCGAAGACGGCACCCATCTCGGCGAGGGAGGCCTTGGCCTTATCGGGGTGCTGGTGTACCGCGAGGGCGCCGAACTGCGCGAAGGTGGTGGCGTTGGACGAGATCTGGCTCTGAAGGTCCGCGACGGCGGCGACGAGGGCCTTGTCGGAAGCGACGAGGGTGCCGAGGCGCCAGCCGGTCATGGAGTAGCTCTTGGCGTAGCCGGAAACGGTGATGGTCAGGCGGGCGGCTTCGGGCGAGAAGGTCGCCGGGCTGCAGGTGGTCTGGCCGTCATAGACGAGGTTCTCGTAGATCTCGTCGGACATGATCCAGACGTTGGCCTTCACGCAGATGGCCACGAGGGCTTCGAGCTCGGCGCGGGAGTAGACGGCGCCGGTCGGGTTGGACGGGCTGTTGATGATGACCATGCGCGTCTTCGGGGTGAGCGCGGCGGTCAGCTGGGCCGGGGTGATCTTGAAACCGGTGACGTCCTCGGCGTTGACGACGACGGGCGTGCCGCCGGCGAGCTTCACCATCTCGGGGTAGCTCACCCAATACGGGGCCGGGATGATGACTTCGTCACCGGCGCTGATGGTGGCGAGGATGGCAAGGTAGCAGGACATCTTGCCGCCCGGGGAGACGACGACGTTGGCGTCGGCGATACCGGTGAAGCCGCGACGGGTGTAGTCCTCGGCGATGGCCTTGCGGAGAGCGGGGATGCCCGGCGTGGGGGCATACTTGGTCTGGCCGTCGGCTGGCCTTGGCGCAGGCGTCCTTGATGAACTGCGGGGTGTCGAAGTCGGGCTCACCGACGCCGAAGCCGACGACGTCCTTGCCGGCGGCCTTGAGGGCCTTCGCCTTGGCATCGACGGCGAGGGTCGGTGAAGGGGCGACGTTACGGGCCCAGGAGGAGAGAGCGGGATTCGACATGGCGGAGAGAACTCACGCAAAGGACTCCCAGCGGATTGGCAAGACTGACCGATTAGGGGTAGGGGTCGGGATAGGGGTTGGGGCAGGACAAACCTAACACCGTAAGCGACGGAGTCCGAGACCCTGCCGACATGATTCAAAACTACCCCTGCCCCAACCCCTACCCCTGGCGAGCCTCTCTCGCCTTAGATATCGATGGCGTCGTCCTTGGCCTTCTGGGCGTTGGCCTTGGCTTCATTAGCCCGGCGCAGCGGCTTGAGCTGATCGATGCCGACCGAAGAAGAGATCACCCAGGAGGTGATGGAAATCGTGAGGGTCGCCATGGCCCAGGAACTGACCGAGAGATCCTTGAGAAGGCTATCCGTCAGGGCCAAGATCGCTCCATTGGTTACAAAGAGCACCAGG
>JAPLTV010000125.1 GCA_026397955.1 Verrucomicrobiota bacterium | reverse complement strand
CGCGGTTAACGTAGGCGTTGGCGCCCTTGTCGTTCGTGACCTGCATCTTCGCGCCGTCCCATAGCAGTTTGCGGTCCGGGAAGCGGGAAGCGAGGTTGCCCATGAGCACCATCTCGGAGAGCGGACCGGAGTAATCGAAGTTCGAAGAAGCGGCGACGCCGCCCTTGCAGGCGCGGATCCAATCCTTCTCGTGGCCGGACGAGTTACCCGGAATACGCGGGATGGTCTTCGCGAGCTTCTTGGCCGCATCGCGGAGGTCAGCGTTAAGGAGGCGGGGTTTTTCGCCGTAGCAACCGCAGACGAGCTTACCCTTGTCGCCGATGAAGTAGCAACCGCCGTTGGGGTCGCCAAACGGCATGTCGTCTTCAAGTTCGTCGGGGCGTTGGGGCATCAGGCCGCCATCCCACCAGGTGAGGGTCACGGGAGGCATGTCGCCGCGGGCCGGGAACTTGTAGCGAACAATCGAGGAGCGCGGATAGGATTCGTTCTTGCCGGAGGTCTTCTTGCCGAAGGTCTCGTAGACGGTGGAGAGGTTACCTTCGACGCTATCAGGGTAGCCCAAATTGAGCGCCATGAAGGCAGGGTCGATGATATGGCAGCCCATATCGCCGAGGGAGCCGGTGCCGAAATCCCACCAGGCGCGCCACTTGCCGGGATGGTAAGAAGCGTGGAAAGGACGAAGAGGCGCCGGGCCACACCACTGGTTCCAGTCCATACCTTGGGGGGCGTTCTGCACATCGGTCGGGCGGTCCATCTCGAGGCTCTGCGGCCAGATGGGGCGATTGGTCCAGGTGTGCACTTCGCGCACCTTGCCGATCAGGCCAGCGGCGATCCACTCAGTGACCTGACGAATACCCTCGCCGGAGTGGCCTTGATTGCCCATCTGGGTCACGACTTTATATTTATGGGCTGACTCGGTCAGGATACGGGCTTCGAAGACGGAATGCGAAATCGGCTTCTGCACGTAGACGTGCTTGCCACGACGCATGCACTCCATCGCGATGTAAGCGTGGGAATGGTCAGGCGTGGCGATGATGACGGCGTCGATATCCTTCTGCTCGTCGAGCATCTTGCGGAAGTCGGTGTACAGCGCGGCCTTCGGCTGCTGCTTGATGGTGCCGCCGCAGCGGCTGAGGTCCAGGTCGCAAAGCGCGACAATGTTTTCGTCCGAGGAATTGCGGACGTTGCTCGCGCCGACGCCGCCGAAGCCGATCGCGGCCACGTTAAGCTTCTCATTCGGCGAAACCGTGCGGGCGGCGGAATTAAGCCAAGGGCGAGTCACCGCGAAAGCGGCGGCGGCCATGCCGGTATTACGTAGAAAAGACCTACGGTTGAGCTGGGGTGTCATGGGGTGGGGGTAAGGTGTTACTACGTCCCCATGAAGGAGCCGCAAGTTCCATGCTCCCTTAGGTGTCGGGCTCAAACGACGGTTTTACCCGCCATGGCGACGGCCGCCGTCATGGCGGGCCAGAGGGGGCGGTCCGGCGGAGGTCATCGATGTGAATAGGTTCCGTGGTCAGCCCGGCCGTGCCGCCTATCTCGCTGTCTGGATGAATCTTATGACGCCCCCGCCCTGCCCCCGGCGACCGAAGTTTCGTTTGACTATGCTGTGAATAAACTGTTCATAAAGGAAACCACCACGACCCTGATGTTTAAGCGCTTCCCCGGGCTATTCACCCAAGCCATTGGCATCGACCTTGGCACGGCCAACACGCTTGTCTTCCTCAAGGATCGCGGCGTCGTCCTCCGTGAGCCCAGCGTCGTCGCCATTCGCACGAGTACGCGCAAGCCGATCGCTGTCGGTAATGAAGCTCGCATGATGCTCGGTCGTACCCCTGGCGACATCCAGGCCCTGCGTCCGATGAAGGACGGCGTCATCGCCGACTTCGAGATCAGCGAGCACATGCTGCGTTACTTCATCGGCAAGGTTGCTCGTAAGTCCCTTTTCACCAATCTCACCGTCGTTGTCGCCGTCCCGTATGGCATCACCGCCGTCGAACGTCGTGCCGTCATGGATTCGGCCTACCGCGCCGGTGCCGACGACGTCATCACCATTCCTGAGCCAGTCGCTTCCGCCATCGGCGTCGGCCTCCCGGTCGAAGAACCTACCGGCTCCATGATCGTCGATATCGGCGGTGGTACCACGGAAGTCGCCGTGCTTTCCCTTGGTGGCATCGTCCATGCTCGCTCGATTCGCGTCGGCGGAGACGAGTTCGACATGTCGATCATCAAGTATATCCGCAACTCGTACAACCTGATCATCGGCGAACGCACTGCGGAAGAGATTAAGATCAAGATCGGCTCGGCTTACGCGCTCGAACAGGAGCTCACCTTCGAAGTCAAGGGACGCGACAATGTTACTGGCCTTCCCCGCCAGCTGCACCTCACCTCCCAGGAGGTCCGTGAAGCGATGGCTGATAATATCAATCTCATCATCGAGGCCATCAAGGGCTCGTTGGAGCGCATTCCGCCTGAGCTTTCGGCCGACCTCGTCGACCGAGGCATCGTTCTCGCCGGTGGCGGATCTCTTATCCGCAAGATCGACCGTGCCATCTCCGAAGCCACGGGCTTGCCGGTCTTCGTCGCCGAAGACCCCCTCTGCGCTGTCGTTAACGGAACTGGCAAGATCCTCGCGAACTCCTCCCGCTGGAGCGGTCGAGACTAAGCCCCGTTCGCGGGCCGACCCGCCATGGACCAGAACCGTCAAGGAGCCCGCGCCTCCTACATCGCCCTCTCAATCTTCGTGGCGCTGTGGATCCTCGTCCCTAGCGCCGTGCGCCGCTTTAACCGCGAAGCTTTCGTCGAGTTCCAGGCTCCGGCCCTCCATCTGGTCGGCAAATCGCGCGACATGGCGACTTTCTGGGAGAAGAAAAGCCGCAGCGTCGAGGAGATGACTGCCGCCGGACGTGACCTAGCCCGCATCAATGCCGCCTTGGAGATCAAGATCAATGCGCTGGAAGACATCCGGCGCGAGAACGTCCGACTCCGCGAGATCACCCGTTACAATGTCCCCGCCGAATACATGTCGGTCGTCGCGCGTGTCGCCACACGCGACAGTTCTTCGTGGTGGCAGCGCATCGTCATCCGCAAAGGTCGCAATGATGGCATCCGCCCGGGCGCACCGGTCGTCTTCGGCAACACGGTCGTCGGCCGCGTGACCGCCGTCCACCTGACCACCAGTGAAGTTGACCTCGTCACCAGTCCGGGCTTCCGCTGCACCGCTTATCTCGAGGGCGACGACCAGAATCACATCGTCCTTGTGAACGGCGTGGCCTCCAACTCCCTCGGCACGGCCAAAGCGCGCGTCAGTGTCATCCCGCGTGACTACTCCATGCCGGCCGGCCAACCCGCCCGCGTCTTCACCACGGGCATGGGCGGTGTATTCCCCAGCCGATTGGTAATTGGTTATCTCGATGGCGGCACTTACGCTACCCAGGTCGGCAGTTTCAAGGAGAGCCTGCTTATCCCCTCTCGCGACCTGTACAATCTTCAGGAAGTCTCCGTCCTCGTTCCGCTGCACCAGAATCCGGGTGAGGCCCTGATGCAGGGCGATCAATTCCAGTGACCATGGGCTGGGCTTGGCTGATTCTGCTGCTTGCGACTTATCCGTGGTTGCTCGGCGCCGACCTGGCTTCGGATACGCTGGCATCATCTTCCCTGGTGTTCTTCATCTCTGGGACTTGCCTGATCGCGCCGTGTCGCCGGCTGAAGCGCTGGCAGGCGATCCTGTTCGCCGCCTGCCTCGGATTCCTGTTTGAGGCGCGCCGCCCGATTCCGGACGGAGCGCTCGCCTTGTCATTGGTCGCCGCCTCAATCTTCCTGTCGTCCAATCGTCAGCTGTTGCGCAATACGCCGGGGATGCTTTGGGCCGCCGCCATCGTGAACATGGGAGCCTGTCTCATCTGGTTCGTAGCGTCATTGTACGTTTCGCCTGCCTCCTCCGGGGACCTTATCGGACATTTACTGGTTCAGTTGCTACTCGCCGGCGTCGTCGGCTCGGTCGCCCTCGTGCCAATCGCCCTCACTCAGAACGCCACCTTGGATCGCCTGAGTATTCCGCCGGCTCCCGACACGCCATGAAGGAATCATCCGATACGCGCGTCCTGCCTTCGACCCCCGTCGAGCGCCTCCGCCTCTATGGCGTCTTCTTCTTTTTCTTCGCCGGCTTCGTTTACGTGATCGGCGGCCTGGCCTTCCGCCAGCTCATCCAATCCAGCGACCTCAAGGAGCAATCGGATACCCAGAGCCGACGAGTCGTGCTCCGCCCTCCGGCTCGCGGCCGCATCTACGATCGTAATGGCTTCCCGTTGGTCGACAATCGCGCCCGTTGGAGTGTCAAGGCAGACCTGGCTTCGCTGCAGAAGGAGTTCCGCGGGGAATACCTGCGGCTGGTAGCCGCCGAGAAAGCCCGTGAAGCCGTCAGTATCGATCGCGAGAAGCTCATGGAAGACGCCCGGGTGCGCGTCCTGCAAGGCTGGCTCAATAAGGTTTGGTTCGTTATCGATGAGACGAATCGCAACACCACCAAGGGCCGCAAGTCGCCTGCGAAACTGACTCCGGTCACCGCTCCGGCCGAACGTCAGATCAATATCGACGAACTGCGCAAACACCTACGTGAACGCCGCGCATTGCCTTTCACCTTGGTGAACGACCTCGCCTTCCCCGGCACCGGCCAGGCGCTCACCGCGGACGACGGCACCAAATCGGTGGCTCGCTTCATCGAACAGTTTCCAGTGGAAGGTCCGATCCGCCTCGAGCAGGACATCGTCCGCACCTATCCCTATGGCGCCATGGCGGCCCATGTGCTGGGTTACGTGAAGGACACCGATGCCCTGCCGGATAACGTCGACGACATCTCGGAGGTGCGGGTAGAATCGCTGCAGAAACTGCACTATACCGGCAAGACCGGTGCGGCCGGCATTGAACTCAGTTACAACTATGTGCTCAGTGGCCGCAGCGGATGGGAACTCTGGTCCAAGACTTCCTCGGGCTATAATCAGACTCGACTCAAGTTCAGCGAGCCGGCTCAAGGCGGCAACGTGATGCTTTCAATCGATTACCGGATCCAGCAGGCGGCTGAAAGTAGCCTCGCTAAACTGAAGGACCCCCAAGGCAATCTGTTACCTGCGGCCGCGGTGATGATCGATGTCCATACGGGCGAGATGCTCGCCCTCGCCAGTCAGCCTTCGTTCGACCCCAATCGCCTGGCTGATCGCGTCTCCTCCAAGTACTACGATGAAATCGACAAGGCCGGAGGCTGGCTGAACCGCGCCACCCAAGGGCTTTATGCTCCCGGTTCGACCTTCAAAGTTATCACTGCCACCGCG
Source organism: Verrucomicrobiota bacterium (assembly GCA_026397955.1). Classification (GTDB taxonomy): domain Bacteria; phylum Verrucomicrobiota; class Verrucomicrobiia; order Opitutales; family UBA953; genus UBA953. Next base: position 9,257 of record JAPLTV010000125.1, on the reverse strand, counting down.
GGAATGCGCAAGAAGGTGGTCGACTGGGACGACGTGCTCGAGTGCGGAGCCTTCTTCAAGGTCGGCAACCGCGACTACCCTGAGCATGAGCCGGTCGGCTTCGGCGACGTGAACCTCGACAAGATGCTCGCGGTCTCCTGCAACGTCTGGAACTACCAGGTGGGACTTCGCACTGGCATCGAAGCGCTTGCCGCCGAATCCCGACGCTTCGGACTCGATGCGCCACTGCTGCAGACCGTCAGCGACGTGGAGACGGGCGGTCAGGCGATGACGGAACTGCCGTTCGCGGCCAGCCGTGGTCTCGTCGTGCCGGATCGCGAATACAAGCTACGCATCGGCGCCGGTGCCTGGAACGACGGTGATACGGCGAATCTTTCCATCGGACAAGGTTACCTCCTGACCACGCCTTTGCACATGGCCTGCGTCGCGGCTTCCATCGCCCGTGGCGAGACCCGCACCGTTCCTTCCATCATCCACTCCGTGGAGCGCAATGGCCGCCACCAAGGGTCTCAGCCGATCGGCCTTAATCCTAATCAGTTAGAGGCCCTCCGCGGAGGCATGGTCCGCTGTGTCGAGGAAGGTACCGCCCGTGTCGCCCGCATCCCCGGCCTGCCTTATGCCGGCAAGACCGGTACCGCGGAATATTTCAAGAAGGGCGAGAAGGCGCACCTCGCCTGGATGATTGGCTACGCTCCGGCGGAGAATCCGGTCGTCGCCTTCGCGGTGTTGGTCGAGGGACAAGTAGATACCAACACCTGGGGTGGCAAGACGGCCGGCCCGGTGGTGAAGGAGATGCTGGAGACTTGGTGGCCGATCGCGGCGAAGGCCAATCAAGACGAAAAACCTAAGGCTGCTCGTTAATCCCGGATTAACACCCGGATGCCGACGGGCACGGCGTCGAAAAGGCGGATTACGTCCGCATCTGAAAGTAAGACGCAGCCATGGCTGTTCGGCTGACCTAGCTTGTCGGATTGGTTCGTCCCATGGATGTAGACAAAGCGGCGGCGGGTATCGACGACCCGACCTTCCGCATCCGTTCCTTGGTTTCGACCCGGCTCCAGACCGTCCAGCCAGAGGATGCGCGAGGTGATCAGATTATCCTCTGGCGTGGCCCATTCGGAGGCGACTCGACCGGTCGGCTGACGGGCCTTGAAGACCATACCCGGGGCGGCGCCTGCCCCGATCTTCTCGCAGACTTGATGAAGTCCGTCAGGGGTCTGTTGCGAATCCTGGACGCACCCTCGGCCGGCCCGGGCCGTGCTCGCGACGTAGGTTTCGCATTCCTGACCACGGAAATGCCATAGTTTTTGCTGGTCAATCGACACAACGATGCAATCTTCCGCTGAAGGCAGACCCAGCCCTTTCAGGCGTTCGGTCACCTCCTTCTTCAAACCTAACTCGAACTCAGAACATGGCATATCGTATCGGCATCGTGGGCGTGACAGGCGCGGTGGGTCAAGAACTGCTGGCGCTCATGGCCAAGCGGAACTTCCCCGTGGCCGAACTCCGCCCCCTGGCTTCGGCCCGCTCGGCCGGTTCCAAGGTCACCTATGGCGGCAAGGAATGGACCGTCCAGGAAGCCAAGCCGGAGGCCTTCGAAGGGCTGGATTTCGCCATCTTCAGCGCCGGCGGCTCGATCTCCCTCGCCCTCGCCCCCGAAGCCGTGAAGCGCGGGTGCATCGTCATCGATAACAGCTCGGCCTTCCGGATATTTCCGGACGTCCCGCTCGTCATCCCGGAGATCAACGCCCACCACCTTGCCAACCATAAGGGCATCATCGCCAATCCGAACTGCTCGACAGCCATCGCCTTGATGGGACTCTACCCTCTGCACCAGGCTTTTGGCCTCAAGCGCTTCTTCGCTTCCACCTATCAGGCCGTCTCCGGCACCGGCGCCGAAGCGATGCGCGAACTCGACGCCCAGGCGCGCGCATGGGCCAAGGGCGAAACCCTCGCCCCGAAGGTCTACCCGCACACGATCAACTTCAATGTCATCCCCCAGGTCGATTCGTTTCTGGAGGACGGCTACACCAAGGAAGAGATGAAGATGCTGAATGAAGGCCGTAAGATCATGGATCTACCTGATCTCAAGGTTACCACCACCTGCGTTCGCGTCCCGGTCTTCCGCGCCCACTCCATCGCCATCAGCGCCGAATTCGAACGGCCGGTCGACATCGCCGTCGCCCGCCAGGCCATCAGTGCCTTCGCTGGCGCCGAACTCTGCGACGACCCGGCCAACAAAAAATACCCGATGCCGCTCGACTATGCCGGCAAGGAAAAGTGCGGCGTTGGTCGACTGCGCAAGGATACCCTCTTCGACAACGGCATCTCCCTCTGGATCTCGGGCGACCAGCTCTGGAAGGGCGCCGCACTCAACGCGATTCAGATTGCCGAAGCGCTCCACACCCAGGGTCGCCTGGCTCGCAAATAATCCGACCATGGCCCGGAGCAACGATCGCGCCCCTCGCCACGCCGACCTCCATCGGCCGATTCGTCAATTCGACGAAGCCGACATCCCGGCCCTCCTCAAGGACGTCAAGGATCCGCTTATCCTCGTCCTCGACGGCGTCCAGGATCCTCATAATCTGGGTGCCTGCATCCGTAACGCCGATTGCGCGGGTTGCACCTTCGTGGTGATCACCCGGAAAAACTCGGCCCCAGTGACCGATACAGTCCGCTTGGTCGCCGTCGGCGCCGCGGAGACGATGCCAATTGTCCAGGTTAACAACCTGCGTAACGCCCTCGTGAAACTGAAGGACGCCGGCGTTTGGCTGGCAGGCACCTCCGACCATAAGGCAAGCCAATCGCTCTACGCCGCCAAACTGACCGGCCCGCTGGCGATCGTGCTAGGCGCCGAAGGCGACGGCATCCGTCATCTGACCGCTGAGACCTGCGACTTCCTCCTACGCATCCCGATGCTCGGCCAGGTCCCCTGCCTCAACGTCTCGGTCTCCGCCGGTGTGTGCCTTTTCGAGGCCCTCCGTCAGCGCGGTCATCGCTGAGGTTCAATTTTTCTTTACCCCTCCCTCTGGACGTGTCGTAATCGACGCGTTCGGCAGGCCAGATAGCTCAATGGTAGAGCAGTTGACTTTTAATCAATTGGTTCCGGGTTCGAGCCCCGGTCTGGCCACTCCGAACAACCGCGTTGACCTGCCTGGAAACTCTCTGTCGATTAAAGTGCATTTGCTCTTGAAATCCTGTCCGCGTCTTGCACTCATTCCCATCCCGCTGTCTGGCTGGATAGCTCAATGGTAGAGCAGTTGACTCTTAATCAATTGGTTCCGGGTTCAAGTCCCGGTCCAGCCACCAGCGGGAAACCTTTTCCAGAACGTCACCTTTCGCCCTGCAGGCGACGGTAACGCTCTGCCATGTACGCGGCATGGCACGGGCGGCAGTAGCTGTGGTAGCTGCCGGAGGCCCTCAGCCAATGGAACATCTGCACTGGCAGCTCCTGGTCGCACTGGGCACAGGACCGGGTGGTCTCCGTCCGGCGCGATCCCCTCAGGGCCGAGCGACGGCGGGCCGCCGCGCCGAGGCACGGACGGCAAAACGGGTGGATCGCCGCGGTGCCTTCCAGTCGATGGAACATGTCCATCGTCTTGGTCTTGTGGCAGCAACGGCACTTCTTCTTGGAGCTTTCATTCATGGCCACTCTAGCAAGGCCCAGTCCCAGACCCAATCAATGGCAAGGGCCTGAGGTCTATCGCTAAGGCCTTTCCCTTACTCTACGGTCACGGACTTGGCCAGATTGCGCGGCTGGTCAATCGGGCAGCCGCGCAGGCGAGCCACGTGATAGGACAGCAGTTGCAAGGCAACGACGGCCGGGATGGTTGCGATCAAGGGGTCGCAGTCAGGAATCCGGATGACATCGTCGGCGATGGCGGCTTCGGGGCCGCCTTCGGTGACGATGGCGATGATATGCGCTCCCCGAGCCTTGCACTCTTCAGCGTTGCCCAAGGTCTTATCGACCACGGGTGAGCGATTTGCCAAGACGACGACGGGCATGCCGGGCGTCAGCAGCGCGATAGGACCATGCTTGAGTTCGGCGGCATGATAACCCTCCGCATGAATATAGGAGATTTCCTTGAGCTTGAGCGCGCCTTCCATCGCCACGGGAAACATCGGACCACGGCCGAGGAAGAAGGCGTGCTCATGCTTGGCCATGGATTCGGCGACCTTAGCGATCGCGGCGTCCTGCCTAAGGACTGCCTCGATGAGCTCAGGCAGGCGTCCAATCTCGGCGGCCAGGGCGAGCCCACGTTCGCGCGACAGGCGCCGGCCACGGCCTAACTTGAGAGCCATCAGGAGCAAGACGGCCACCTGACCGGTGAAGGCCTTGGTCGAGGCGACAGAGATCTCGGGGCCGGCATGCAGGTAGACGCCGCGACCGGCTTCCCGGGCGATGGTCGAGCCGACGACGTTGACGAGCCCCATGACCATGGCGCCCTTGTCCTTGGCTTCACGCACGGCAGCTAAGGTGTCGGCGGTCTCGCCCGACTGAGAGATGGCGACGACGAGGTCACGCCCGTCGACGAGCGGGTTGCGGTAACGGAATTCGGCGGCGGGCTGGACTTCCGCCTGGATGGCGGCGAGGTCCTCAAAGGCAAAGTCACCCACCATGCCAGCGTGAAGCGACGTCCCGCAGCCGACCATGACGATGCGCTGCAGATCGAGGAGTTCCCGGGCGGTCGTGCCCATGCCCGAAAGCACGGCGGTTCCATTCAGCAGGTCAAGACGGCCGCGCAGAGCGTTACGTACCGACTCAGGCTGCTCGTGGATCTCTTTGAGCATGAAGTGCTCGTAGCCGCCCTTCTCCACCGCACCAGCTTCGAACTCGAGTTCGGCGACATCGCGATCCATCGGCGCATGGTTAAGGTCGGTGATGTCGACGGAATCCGCGGTGACTAGGGCGACGTCGCCATCGTCCAGATAAATGACCCGGCGGGTATGCGAGATCAGGGCCGATGGATCGGAGGCGACCAGGCATTCGCCTTCGCCAACGCCGATAACAAGCGGGCTACCCTTACGGGCGACGACGATCCGGCCAGGCTCGTCGGCGGAAATCACGGCGATGCCGTAGGCGCCTTCGATCTGACGGAGGGCGTTGATCACGGCCTTACGCAGGTCACCTTTGTAATATTCGCCGATGAGGCGGGACACGGCCTCGGTGTCGGTCTCCGACGAAAAGACATGCCCCTTGGCCTCGAGCTTCGCGCGGATGACCCGATAGTTCTCAATGATGCCGTTATGGACCAGACGGATGCGCCCGCTGGCATCTGCATGCGGATGGGCGTTGGCCTCGGTCGGCGCTCCGTGCGTCGCCCAACGCGTATGGGCGATGCCAACGGTGCAACCGGCCTGACGGTCTTCGGACCATTCGGCACGCTGGACGGAGAGACCAGCGGAGTCATAACCTCGATATTCCAGACGCCTCAGCCCGCCAAGCAGGACAGGCGTAGCGGCGTTGCGACCGACATATCCGACGATACCGCACATGGTCAGGCCAGGATGTCCTTGTCGACGATAGCGCCAGGCAAGGTGGAGGTCTTAGGCCAAAACTTACGTCCTGGATAAATAGAGGTGTGGATACCCGTATGCACGCCATCGCCAACAATCGCGCCGAGCTTACGGCGGCCAGTGTCGACCATGCGTCCTTCGACCGGACTACGGTGGGCTCCGCCGTCGTGACGAAGATTGGATGTGATCGTGCCGGCGCCGAAATTCACCTTCTCCCCGAGGATTGAGTCACCAAGGTAAGAGAGATGCCCGACGTTGGTGCCTGGCAGGAGGATTGAATTCTTGATCTCCACGGCCTGGCCGACGTGGCACTTGTCGCCGATTGCGGTCGATGATGGCGAAAGACTGCGTGACGACTAGATTGCGCGTCGCTCCCTTCCTCGACAGGAGGACGACACCCTCGGCAACCGTCATGTTACCGTAAGACGGCTCAGCCACGAATGTCGCCAACTCGGCTTGGGTAAACCAAGCGGCGGGGTGGACGATGATGTCGGCATCAGGGCCAGACACCTCGGTCAGACCAGCGGCAATGAGCGCGGCTTGCTGGTGACGACGAAGCGAGAGGTTAGCCAACGGGAAATCGGCCAGTGAACGGGTGAGGGTCAACGGGTGGCAGCCGTTGGCATCGCCTGACGCCGGGATGTGGAAAGTGGCCATCTTAGATGCTCTCGAAGTCGGCTTCGACGGCGGCCTTGAAGGTTTGGGACCATCGATCGACCTCGGACTTATCCTGGTGCTCGACGAGGATACGCAACTTGTTTTCGGTGCCAGAGTAGCGGATGAGATGACGACCGGCATTACCGAACGCGGCGTCCGCTTTACGGATCTCCTCCTGCAGGGCGTTGAGTTGGACTAATGGGATGCGCGACTTGACCTTGAGATTGACCAACGCCTGAGGGTATTCGCGCATGCCAGCGGCGAGGTCAGCCAAGGTGGCCCCTTTCTTCCGCATGAAGCGCAGCACCTGCAGCGCGCTCAGGATACCGTCGCCCGTGGAGGCGTAGTCAGCGAAGATCAGGTGACCGGAGTTTTCGCCGCCGAACGAATAGCCGCCCTTGCGGAGGGCTTCGATGACATGTCGGTCGCTGACGGCGGTGGTGACCACGCCGATGCCCGCCTTGCGCATGGCCTCATGCAGGCCGAGATTGGACATCACGGTGCAGACCATGGAATTGCCGGAGAGCTTGCCTTCTTCCTTCAACGCCAGAGCGCAAAGAGCCAGGATACGGTCGCCGGAGACGGAAGCGCCGGTGGCGTCGCTGAAGATCACCCGATCGGCGTCGCCGTCGAGCGAGATGCCGACATCGGCGCCCTGCTCTTTCACGACTTTGCCGGCGAATTCCGGGTAAAGCGCCCCTAAGCCCGCGTTGATATTGATGCCATCAGGGTCGACACCGAGCTTCACGACCTTAGCGCCTAGTTCCTTAAAAATGAGTGGAGCCAGCAAGTATCCAGCGCCATGTCCGCAATCGACGACAATCTTCATGCCGTCGAGGTGGGCATTACCCAGACTCTGCTTCACGAATTCGATGTATCGCCCGCGGGCGTCATCGATACGGTAGGCTTTGCCGATCTTGTCGCCCGTCACACCGTTCGCTTTCACGTCATAAAGCACTTCCTGTTCGACCAGCGATTCGAGATCGTCCGAAAGTTTAAAACCATCCGGTCCGAAGATCTTCAGGCCGTTGTCTTCATAAGGGTTGTGCGAAGCCGTGAGCATGATGCCCGCTCCGCAGCCCATCGACTTGGTCAGATGTGCCACCGCCGGCGTCGGCATCGGGCCGACCAGGAAGACGTCCATGCCGCTCGACACCAACCCGCTCGTCAAAGCGGTCTCGAGCATGTAGCCGGAAATACGGGTGTCCTTGCCGATAATGACGCGGTTATGATTGGCGCCGCTGGAGCGTAGGACCCGGGAGATGGCTTGCCCGATCCGGAGGGCGATTTCAGGTGTGATGGGATATTCGTTCGCCTTACCGCGGATGCCATCCGTGCCGAAGAGTTTGGTCGCCATGCCAGTATTCGAGTAATTCCTAACCTTTTCGCAAGTTCAAATGACTGAAAACCTTCTTTTATGATAAATATGACTGAATCAATCAATTAGCGAGGTCGGCACTTGGCTGGATCTCAAATAGACCGTTCCTTCCCTCAGGCAAACGACCGAAAGGTTTCGAGCGAGCAAATCGACTTCCCCTTAGCCGTCTAAATGAAAGGAAATGAGATGAGAACTTCTCCTTATCTCGGAATCACAGTTGGACAGGAACAGACCAGATAAGTTGAGTGTCTCCACCCCATGCGAGCTTTCGCGTTACCCCTTTTCGTCGCAATGGCGTCTCCGCTCGCCTGGGCGGCAGATGCGCCAGTGGACTTTAATCGCGAAGTCCGACCGATTCTCTCCGATCGTTGCTACGGCTGCCACGGACCCGATGCGGATAAAGGCCGCAAGGCCGGTCTGCGTCTCGATGAAATTGGCGGCGCAACGAAGAAGCTCAAGAGCGGCGAAATCGCGATCGTCCCGGGCGACCTCGAGAAAAGCACGATGGTCCATCGCATCTTCTCGACTGACCCAGAGGATATCATGCCGCCGCCTGAGTTGCATCGTCCGCTTTCCGCCGCGGAGAAAGACATTCTGCGTCGCTGGATCAAGCAAGGCGCTAAATACGATCCGCACTGGGCGTTCGTCAGCCCTTCTTCGCACGCAACGCCAGCGATCGCTGATTCCTCTTGGGCCAAGGACCCGCTCGATGCCTTCATCGCTGACAAGGCCGCCAAGGTCGGTCTCAAACCTTCCGTCGCCACCGATCGCACCACCCTACTCCGCCGGGCTTCGTTTGCACTGACTGGCCTCCCTCCGACCAATGCCGAGGTCGACACCTTCCTGTCCGATAATCTCCCCGCTTCGGCGAACATATTGCCGTGGGCTGGCTCGATCTTTCCCGTTACGCCGACACCTGGGGCTACACCGGCGACAAGGCCATGTTCGCCTGGCCTTGGCGTGATTGGGTCCTCAAGGCCTTCAATGAGAACAAGCCCTACGACCAGTTCCTAACCGAACAACTCGCCGGCGACCTTCTGCCTAACCCTACCCAGGATCAGCGCGTGGCGACGGCCTATAATCGCCTACACCGTATGACCTTCGAAGGCGGTTCGATTGCCGAGGAATTCCGCCAAGATGGTATCAACGACCGCGTGATGACCGCGGGTTATGGCTTCATGGGGCTGACGATGGAGTGCTCCCGTTGCCACGATCACAAATACGACCCGATTTCGCAGCGCGACTATTTCTCGATGGCGGCGATGTTCGGCGATCAGAACGAGAACGGCCTGCTCTCATATCACGGTGAGGTGCCGCCTCCGTTCGTCCGTCTCTATAAATCCGAGGAGGATCGGAAGAAAGAAACCGAACTTCGCGCCGCGGTCGTGTCAGCGGAGGAGGCGGTCGCCGCGGTTCGGCCCATCGCCTCCGACGTCAAGATTTCCGTCCCCACCCCAGCCGCCCATTTCGCGCTCGAAGCGTTCACGAAGACCGGCGTCGACGACAGTGTTGCAGGCGGTAAGCCTGCCAAGTTCGAGCGTCGGGGCTCCCCCGAAGACCTTCAGCTTGTTCCCGGCGTCAAAGGCCAAGCGGTAAAATTCGATGGTGATGCCGGCTTCATCCTTCCGGAATTCAAGCAGCTCGGCCGCTTCGATGCATTCACGTTCTCGGCCTTCCTTCGTCTCGGCGAGAAGAACGCCCGCGC
>JAPLTV010000035.1 GCA_026397955.1 Verrucomicrobiota bacterium | reverse complement strand
CCTGCCTCGAGTGGGCTCGGGCCTTCGCTGGCGCCGGTTGGCACGTCACGGTCGCGGATTCGCTTTCCTGGCCCTTGGCCAGATCGAGCCGATCTGCGCATGCCTTCTTACGCCTTCCCGAGCCGCGTCGTGATGTGAACGCCTGGATCAAGGCCCTCTTGAAAGCAATCCAGGCGGAGAAGATCGACTTGTTGCTGCCGACTTGTGAGGAGGTTTTCTATCTGGCGCATGGATTGGACAGGCTCCGCCAAGTGTGCCGCGTATTCACGAGCGATTTCTCCCTGCTGGACGAGCTCCATCACAAAGGGCGCTTTCCGACGCTGACGAAGGATTGGCCTGTCGTCTCGCCTGAAACCCACCTGGTGGAGTCGCCGGCGGCGCTGCTTCCTTACCTGAAAAATTCCGATGAATGGGTATTCAAGCCCGCCTATTCGCGGTTCGCCTCGCAGACGCTGATCCGACCAACGGCTCGAGCCCTTTCCCGCGTCGCACCCGAGCCGGCTCGGCCATGGGTCGCCCAACGCTTCATCGCCGGGAAGGAACATAGCAGCTTCAGCATCCTGGTGGGAGGTCAGCTCCGTGCCCATGCTTGTTACTACTCACGGTACCGGGCCGGTAAAGGAGCGGGGATTTATTTTGAGCCCACGGATCCGGCACCGGTCCGGGCCATGCTCGAGCATTTCGGAAAAACAACGGGATACACCGGCCAGGTCGGCTTTGACTTCATCGAGGATACCGCCGGGATATTCCACGTCTTGGAGTGTAATCCGCGGGCGACCAGTGGCGTGCATTTCTTCGAGGGACAGGCCGAGGCCTTGATTGCCAGCCTCGGGTCGGAGTCCGCCGAGCCTGTGCTGACCCCCGCCCCCGGGACGAGGATGGTGGCTCTCGCCATGCTCCTGTTCGCGGCCCCGCGCCAAGCTTGGAGGCCAGCATTTTGGAGGGATTTCGCTCGGGCCAAGGATGTGATTCTCCGCGACGGCGACCACGCCCCCCTCACCGCCCAAGTCCTCAGTCTTACCGAAATCGGCGTACGCGCCATCAGGCGTCGGTGCGGACTCCTTGCCGCCTCCACCGCCGATATCGAGTGGGACGGCCAACCGCTGGAGGCGTTGGAGCCATGAGGCTGTTTGATCCGTCCGAGCTCGGCGAGGCGTCTGCAGCCGTAGCCGATTCGCCTGCTGCTCGCTACGTTCGGAGTTGGGCGTCGAACGGTCGCGCACTTATCGGAAATGTCGAGACCCGGTTGCTTCTGCTGGACACGGGTACTCATCAGTTTCCTGTCAGCGTCAATGACGGCGAAAGGCACGGAGGTAACTGTTACGTCGTCTCGCCTTTAGCCGCATATGGAGCCTATGCCCAAGAGGAGGTTAACCGTATGAAGGTGAGGCGTTTTAGGCTACCGCTTTTATGGCTGGTGGGTGCCGCGACTTCGCTGCTCCGTTCCATTCAGGCCGACCGGGTGGTGTTTATCAATAACTGGCTACTCTCCACGAATCTCTACCCGGCCGCTTGGAAGGGTGACGACCTGCCTAAGATCACGCAGCTGATGCTCACGACCTATCCGCAGCACGCCTTCGCTTTTCGCTCGCTCAATTCACATTGCAATGGGCCGCTTATCGCCCGGCTGAAGCGGCTCGGCTATGTCTCGGTTCCCAGCCGCCAAGTTTATGTCTTCGACGGACGGGCCGGGGTCAGGTCGGATTTTCTGTCACACCATAATTCGCAGATGGACGCAGGCTTGTTAAGCCGGAGTCGTTACCGTCTTCTGCATGGTAGCGATCTGAAAGACGAGGACTTCGAAAGACTTGAGCAGCTTTACAATCTGCTCTACCTGGAGAAATATTGCCACCTGAACCCCCATTACAAAGCCGCATGGCTGCGTCGCGGGCACCGGGAAGGGTGGCTCCAGCTTCAGGTGCTGCAAAGTTCCGAAGGGAGGATTGACGGGGTCGTGGGCTGGTTCGCCACCGATTCTACCCTCAGTGCTCCGATTGTCGGATACGATACGGGGCTACCCATGAAGGCTGGGTTATACCGTCAACTCACGCAGCTGTGCTTTCAAGAAACGGCCGCGCGCCGGATTCTCCTGAACTTTAGTTCCGGCGCCTCTCAATTCAAGCGCATGAGAGGGGGGCAGCCCTGGATCGAGGTCAGCATGATTTATGTCAAGCATCTGCCGATGTCCCGCCGCATCGTCTGGGGGCTACTCAGCATCCTGACGCGGTCAGTCGGCGTTCCGGTCATGAAATTTTTTAAGTTATGAAACCTATTCTTGGAACAGATCATCATTGGTGGCCGGTCGCGGCGGCGGAGCAGCTCAAGCCCGACGCGCCCCTTCCGCGCGTGTTCTTTGGGACCCCTCTGGTGCTTTTCCGCACGGCACAGGGTGCGCCGGCCGCCCTCCCGGATCGCTGTCCGCATCGATCGGCTCCGCTTAGTCAGGGAAGGGTCCGGGACGGTGAAGTGGAATGTCCGTACCATGGCTGGCGCTTTGACAGCATGGGCCGTTGCACGCGCGTGCCGGGTGTCCAGCCGGCTTGTGTGTCCGGCCCGTTGCTCCCGGCGGCGAATGTCCGCGAACAAGGAGGGCTTATCTGGGTCAGCCGAGCGGGACCGCTCCCGGCGGTGGAGCCGACGGGCCCGCAGACTGGCCCCAACCCGCTCGACGTTTTTTTCATCACCGATACGGCCCGTTGTTCGCTCGCCGAAGCCGCGGAGAATTTCTTAGACGCATTTCACACGCACTTCGTGCATGCCGGCTGGATTCGCAACGATCACAAGCGCCAGAAGATTCGGGCCAAGGTCGAAGCCCTGCCTGATGGCATCCAGGCTTGTTACACGGAGGAAGGTCAGCAGTCAGGTTGGATCTCCCGTCTGTTCGAGAAAGAACGCGGCTGGAGTTACGGACGATTTCGGATGCCGGGCTTGGCGGAGATTGAGTATCGGGACAAGCAGGGTCAGATTAGCCTGCTCATCAGCGCCTGGCTGACTCCTTCGCAGGACGGGCACATTCATATCCACGCCCGCATCGCGTCTCGGCGCGACTGGCTGCCGCGCTTCCTGAAGGAGATCATCCTCCGTCGGGTGTTCCGCGTCATCCTGAATCAGGATAAGCGAATCCTCGAATTGACCACAGCTAACGTGGAGCGATTCAAGGCGGCGGGAGTCAGCGCCCCGCCGGCCAAGCTGCTCCATAGTCCGCTGGACTTGCTGGGCCCGCATATCCGAAGCCTTCTCGCGGGCGAACCCTTGCCTGAACTCCCAGATACCGAAATCGAAGTCCACCTTTAGGCGATGAAACGTATCAGTTTTTTCGATTAACCCTTTGGCGTCTCAAAGAGCTATGATAGCGGCTCTGCCATCCTCTCACCCCACCCCTTAATCCCATGGCCATGATCGCACAGGTTGCCGCCCAGCAACTGACCATCCCCGAATCGATTCCCGAGCTGGCTGCACGCGCCGGCTGGACGGTCGAGGCCGCTCTTGCCGCCGGCGCCGGTCACACCCGGCATCGCGCTCCCGTCGGCGTCTCGCAGATCGAACTCATCTGCGATGCCGTCTCTCGCCTCGACCTGGATCCGGCGCAGCTGCGCACGGCCCGGTGGCTGATCTGCGCCCAAGCCGTGCCGTGGCGGGCGATGCCGACCAATGCCGCCACCGTGCACGCCCGCCTGGCGCTCCCGCCATCGGTGCAGTCCTCCGATGTCAACGCCAGCTGCCTTTCCTTTCTCGCCGCGCTTCAGCTGGTCGGACCGAGCGTCGATGCCTCTGGTTGCCCCGCCTTGGTGGCCAGTTCAGAAGATCCGCTCATGGCTTTGGACTGGTCCGAGCCGCACTCCGCGGCGTTGTTCGGGGCCGGGGCCGCCGCCGCCTGGGTCGTGCCGGACAGGATTCCGCAAAGGGGCGAGTTGCTCTTGGCAATCAAGTCCCAGCTGATCGAGAGCCACACCGAGACGTCCGAGGCCTGCGTGATCCGCGGGGGCGGCACGAAGGATCCGTTTGGCGCCGATGGCTACGGGAAGTTTTCCATGAACGGGAAGGCTCTTTTCCAAGCCGCCTCACGTCATATGGAAGGCTTCATCGAACGGTTTGTTGCCATGGGCGGCGTTGAGCCCGCCGCCGCGGATTGGGTCGTCGCCCATCAGGCCAGCCGCGAGGCTATCGAACTCATGCGCCGCAGGCTAAAAATCTTGCCTGACCGCATGCCGGTTCGTTTCGAGGAGTTCGGCAACCAGGTCTCCGCTTCCATTCCCGAGGGACTGGCTTCCCTCTGTCGTTCGGGACGCCTCCGGCACGGTGACCGTATCTTGGCCTTGGGGACGGGCGCCGGATTGCTCATCGGCGCCACCGAGCTCACCGTCGTGTCCGCGAAAACATGAAAGTACTGGTGCGAGGAGGAACCGGCTTCGTCGGCCGCCACGTGGTCTGGCGCGCGTTGCTCTCCGGGTATGAGACGGTCTTCACGGGTCGTAGCCCGGAAGCGGCCACGCTCGTGATGGAGATGGCCCGCCGCGTCTCGCCCGACCGTCTGCCGGTGTTCCACCCTGAAGGGCATCCCCTCGGCGAGCCGTTCGATGTCGTCATCGATTGCGCCGGTAAAGTCGACCTGGTCGGCTCGCGGGCGGATTATGTCGCGGCGAACGTCGATCGGACGGCCGCCGCCTGGGCCCACGCGCGCGAACGCGGGGCCCGTACGTTCGTCTCCGTCTCCTCCGCTTCGGTCTTGTTCGCTTGCCGCGATCAGCTCGGACTGACCGACGGAGTTCCGGCCACGCCCCCGGGCATCCACCCGTACGCGGACTCCAAGGCGGTAAGCGAGACGATGCTCTGGGCGCGACGAGGCCAAGGGCCGGCGATTCGTATCATCCGGCCGCGGGGTGTCTACGGGCCTTACGACTCCGGGGTGCTTCCGCGTATCTTGAAGGTCGCCCGTCGGTTAGGCGGGAGATTTCCGTTACCGGCGCCCGGAGCGTTGGCTTCGATGACCGCCGCATCGAACCTCGCCCATGCCGTGTTGCTGGCCGCCGAGGCGCCCGCCTCCGTGGGTGATGGCATCTGGAATGTCTCCGACGGGGATGACCGTCCCTTGGGCGAGCTCATCCAGCTCGCCGGGCAGGCGGCCGGTCAAGAGCTCCGGCCGTTCCATCTCCCCGGCAGCCTGCTCAGGGGTATCGGCCGAGCGGGGGATTTCATCTGCCGGCCCCTGCGGGTCGAGCCTCGCGTCAGCCTTTATACGGCCGAGCTCCTGTGCCGCAGCCGGACGCTTTGCATCGACGCCATCCGGCGGGATCTCGGCTACGCGCCGCTCCTTTCGGTCGAGAAAGCCTTCGCCTCTTTGGCGGAGTTCACCCAGCATGGCACCTTGCCCGAACTTTCGATCATGCGGCCCAAAGGAGGCGTCCGATGAGTCCCGCACCCGACCGCGAGGCCTTGGACGTCAGTTGGGCTTTCGAATGGTGGAATACCGGCTCCTTCGAGGCCCGCGGCTTCTGCTCACACCTGCAGGCCGGTTGGGCTAAGGCCGAACATCGCGCCCATGTCGGGTTGCTCGAGCGGTCCGGACGAAGGGTGCTCTTTGACGCCGGTTACGCCCCGCGGTTCCATGACTGCGCCGCGCCGTGGCTAGCCTCGATCTATCGTTGGGCCACGCCCGCCACGATTCCTCCGGGCAGGTCCGTGACCGAAAGGCTCGCCGGTCGTCAGGTGGATCAGCTGCTGCTTTCGCATTGGCATGCCGATCACACGGGTGGGCTGCTCGATATTCCGGAGGCCTCGGTCTGGCGGCCCTTTTCTTCGCATGAGGCGGTCCGGCAAGAAGCCCTTTCCGCCTGCGCTCCGCTCAAGGGTATCTTGGCCGGTCAGTTTCCCGACGACCTTCCTGGCCGGCCGGGCGCGTCCCTCTCCGCGCGGCTTCGCGACGTGGAAGCGGCGCCCCTCATGGCTTTGCCCGTGGATCGCTGGCCTTTCCTTTCCGTGCTGGAGGGCTGCTGCCGAGATGTCTTCGGGGATGGCTCGTTGGCGACGGTCGATCTTCCCGGTCACGCCCTCGGCCATTACGGCGCCTTGTTCCAGACCCAGCTGGCCGGCCGCCCGGTGTTGGTCTTGCTCTGTGGCGATGCGGTCTGGGATGAGCGAGAACTGACGGCGGAATGGACGCGTGGCCCGGCGGCGCTGTTCGGATTCCGCTCCCTGAAAGAGGCGGCGAAGACCACCCGGTTGCTCCGCCGCTTATGCGCGGCCGCCAAGGCCTGCGGCAGGGAGCGGGACCTTTATGTGCTGCCGACGCACTGCCGATCGGCGGCGAACCGCTTCGTCGCCGACGGCGGACGCGAGTGACCGCCGGCGGCAGGCCTGATCTTCCAGGACAAAATCCAACCCTCACGACCATCAAACCGTTCTTCAGCGACATCAACTATTCGGCGGCGAACGAGGATGGGGCTTCGGAGCTGGCGGCCCTGCGCCTGGATGCGCGCTCGCGGGTCCTCTGCATCACTGCGAGCGGAGCGCGGCCCTTGGAGCTCCTGCTGGGCGACCCCGAGGCCGTCGTGGCGGTCGATTTCAATGCGACGCAGAACCATCTCCTTGAGCTGAAGATGGCGGCCTATCGCACGTTGGATTACGCCGCGTTCGCCGCGTTCATCGGTCTCCGCCCGGGCGATGCGGCCGGCCGCCGGGATACTTACGTCCGCCTCGCCTCCCAGCTTTCTCCGTCCGCGCGGATTTACTGGGATGCCCAAGCCTCCAAGCTCGCCCGCGGAATCCTCTATTGCGGACGCTGGGAATCGTTCATGCGTCTGTTCGCCCGGCTTACGTTCAGCCGCCGGGACTTATTGCGCCGCCTTTTCGCCTGCCAGACGTTGCCGGAACAGGCGGAGCTTTGGCGACGCGAGTGGGATAACGGCGTGTGGCGCGGGTTTCTCGGGGCGATCTCGCAGCGCTGGCTGTGGCGCTATGTGCTGCGCGAACCAGGGGTCGTCAACGTGCCTGCGGACTTCGACGTCGCGGGTTACCTCCATGCGCGCTTCGCCCACGTCGCGCAGACGCGATTATTCCGGGATACGCCTTATCTCTCGTTGATGCTGCGGGGGAGCTACGATCCTGCGGGAGTGTTGCCGCTGCATCTTGCTCCTGAGCATTACGAGACGATCCGGGCTCGGCTGGGGCGGATCACGGTCGTCACGCAAGATCTCGCCTTATTGCTGGAAGAGCCGGAGTCGTGCGGGGCGTACGACGCTTTTTCGGTCTCCGATTTCTCTTCGTATGCTTCGCCGGCTTTCCATGAAAGGGTCTGGCGAGGCATGGAGCAATCGGCCCGACCGGGGGCGAGGGTCTGCGAGCGGCAGTTCTTGGTCAAACATCAGACCTTGAATCGCGGTCACCGGGATGACGCCCTCGAGCGGAAGCTGGTAGAGACGGACGGCGCCTTCATCTATAGTTTTATCTGCGTGACGCTTTAAGGCCTCTGCTAGGTAGGGTCAGCACTGCGTGCTGACCTAGCCTCGAGTCATGGATGCAAGGAGATCCAAGGGAGACCGGATGATTGGCTGGGGATCTTGATGCCCGCAGCATACTTTCCGGTTCCCCTTTGAGTTCTGGGGATTTCTAACCGCTAACCGATTCAACCTGATATGGGTAGGGTCAGCACTGCGTGCTGACCTAGCGGCGAACGATCGAGGCGAGCTATGTCGTGACGCGGTCCCGACCCTATCCAAGAGACAACTAGGTCAGCACGCAGTCCCGAGCCTACCCCGAGGCATGATCCCACCCGCTAACCGCCAGCCGCTAACCGCCTCCACCTTGGGTTGGCGGCCATTGTAAACCTCCCCCTACTTCGGGCTTAACAATAGGGCGGGAGGGCCCTAGGCATAGGGTGTGCCGACTGCCACCGCAGCCGTTTCGTCCGCCATGGACGCCCTCGATGCCGCCGACCGGCGCTTCGGGTGGCATCCGTTTACCCAGATGCGGGAATATCAAGACAACCCTCGTCTGCACCTGGTCCGCGGCGAAGGCAGCTGGCTGATCGACGGGGAAGGGCAGCGCTACCTGGACGGCAATGCCTCGGTCTGGACAAACGTCCACGGCCACAATGACCCCGACCTGAACCGCGCCCTGCGCGAGCAGTCCGAGAAGATCGCCCACGTGACGCTCCTCGGCCTGAACCACCCGATCGCGACCGAACTGGCCGAAGACCTCGCGGGGCTAACCGGCGGAGCCCTGCCGCGTTGCTTCTACACCGATAACGGCAGCAACGCCATCGAGGTGGCCCTGAAGCTTTCATTCCAGTATTGGCAGCTCGTCGGCCAGGAAGCCAAACGCGGGGTTATCTCGATGGAAGGCGCCTACCATGGCGACACCTTCGGTACGATGGCCGTAGGCGAACGCTCCGAGTTCCACCGTCGCTTCAACCCTTGGCTCTTCGCCGCGCAGACATTCCCCGCCCCGGCCCATTCCGAATGCGCCGGCAAGGTCGCCCGCTCCGATGCCTCTGCCTCGCTAGCCGCGCTGAAGGCCATACTCGAGCGTGATGCCGCCACTAAGGCCTGCCTGATCCTCGAGCCCCGCGTGCAGGGTGCTGCCGGCATGGTCCAGCAGCCGGCGGGCTTCGTGAAGTCCGTCGCCGCCCTTTGTCGGCAACACGGCGTACACCTCATCCTCGACGAAGTCTTCACGGGCTTCGGGCGCGTGGGCGCGCTCACCGCCGCCGAGACCGAAGGTGTCGTTCCTGATTTCCTCTGCCTCGCGAAAGGCCTCGCCGCCGGCTACCTGCCGCTGGCTGCCACGCTGACTTCCGAAAAGATCTACGAAGCGTTCCTCGGTCCGTTCTCCGAAGGGAAGACCTTCTTCCACGGACATACCTTCTCGGGCAACCCGCTCGGCTGCGCCGTTGCCCGCGAGTCGCTGCGTAAGCTCAAGCCCATGCTGGCCTCGGGGCAGGTCGCCGAACGCGCCGCGCTCCTAGGACGTGAGATGGAAGCCGCCTTCGCAGGTCATGCTCACGTGCGCACGTTCCGTCAGCTCGGCCTCACGGGCTCCGTCGAATTCAAGCCCGCCTCCGCCGATCGCTGGCCGACCGACACCCGCGCGGGCTATCGCGTCGCTCTGGCCGCGCGTCGCCACGGCCTGGTTATCCGTCCCCTCGGCGACTCGATCCTCTTTGTCCCGCCGATCTCCATCCAAGCCGACGAAGTGAAGCACCTCGTCCGCGCCGTCCGTCTCGCGATGGATGATGTCCTGCCGAACCTCCATGCATAGGACACGACGTGGTCGTGTCCCTACCTTCCTCGATACCCTAAACTCCATACTCTAAACCAATGCCCAACCTCACCGAAGCCCGAGCGCTCTACGACCTGCCGCTCAACACGCTGATCTTTAAGGCTCAGCAAGTCCACCAGGCCAATCAGGATCCGGCTGGCGTGCAGCTCTGCACGCTGAAGTCGATCAAGACGGGCGCCTGCCCTGAAGACTGCGCTTATTGCCCGCAGTCGGTGCACAACCAGACCGGCCTCGAGACCGAAGCCCTCATGGAGACGCAGGCAATCCTCGCCGACGCGCGCAAGGCCAAGGCTGGCGGCGCGACCCGCTTCTGTATGGGTGCTGCCTGGCGCCGCGTGAACGACGGCAAGCAGTTCGACAGCGTGCTGAACACGGTCTCGGGCGTGAAGGAGCTCGGCCTCGAAGTCTGCTGCACCCTCGGGATGGTCAGCGAAGCGCAGGCTGGCCGCCTCAAGCAGGCCGGTTGCGACGTGTATAACCACAACCTCGACACCTCCCGCGAGCACTACTCGAAGATCATCACGACCCGCACCTACGACGACCGTCTCCAGACGCTCTCGAATGTCCGCAAGGCCGGCCTCGAGGTCTGCTCCGGCGGTATCCTCGGCATGGGCGAGACGGTCGACGACCGCATGAAGATGCTCGTCGAACTCGCCCAACTCGACCCTCAGCCGGACTCCGTGCCGATCAACGCCTTGGTGGCCGTCGAAGGCACGCCGCTCGCCGGCCGCAAGTTCGTCGATACGATCGAGTTCGTCCGCACGATCGCCGTCGCCCGTATCCTGATGCCGAAGGCGATGGTCCGCCTCTCCGCCGGCCGCGCCAACATGAACGACGAGACGCAGGCCCTCTGCTACCTCGCTGGCGCCAACTCGATCTTCCTCGGCGAAAAACTCCTCACGACGGGCAACCCCGACATCGAAGAGGACATGAATCTGATGAAGCGTCTCGGCCTGCACCCAATGCACCCGGACGAAGCCCGTCGCATTCATCGCGGCGACCTCGCCCCGGCGGACGCTAAGCCGGCCGAATGGCCGAACGTGGCGGAGTTCGCCGCGGCCAATGCCGCTGAAGAATCCTGCGGCAACGGCGGCTGCGGCTGCAAATAATATGGCCCTCATCTTCGTCACCGGCAGCGACACCGGCGTGGGCAAGACCCACGTCGCCGGCCTACTCGCGCGTCGACTTTCCCGCGATGGCTTCACGCAGGTCATCAAGCCGGTGGAGTCGGGCGCGGGCGCCGGTCGTCCGGCCGACGCCAAGAAGGCCGCGGGCAAGTGGGCCGAAGCGCACACGCTGCTGACGCTCCCCGCCCCGATTGCCCCGCTCGCCGCGGCGAAGAAGGCCCGCAAGACGCTCGACCTCCCGACGCTCCTGAAGCTTTACAAAGCCGTCCCGCACGCGCCGTGTCGCGTTGTCGAAGGCGCCGGTGGTGTGGCCGTACCGATCGACCCCAAGGGCAAGGACTGGGCGGACTTCGCCGCGGCCATCCAGCCGACCGTCGCCATCGTGGTCGTCGAGGATCGCCTCGGTGCGATCAACCAGGCCCGTCTCGCGATCTCCTACCTGCGGCGCCGTTACGACGGCCCGATCGGCGTCTGGCTCAACGCCATCAAGAAGCCTTCAAAGGAAGTCGCGGCGGCGAATCGTGCCGGCTTGGCCGAGTCCTGGATTCCGTTGCTCGGGGAATCGGGCAAGGGCGAGAAGTCTGCCCGCTTTCATTTCCTGCCGCGGTGAACGAAGCCCTGCTGAAGCGCCTGCGTCAGTCCCTCGTCCAGCGCGAGGGATCGTCGCTACGCCGTAAGCTGACCGCTCGCGCTTCGGCGGACACCCGCGTCAACCTGGCTGATAACGATTACCTCGGCCTATCCCGCGACCCGGCGGTCGTCGCCGCCGGCGTGGCCGCGCTCCACGAATGGGGTGCGTCTTCGTCCGCCTCGCCGCTGGTCACCGGTTATACCGAGATCCACCAGCAGCTCGAGCACACCCTCGCCGCTTGGCAGGGCTATGCGCACGGGCTGGTGATGAACACGGGCTTCTCGGCCAACTCAGCGATCCTCGGCGGCCTGCCGAAGAAGGGCGACCTCATCCTCGCCGACCGACTTGTCCACGCGAGCATGCTCGACGGCATCATGGCCTCTGGCGCCCGCCTCCGTCGCTTCGCCCATAACGACCTCGACGCGCTCGAGCTCATGCTCCACGAAGAGCCAGCCCTCGACGGCGTCATCTTCGTCGTCACGGAAAGCGTCTACTCGATGGACGGCGATAGCCCGGACCTGAAGCGCCTGGCCTCGCTGCGTAAGCGTTTCGGTTTCTGCTGGGTCCTCGACGAAGCCCATGCCACGGGCTGGTACGGTTCTACGGGTTCCGGCCTGCAGGAAGCCCAAGGCGCTTTCGCCGCCGCGGACATCGTAGTGGGCACGCTCGGTAAAGGCCTCGGCTCGCAAGGCGCCTATGTGCTCTCGCACGCCCCGGAAGTCCGCGACGCGCTGATCAACTTCGCGGGCGAGTTCGTCTACTCGACCTACCTCGCGCCGTCTTGCGCCGCCGCCGCCCTCGCTGCCGTTGAACGCGTGAAGGCGATGTCGGGCGAACGCACCGAACTCCATGTGCTCTCCCATGCTTGGCGCGACGGGCTCCTTGAAGCCGGCTTCGCAGTGCCTTCGGGCGACTCGCCGATCATCCCGCTCATCTTGGGCGACTCCGACGTCACCCTGAAGTACGCCACCGCGCTCCGCGCCGCCGGCTTCATGGTCTCCGCCATCCGTCCGCCCACGGTGCCCGTGCGCACCGGACGTATCCGCATCTCGCTCCGCCGAGACCTTTCGCCCGCCGTGCTGTCCTCCTTTATCGCCGCCTTGAAGGGCGTCTCCGCATGAAGATCGGCTGGATCGGCGGCTGGGGCGTCTCGCTCGAGGAGATGAAGGCCATCGCCGTGGCGCATGCGCCCGATGTCGAGCATCTCATCTACCCGCCCGTCGTCGGCGCGGCGGAGAACCTCTCCGGCTGCGACGCCGTCATCGCGTGGTCGCTCGGCGCGCATCTCGTCCTCGAGGCCGGCGCCCGCGGCGTGCAGTTCCCGGCTAAGGTGCTGCTCTTCGCCCCGTTCACATCGTTCTGTTCCGAGCACGGTAAGTGTGGGAAGCATTCCGAGACGCAGGTGAAGTGGCTGCGCCGCTGGATCGATACCGATGCCCCGGCGGCCTTGGCCGACTTCCGCCAGCGTGCCGGACTGGCTCCGCTGTCCGGCGACGCCTTGCCCTACGAGAAGGAGTACCTGCAGGCCGGCCTCGACCTCCTGTCCCAGCCCGCGGGCATCTCGCTCATCACCTTCGGCCGCCAGGGGCTCGCTCCCGGCTGGGAAGCCTATGTCGGCGATCAAGATACGCTCCTGGATGCCGCGGGCGTTTGCCAAGCCATCGTAGGTTGTCATATTATAGAAGGACTCGGGCACAACCTGCGCGAGTTCCTCGCCCCCTGAACCCATGCGTTTCGACGAACGAGCCGAGAGCTACGGTGCGCACGCCGCGCCGCAGAAGCGCTTCGCCGAAGCGCTGGCCGCCTTCGCTCCGTTCCGTCGTGGCGTCCGCGTCACCGAACTCGGCGCTGGTACCGGCTTCCTCACTTCCGCATTGTTGGCCCAGGGCGTGAACGTTGACGCCACCGATGCCTCGCCCGCGATGGTTGAGCTTGGTCGTCAGGCTGTGCCCGCTGCGAATTGGTCCGTCCATAATGCTTTCGGTCCCATCGAGAAGGCTAGCGCGCTTGCTTCAACTGGCCTCCTGCATTGGGCAGCTGATCCTGCAGCTGTGCTTCGTCACTGGCGCGCGGCGTTGCCGGCTGGCGGACGACTCCTGCTCGGCGTCCCTTGCGATCCATGTCTCAACGAATTGCGCGACCTCATCGGCGAAGGCCCCGTGCGTTGGCGCGATGAGGCCCAGTGGCTCGCCTTGCTCAAAGCCGCGAACTTCGACGTCCATGCGCACGGAGTGCTCGAATCGGAAGAGATTTATCCAAGCGCCTTGGATTTCTTGCGAAACCTGCATCGCAGCGGCGTCACCGGCGACCCGCGGCTTTCGCCGACCGAGCTCAAGTCGCTCATCCGCGATTACGACCGCCTCAATGCGCGCCCCGACGGCGTCGTCGCCACTTGGGCTTGGTTACTGGTGGATGCGACCGCGCGCGCTTAAGCGCGCTCGTTAGTTGATCGGTTGAACAGTTGGCAAGTTGGCAAGGGATGCAGAAGGTAGGGCTGCGATAGCATCGCCTCCGTCTGTCTCTAGGTAGGGTCGGGACCGCGTCACGACATAGTTGAATCGAGGTAGGGCGGTGATTGCCATCACCGCCGTTCGAAGCCGAAGGAGGTAAGTCAGCGGGCCTTAGCTAACTTCGACGATGTTCTCTATCCGTCCGCGAGCGGACGTGATGGCAATCACGTCCCTACCTTAAAATGCGCACCAACAAAAAGCCGCCCGGGTGGGCGGCCTGTCTTGATCCTTGTCAACGTGTCAACTTGCCCACGTGACCCCCCGCGGCACGAAGTGCCGCTTCTAAAAGGCCCGACGGACGCTGAGGGCGGCGGAGACGTCCGAGGACGGGCCGATGCCGGCGGCGTGGACGGAGAAGTTCAGGAGCGTGTCGGCCGAGAGCTTGTGATCGATGTCGAAGCCGAAGCGGGCTTGGTTGGCGGTGGGCGCGATGCCGCCGACAGCGAAGGCCGAGGAGGTCGCCAGGTTGACGCCGCTCAGGCCGTCGCCCGCGTTGTCGAAGCGGTGGATCCACTCGGCGGTGAAGAGCAGGGAGGTGCTGGGCGTAGCGACGACCTTCGCGGTGACGCCGAGTCGGCTTTCCTGCGCGTTGTGCTCCTGGGCGGCGAAACTTGCGGGGAAGGAGCCGCCGGTTTCCGTGTAGGCGTAGGCGGTCGTGCGGGTGACCGTGTAGGAGACGAAGGGCGTGGCCGAGATGGCGCTGACGAACTTTTGGGCCGGGCCGTCGAGACGGAGGCGGGCGCTGGAGGTCTTCAGGCCGGTACTGCCGCGGGAGGCGTCGAGGACGCCGCCGCCGAGGACGTAACCGCGGGAGGCGGTCGCGTCATAGTCGCCGCGCATGAGCACGAGCGAGGCGATGCTTTCCTTGTCGGCCAGACGGTAGTCGGCTTCGGCGAGGAGGTAATTGCCCGAGATGCTGGCGTTGCCGCCGAAGAGCAGGTCTTGGTTGAGTGAGGCGTGGCCTGCGGCGATGCCGAGGACAAAGTCGCCGTAGGTCTGGCTCACGCCGATCTCACCCGAGGTCGTGTGGCGGTCGGACTGGCGGGAGGACGTGCCGAAGTCGCCGGTGGCCCAGGCTTGGCTCTGCTTGCCCATGCTGTCGTAGGACATCAGCGGGCGATGGTGGGCGCCTTCAAGGGGGAGCTGGTTCAGGTTGGTCGTCATCGCGACGAGGCTACCCGGTCCGTTGAGGGAGCTCATCCACTCCGTCTCATCGAGCATGACGTTCGTGTAGACGAAGGCGTGGCGGGCGGCGCCGCCAGCGGTGATGCGCGAGTAGCCCACGATCACCGTGCCGTCGGCGGAGACCCCGGTGGCGGCGGACTCATCGCCCGTGCCGAGGAAGCCCAAGCCGGTCATCGTGCCGGTCTGATAGACGAAAGCTTCGGATTTACCGGCGAGGTTAGAGCTCTGACCGACGATCACCGAGCCCGTGCTATTGACCGCGCGGGCGATTGACCAGCTGGAGGCGTTACCCAGTTTGCCGAGGTCGGTGTAGGTGCCCGCGCCTGCGGTATTATAACTGAAGGCCCTGGCGTCGTTGGGCGTGGTGCTCAGAGTGTCGTTGAAGGCGTAGCCGACAGCCACCTGGCCATTGCCGGAGAT
>JAPLTV010000030.1 GCA_026397955.1 Verrucomicrobiota bacterium | reverse complement strand
CACGTAGGCGACAACGGCCCAGCGCTCCTCAGGGGAGAGCTTATCGCCGTAACCCATCATGGTGTTCTTGCCGTTCGTGATGACGTCGTAGATCTGTCCGTTCGGATAGGCACGGATGATCGGGGTCTGGAGGCTGGCAATCGTGACGATGGCGGCGTCGCCTTCGATGGCGGAGCGCACCTTCATGATGCCGTTACCGTCGCCAGCTTGGCCGTGACAGACGGCGCAGTAGATCTGGAACTTACCGCGACCCACATCGAGAGTGTACTGGCTGACCTTGTAGTCATTCAGCTTACCGTTGGTGAAGCCGAGGGACTTTTCCGGGAAACCGGCGAGGAAGGCGCCCTTGGCGTCCTTACCGCTGACGAAGGCAGGGTTCATGGATTCGGCGCGGCGGAAGCCGTCCGAGAATACCTTGGTCGGCTCGAGGCCGGTACCACGGGCAACGGTGCCGGTGACAGGCGGACGCGCGTCACGGCCGTCGGCGAAGAAGGCGTTCTCCCCTTGGGCCTTGTACTTGTTCTGGTAGTCCATGTCGTCGAAGACATAGACGGGCGTGTCCTTGGACTTCTTGCCCTGGAAACCGAGGAAGCTGATCGTGGCGACGACAGCGACGGCGAGGAATGCGAGATAGCGGCTCATGGGTGCGGATTAGTCGCGGATGACGGTGATCTCCTGGCCGCCGAGCGACTGGAGGAAGTTGCGCGACTCATCGAGGTGGAACTGCGGGTCGCGGGCCTCGAGGACGATCATGAACGTGTCGTCCGACACGCGGGCGAAGTTCGGGAGGTCGAACAGAGGATGATTGTGACGCGGCAGGCGGTTGAAGATGAACTGACCGAAGAAGGTGCCGAAGGCGGCGAACAGGATCGTGCACTCGTAGAGCACCGGGAACGGGAAGATCACGCTCCAGTAGGGCTTGCCGCCGACAATCAGCGGGTAGTCGTACGAGTTCATGTACCAGGTGAGGAGGCAGCCGGTGATGAAACCGGTGACGCCGCCCAGCAGGGTCAGGCGCGGGACGGGGGAGCGAGGTAGGCCCATGGCCTGGTCCATGCCGTGGATCGGGAAAGGCGTGTGCACGTCCCAGTTCTTCCAGCCGGCATCGCGCACCTTCTCGGCGGCGTGAAACACGTCGGACACCTTGCGGAAGGTGCAGGCTACGCCGTGGATGCGTTCGTTGCGTTCGTTCATGGTCGGGGGTTCGGCTGGGATCAGTGGGCGTGGGGATCGGCCTGCGGCGCGACCATCTTCAATTCGGCCATCGGGAGCAGCGGAAGGAAGCGGATAAACAGAAGGAAGAGTACCGAGAAGAAGCCGAAGGTACCGAAGAACGTGAAGATATCCACGATCGTCGGGCTGTAGTAACCCCAGCTGGACGGCAGGTAGTCATTGGCCAGCGAGGTGCAGGTGATCACGAAGCGTTCGAACCACATGCCGACGTTGACGAAGAGGCAGATGATCCAGACGAGGGAATGGTTCTCGCGGACCTTCTTGAACCAGAAGAGCTGCGGGGTGATCACGTTGCAGGACACCATGATCCAGTAAGCCCACCAGTATTGGCCGAAGGCGCGGTTCACGAAAGCGAACTTTTCGAAGACGTTGCCGGAGTAGGCCGCGATGAAGAACTCGGTGGCGTACGCGTAGCCGACCATCGTGCCAGTGGCCAAGATGATCTTACACATGTTGTCGATGTGGTACTGGTTGATGACGTCATGCAGGCGATAGATTGCGCGCAACGGGAGCATCAGGGTCAGCACCATCGCGAAGCCGGAGAAGATGGCGCCGGCGACGAAGTAAGGGGGGAAGATGGTCGTGTGCCAGCCGGGGACGTTCGAGACGGCGAAGTCGAACGAAACGATGGTGTGCACGGAAAGCACGAGCGGCGTCGAGAGGCCCGCGAGGAGCAGGTAAGCCATCTCGAAGTTCGACCACTGGCGGTTACCGCCGCGCCAGCCCATGGCCAGCAGGCTGTAGAAGGCCTTGCGCCACCAGGTCGTCGCACGGTCGCGGATCGCGCCAAGGTCAGGGATCATGCCCATGTACCAGAAGAGCGTGGAGACGGTGAAGTAGGTTGAGACCGCGAAGACGTCCCACTCGAGCGGCGAGCGGAACTGCGGCCAGATACCATTCTGATTGGGCAGGGGGAGGAGCCACCAGCCGAACCAAACGCGACCGACGTGGAAGAGCGGGAAGAGGCCGGCGCAACAGACCGCGAAGATGGTCATGGCCTCGGCGGCGCGGTTGATGGAGGTACGCCACTTCTGGCGGAGGAGGCAGAGGATCGCGGAGATCAGCGTGCCGGCGTGGCCGATGCCGACCCAGAACACGAAGTTGACGATGGCCCAACCCCAACCCACGGGCGAACGGAGGCCCCAGGTGCCGGTACCGGTCGAGACGAGGTAGCCGAGGCCGATGAACGTGAACGACGCGACGAAGAGCGCGACGCCGAACATGATCTTCCACCAGAGCGGCGTCTCTTCTTCAACGATGCCGCAGACCTTGTCGGTGATCCAGTGGAAGCCGCGGCTGTTGAGGATCAGCGGGGAGCGCGGGAGCTCGGCTGGGCGAACCTTATCGAGGATCGCGGGGCGCTCGGAAGAGCTGTCGTGGGCGTGAGCCATGGGACGGGTAGTCGTTTAAGGATTATTTGGCGTGAGGCTCGGCGCCGTGGGCGGGCTTCGCGTGGGGATCGCCATGGGGCGCGGCGCCGTGCGCCGGAGCGCCGTGCGATTCGCGGCCGGCCATCTCGAGGCGGGAAAGCGGGACGAGTTTGGCTCCGGGCATGCGGAGGTTGAGGTTACGCAGCTTGGCCTGGTAGGTCGTGCGCGGGCGGGTGTTGAGGTAGGTCAGCGCGCCGTAGGAACGGGTCGAGGCCTTGGCCTTGGCAACACGGGACTTCGGATCGGTGATGTCGCCGAACTCGATCGCGCCGGCCGGGCAAGCCTGCTGGCAGGCGACTTGGATGACGCCGTCGCGGACGTTGATGTCGGCCGAATTGCGGGCGCGGACCTTGGCCTGGATCTTGGCTTCCTGGATGCGCTGGACGCAGTAGGTGCACTTTTCCATGACGCCGCGCATACGCACGGAGACGTCGGGGTTCTTCTGCAGCTGCGGCAGGTCGGCCGGATCCTTGACAGTCTTCTCGGGTCCGAGGGGACCTTCGTAGTAGTGGCCGTCGACGCGCTTGTTGAAATCGAGGAAGTTGAAGCGACGGACCTTATAAGGACAGTTGTTCGCGCAGTAGCGGGTACCGATGCAACGGTTATACGCCATGGTATTGAGACCCTGGTCGTCGTGGACGGTGGCGTTGGCGGGGCAGACGGTCTCGCACGGGGCGGTTTCGCAATGCTGGCAGGCGACACCCATGAAGGTGACCTGCGGGTCTTCGGGAATCGCGTTGCCGGCGGCGGCGCGACCGTCGAAGAAGTAACGGTCCAGACGGATCCAGTGCATGTTGCGTCCCTTGAGCACCTGCTCGCGGCCGACGACAGGAATGTTGTTCTCGGACTGACAGGCGGTCACGCAGGCGTTGCAACCCGTGCAAGTGTTGAGGTCGATCGACATGCCCCACTGCTGAAGCGCGGGGAATTCGGATTCGTGTCCCTTCCAGACGGCGACATTCGGAGCGACGGAGTGCGCCGGGTGCTCGTAGGCGGAATTACCACGCGGCGTGGTGATAGCCTTGAGGGCCGGAGCCATGGCGCCGTCCTTGCCGTAGACGGCCGGAGCGTGTCCATCGATGCCGAGCTTGGCGAAATTCTGATTATTCTTCAGGTCCTCGACATTACCTTCGCGGATGATGTCGCGGCCTTCCATGGACCAGTGGTCCTGCATGTTGCCCACGGCGACGGTGGCGCCGGTGAGCGTGAGCTTCACGCCAGTACGGACGGCGAGGTCGGAAGCGGAGACGAAAGGATAGACGTCGAAGCCGTTGCCAACGGTGCGACCAGCGAGGCGCTCAGGGACGCGGGTGGCGACGCGGCCGCCGACGCGGCGACCGAAGCCGAGCTGCAGGCCGACGGTGAAGTCAGCCATACCCGGCATGATGAAGAGCGGACCGGTGACGGTCTTGTCACCGAGGGTCAGCGTAGCGACGCGGCAGATGAGGCGGCCATCGACGAGCTGGTTGATATTACGGTTGAGCGCGCCGGTGTGCAGGAAGTCGGCTTCACCACCGATCTTATTGATGAATGCTTCGGACGGCTCGATGGCGAGCTTGGCGGCGAACTTCGGGCTGACGAGGATGACGTTTTCCCAGACCGTCTTGGACATGGGATCCGGAGCCTCGGCGAGCCAGCCGTTGTTGGCGTACTGACCGTCGCCCGAGTGGACGCTCGGGACGAGGCGCACTTCGAGGGAGTCGAACGAAAGGGCCGGAGCGGCGAAGGCCTTGATCTGCTCGGCGCCGACGGCGGGCTTGGCGGCGGCGAAAGCGGTGCCGGCGAGGACGCCTTCGGCGAGCCAGGCGGCGAAAGCTTCGTCGGAGGCATTCTTCGACAGCGAGTTGAAGGTCTCGCGGACGAGCGCGTGCGCATCCTTGTCGGAACCGGCGAACGGAGCGAGGACGTCGAGCTCGTTGACCGTCGTGAAGAGCGGGTCAATCATCGGCTGGACCGGGACGTAGACGCCGCTGAGCGTGCGACCATCGGACCAGCTCTCGAGGTAGTGCGAAGAGGCGAGGAAAGTGCCGCCGGCAGCCTTCACGGCGGCGGAGGTCTCATCGAAGGAGGCGCCGTGGTAGCCGAGGCGGACGACGGTCTTGGCGGCCTTAATGGCGGCGCCGAAGTTGACGTCGGCTGGGGCGTCGTAAGCGGGGTTGCCACCGAGGATCACAAGGGTCTCGGCCGGCTTGGCGGCGAGGGCGGCAATCGTCAGCGACGACGGAGCCGGAGCCGCGACGTACTTGACGGCGGCACCGAGGGCCTGGTTCGCGAGGAAGACGGCGCGGTGCGCGTCGGCGGACAGATGGTCACCGGCGACGATGAGGGCTTCGCCTTTCGCGAGAACGAGGTCGGCGGCGCATTCGGTCACCCACTTGGCGTCGACGTTGATGCCAGAGACCTTGCCCTTGAGGGAGGCAGCGGCGGCGTTGCCGGTCTGCGCGAGGACTTCGGCGGCGAAGAGAATCGCGAGGCCGGAGATGTGCGAGGACGAGGCGCGGAGACGGTGATCAGCGGCGGCGCCGGTCAGCGAGAAGGTGGATTCTACGACGTAGAGACGCGTCATCTTCTCAGCCTGCTCGGCCGTGTCGGCGCGGCGGGCGGAGGAATAGGCGCGGGTGTCTTCGACGGTGGTATCATGCGCACCGAGGAAATCGCGGTCGAGGCTGAGCACGCGGCGAGCCTTGGCGTAATCGGGCAACGCGCGGGCACCCAGCACGCGCTCGGCGCTATTCTGCTCGACTGGAGTGTATTCGACCCAGCGAGCCTTCGGGTAGGCGGCCTTGAGGCCGGCGACGAGACGGGCGCGCGTCGGCGAAGTGGACGGACGGGCGAGGAAGGCAAGGCCGGCGCCGGCGTTGTCCTTGGCGGAGGTGGCGAGGCCGCGCACGAACTCACGGACTTGAGCGACCGAAAGCTGTGCTTTCGGGCCTTCGGAGGTCTTGGCGCGATCCGGATCGTACATGTCGAGCACGCTAGCCTGGGCGAACTTCGAGGAGGCTCCGCCGTTGGCGCGATGGCTCGGGTTACCTTCGATCTTGGTCGGGCGATGCTGATGCGTCTCGACGAGGATTGGCTGGTTAGCGAACTCGCCGGGGAAAGAGGAAGCGTAGTAAGTCGCGACGCCGGGAATCGTGTTCTCAGGCTGCTTGGCGTAAGGAAGCGTGTGGTTACGAGGCTCGCGGCAACCAGCGAGGCCGAGGCCAGCGAGGCCGAAGGAAGCTCCCATGAGCATCAGGAACTCACGACGCTCGACGCTGGTGATGGCGGCGGCGCCTTCGACGAACTCACGTTCGGCGCGGGTGCGGAACTCAGGCGACTTGTTGCGCTCTTCGAGGCTGCGCCAGTAAGAGGGACCAGTCGGCTCGCCGGGCTGGGCCACGGGGTGTTCGAAAACTTTCTTGCTCATCGGAAAAGGGTGGTGGGATTAGCGGTGGCAGCCCGAGCAGCTCTGGGGCGGATTGACCTTCCAGTCGTGGACGAACTTCGTCCCGGCAGCGGTCTGCGCGGCAGGCGAGGCGGCCTTGTAGGCGAGGTCAGTGACCTTGTCGACGGGGCGAAGGGCCTGCTCCGGATTGCGGTGGCAATCGAGGCAGAAGGACATGTTGAGCGACTTCTGCTGACCGACGACGACCTGCTGGTCGATGCGACCGTGGCACTCGACGCAGCTGACGCCGCGGTTCACGTGCACGGCGTGGTTGAAGTAAACGTAATCAGGTACCTTGTGGACCTTGACCCAGCGGATCGCTTCGCCGGTCTCCATGCTCTTCTTGACGAGCGCCAGCGCGGGGCTATCGGGCTTCACCTGGCTATGGCAGTTCCAGCAGGTGTTGGTCGTCGGGACGTTCGAGTGGGACGACTTGTCGACGAAGTTATGGCAATAGCGGCAATCGAGACCCAGGACGGAATCAGGTCCCGCGTGGAAGGAGTGGTCGAAAGCGACCGGCTGATCCGGCGTGTATCCAACGTTCAGATACTTGTTCGTTGCGTACTCGTTGACCGCGGCCGCGACGACCACGCCCGTGATGAGCAGGCAGACGAGGATCTGGAACGGGGCGGCGTTGACGGCCCGGGCGAAGAAGTTGCCACGGGGTGCCGGGCGGTTGAGGAAATTGAGGAGTTTGCGCATCGCGTTCAGACGAATGGATTGGCGGGTTTTTTGACCGAAGAAGCACGAAAGGCGGAACCCCTTCGCAACCCAAATTTAAGCGGTTTTAGTCGCTTTTCAGGGGTAGCCTGGGAATTGAGGGGCGAGAAACCTGTGAATAGGGTGTAAATTAACACTACAAGTTGTTAAATGTCATAGACTTACAATTTAACGACTGAATTAATCTCTTTAAACCCTCCCCTGCTGACCATTGGGCACTTTCCAAACTATTAGACCAGCGAAGGGAAAGCCCTAGTGGGGCTTATCCAATCGCTGGTCTAAGGTCAGGGGGGCTCGGACTTAGCGGGTCAGGGACTTCGCGGCGCTCTGGACGAGGTCGACGAAGCTCTTGGCCTCAAGGGCGGCTCCACCGATGAGGCCGCCGTCGATGTCATGCTCGGCCAAGAGGGCATCGGCGTTGTCCGGCTTCATGGATCCGCCGTAGAGGATCCGGACTCGGCCAGCGGTCTCGGCGCCGAATTGGGAGACGAGGAGCGAGCGGATGAAGGCGTGCACTTCCTGGGCCATGGCCGGGGTGGCGGTCTTGCCGGTGCCAATCGCCCAGACGGGCTCGTAGGCGATGATGACCTGTTCGGCCTTACCTGCGGGGACGCCGGCGAGACCGAGTTCGACCTGACGCTTCACCACGACGTTCGTGGTGCCAGCTTCGCGCTCGGCGAGCAGTTCGCCGACGCAGAGGATGGGCTTGAGGGACGCGGCCAGGGCGGCGTTGACCTTGCGATTGATGAAGGCGTCGTCTTCGCCGAAAATCGCACGACGCTCGCTGTGGCCGAGGATTACGTGTGTGACGTGCAGGTCGCGGAGCATGGCGGCCGAGACTTCGCCGGTGAAGGCGCCGTTGGTCTTGTCATGCATGTTCTGGGCGCCCACGGCGAGGTGGGTGCCTTCGGCAGCGGCGCTGACCGCGGAGAGCGCAGTGAAAGGTGGGCAGAGGACAATCTGGACGGCGGATTCGGTGCCGACGGCGGCGGCGATGGCCTTGACGAGGTCGGTACCTTCGGTGGCCGTCTTGTTCATCTTCCAGTTACCGGCGATGAGGGGAGTGCGTTTGGACATGGGTGTGTGTTTGAGAGCGTGTGGACGAGGGTAAGACGAAGATCAGGCCGAGAGGGCCGCGACGCCGGGGAGGACCTTGCCTTCGAGGTATTCGAGGGAAGCGCCACCGCCGGTCGAGCAATGCGAGACCTTGGTATCGACACCGAACTTCTTGGCCGCCGTGGCGGTGTCGCCGCCGCCGACGATCGTGATTGCACCACGGTCCGTGGCCTTGGCCACCGCCGCCGCCATGGCCTTGGAGCCGACGGCGAACTTTTCGAATTCGAACACGCCGCAAGGGCCGTTCCAGACCACCGTGCCGGCGCGGCCGATGGCGGCCTCGTACAGTTTGATGGACTCAGGACCGCAATCCATGCCTTCCCAGCCGGCAGGAATACCGGACTGCATGGTGGCAGGCTGGGTGTTGGAATCAGGCGAGAACTTATCGCCGCAGAGGAAGTCGACCGGGAGGGTCACCTTCACCCCGCGGGCCTTCGCCTTGTCGAGTAGCTCCTGGACAATCTTGGCGCCTTCGGCGTCGTAGAGGGAATTGCCGATTTCCATGCCGTCACAGATCTTGCGGAAGGTGTAGGCCATGCCGCCGCCGATGATGATCTCGTCGGCCTTCTCGATGAGGTTGCGGATGAGAGGAATCTTGTCGGCGATCTTGGCGCCGCCGAGGATGGCGAGCAGCGGACGCTGCGGGTTGTTGAGCACGGTATCGAAGGCCTTGAGCTCGGCTTCGAGGAGGAAACCGGCGGCCTTGCGGGAGAGATTCACGCCGACCATCGAGGAGTGGGCGCGGTGTGCGGTGCCGAAGGCGTCGTTCACGTAGACGTCGCCCAGACGTGAGAGAGAGGCCCTGAATTCAGCCACTTTAGCGGGGTCGGCCTTCTGGCTGGTACCGTCTTCGAGCTTCACCTTGCCCTCTTCCTCGATGTGGAAGCGGAGGTTTTCGAGGAGCAGGATCTCGCCCGGCTGGAGGGCCTTGGCGGCGGCTTCGGCTTCGGCGCCCACGCAGGCAGCGACGAACTTCACCGGCTTGCCCAGAAGCTTCTCGAGCTCGACGGCGATGGGGCGGAGGGAGAATTTTTCGACGACCTTACCGTCCGGACGGCCCAGGTGGGACATCAGCACCAGGGAGGCGCCGCCTTCGAGCAGGAACTTGATCGTCGGCAGGGCCGCGGCGATACGCTGGGTATTCGTGATGGCGCCGGTCTTCTTGTCCTGGGGGACGTTGAAGTCGACACGGACGAGGACACGCTGGCCCTTGACGGAGCCGAGTTCGCGGAGGGTAGGAGCAGGCATGGTGGTGAAAGGAGCAGAGAAAGGCGTAAGGCCAAGGGTGGGAAGAACAAACCGCCCGAGCCCTCGCAAACCGTCGTAACCGACCTACCCCACCCCGCCGGGGGCCTAAAACAAGACAGGCGACCCGGATGGGCCGCCTGTCGCGGAGGAATCTAAGCGAGGCTTAGAGCTTGGCTGTGACCTTACCCAGGAGCTCGACGACGCGATTGGAGTAGCCCCACTCGTTGTCGTACCAGCTGATGAGCTTGAAGAAGTTCTTGTTCAGCTCGATCGAGGAGCCGGCGTCGAAGATCGACGAGCTCTTGTCGTGGATGAAGTCGGAGGAGACCACTTCTTCGTCGGTGTAGGCCAGGATGCCCTTCATGTAGGTCTCAGACGCCTTCTTGAGGGCGGCCTTGATTTCGGCGAGGGAGGTTTCCTTGACGGTCTTGACGGTGAGATCGACGACCGAGACGGTCGGGGTCGGCACACGGAAGGCCATGCCAGTCAGCTTGCCCTTCACTTCCGGAATCACGAGAGCAACAGCGCGGGCGGCGCCAGTGGCGGACGGGATGATGTTGATCGCGGCGGAACGGCCACCCTTCCAATCCTTCTTGGACGGACCGTCGACGGTCTTCTGGGTAGCGGTATAGGCGTGGACGGTGGTCATCAGGCCTTCGGCGACGCCGAAACCTTCCTTCAGCAGCACGTGGACGAGCGGCGCGAGGCAGTTCGTGGTGCAGGAAGCATTGGAGATGATGTGGTGGACAGCTGCGTCATACTTGTCGTCGTTGACGCCAATGACGACGGTGATGTCTTCATCCTTGGCCGGAGCGGAGATGATGACCTTCTTGGCGCCGGCTTCGATATGACCCTTGGCCTTGGCGGCTTCGGTGAAGAGACCAGTGGACTCGATGACGACCTGGACGCCGAGGGCCTTCCAAGGCAGTTCGGCCGGGGTGCGGGCGGAAACCACGAGGATTTCCTTACCGTTCACGACGAGGACGTCGTCTTCCAGCTTGTCCGGGGAGGACTTCTTGGAGGAGACGGTGCCGTTGAAGCGACCCTGCGTGGAGTCGTACTTCAGGAGGTAGGCGAGGTTGTCCGCAGGGACGATATCGCCGACGGCGACGACGTCGAAGGTCGTGCCGAGGTGGCCCTGTTCGACGAGGGCGCGGAAGACGAGACGGCCGATGCGGCCGAATCCGTTGATAGCTACTTTGGTGGCCATGGTATGGTATGTAGAAGAGTGGGTTCTCGCGGGAGCGGGAAAGGGATGAAAAAGGCCCTGCCGCCCCGCATTGGCAAGCGAGAATGCGAATCAGGCTCCGGCAGACCAGACGGCGGAGGCCAAAGGCGGCAAAACCACCCTGCCCGCCTCGATCCGCGGAACGGGACCCGGCGCATGGAGGCAGGAAGGGAAAGGAGAGACGACCACGGGCGTCCAATTGCCGGTGCGCGGCAGGTCAAGGGTGACCTCATGCCCGTGCGGATTGCAGGCCAGGAGCACGCGGGCCGAGCCAAGGGCCCCATCCGCGTTGAGGACCGCGACGAAGGCCTCTCCTCCCTCCTGATGCGTGACTTGCATCCATCCGGCCGTGACCGCCTGGCGTGGACGCATTGATGCGCCCGCGGCCGAAAGACGGAACCCGACGAGTCGGGCGACGAATTCATGTTCCGCGCGGAAACGCTCCAAGCGGACGGGGTCCAGCCGGTTCAGGTCGCCGCGACGCCACGTATTAGCGACGCCGCGCTTGGTCATCAGGAAATCCTGGCCGGCGCAAAGCATCGGCACGCCGGCGGCGCAAAGGAGGACGACGTGCATCATGCGCGTGCGCAGGACGTCGTTCGGCGCGGGGTCGAGCGCGTCGGAGCCGGCCCGCTCGGTGATGCGATCGAGCCATGCCATGTCGTCATGCGATTGCGCGTAACGCAGGCGGGCCGACGGACGGATGGCGCACGCGGCGACATGATGCAGCAGGTCGGCGGCCTTGGCGTTTCCGCGGACGTAGGCCGGCAGGAACTCGCGGAATGCATCATCCCAGCTGGTCCACGTGCTGTCGTCGAGGTCGCGGGCCGCATGACCGCGGAAGCTCCACGGCTCGGCGATGAGAATCTTGTGCGGCGCGCGCACGCGGAAATCGGCCTCAATCTCGCGCAGCAGCGGCGTGCCCAGCAGTTCGGCGAGGTCGAGGCGGACGCCGTCGACGCCGAGCGTCTCGGTCCAATGCCGCAGCGCCGCGTGCACGAGCCGCTTGAGCATCGGCGCCTCGGCGCGGACGTCGTTGCCGCAACCGCTCCAGTTCGTGAGTTCGCCCTGCGGATCGACGCGATAATAATACGGCGCGTCGATGGCTCCGAGTCCGTTGGGTGAACCGAAATGATTGAGCACCACGTCCATGATGACGGCAAGGCCGGCCTCATGACAGGCACGCACGAGGTCGCGGAATTCCTCGATGGCGACGGTCCCCGGCGCGGAAGCATATTGATTCGCGACGCCGAACGCGCTGACGGGCATGTAGCCCCAATGGTATTCCTCCTTGTCGGCATGCTCGAACTCCGCACACGGCAGGAGCTCAAGGGCGTTCACGCCCAAAGCGCGCAGGTAGTTGCCTTGCGAACGTACATAGCGCGCGAGTTCGCGGTAGCCGCCTGCGGCGGGCGCACCTTCAGCCAGGCCGAGGAGGTCGCGTAAGTGGCCTTCGATGATGACGAGGTCCTCGACGGGCGGCGGCATGAAGCCATCCGCGAAAGGAGCCAATGATTCCTGCCCGATGATGATGCCAGCGGCCTGCTGCGGACCGACGACCGCGCGCGCCCAAGGGTCGACCAGTTGCGTCTCCCCAAATCGCTCCTGGGTATCGGCTTCGCCTGCAGAGATGGAAATCCAGTAATGGGCGCCGGTAAGATTCTCCGGCTGTGTGGCCGACCACTCGCCCTGTCCTTCGGGCTTAAGGGCGAGCAGATGGCTAGCGCCGCCGTCGGGATGGCGCCAGCTGACCTCGACGGCACGGGCGCGCGGCGCGAAGACGCGGAACTGCGTCGAGCGGACTCCGACAATCGCACCGAAATTACCCGGCGGCTCGAGCACGTCGAGCGGATCGGAGGCGAGGATGTCGCCGAGCTCGAGCAGCTCGGGCGTCTCGAAGATCATCCGCACTGGCGCAGCAGCCGGATCGGCGTCCGCTGCATAGAATCGGAAGACGTGCTTGTCCGTGCGGAGACGGGAGACTACCAGATTGCGATGGTTCGAGGCGGAGCGGAGGATATTATCGGCGTCGTGTGGTGGCTCGACCCAGCGGCCGCCATCGCGCAGGAACTTGAATTCGACCTCGTCGGCGGCACCGAGCACCTCTTCGACGGCGACGCTCAGCTCGAAACCCTCGGCACCGTCGACGCAGACCGGGCTCAATGCCCAGCGCTCCATGTCGATAGCCTTGCCCCAATCGTTGAACGAACCCGCCACGCTCACCGTGCCGTCGGCGACTTCGGGACAAAGGGCCTTCCAGAAAAAGAAGTGCACGCGGCCGGCGGCCAGCCAATGACCGGAACGCAAAGCCCAGGCACGCACATCGGCGGGCTCCAGCAAGGTCAGCCGGGCGGGGGGATTCAAGGAAAGCGGCGGCAGCCCTGGACCCGTCCAATCGCGGGTGAGCATGACGAGACCGGAGACCTTCGTCTCCCAGCGCGCGCTGGCCAGCTCTCTCGTCATCAACGCCAAGAGGAAGGGCGGAAAATGTTTTGGCGAGCAAAAGCGGGCTTCCCTCCCGGCCGAGGGTTCCCCACGATGCCCGCGTGGAAATCAGCGTACTAGTCAGCGACTGGGAGGGACATCGCCTCCTCGATTCCGGCGACGGGTTCAAACTCGAGGAGATCGGCGGCGTCCGCATGATCCGCAGCGAGCCCAAGGCCTGGTGGAGCAAATCCCTGCCCGCCGCCGAATGGGCCCGCGCCGCCGCCGAGCACGAAGAAGGTGGCCGCGAAGGCCGCTGGAAGCTCAAGGGCAACTGCCCCAAGGAATGGGAGACCAAGCTCGGCAAGCTCCGCTTCCAGCTGAGGTTCATGGATAATTCCAAGCAGTTCGGCGTTTTCGCCGAACAGTCGCCGCACTGGAAATGGGTCGCCGCACGCCCCCAGAAGCTCGAACCCCGCCCCCGCCTGCTCAATCTCTTCGGCTACACCGGCGCCGCCTCACTCGGTGCCGCCCAAGCCGGCTGGCACGTGACCCATGTCGACGCCTCCAAGCCCGCCGTGGCCTGGGGCCGTCGCAACCAGGAGCTCTCCGGCATGGCCGAGGAGCCAATCCGCTGGATCATCGAGGACGCGATGACGTTCGTGAAGCGCGAGGTGAAGCGCGGTAATAAATACGAAGCCATCATGCTCGATCCACCCGCCTTCGGCCGCGGCCCCACTGGCGAGTTCTGGAAGGTCGAACGCGACTTGGCACCCTTGCTGCGCGCTTGCCGCGAACTCCTCTCGCCGCAGGCCCAGTTCATCCTGCTCACGGTCTACACCATCGATGCCTCGTCCATCCTCTGCCATAACCTGCTCGAGGAGAACACCCGCGGCCTTGGTGGTAAGATTGATATCGGCGAACTGGCCCTGAAACAGGAAGACACCGGCCGCCTGCTACCGCTCTCGCTGTGGGGTCGCTGGACGGCGCCGGGCAAGGCATAAGCCCTGGCATTGGGCCGCATTAGGCTCTAAGGCGGTTTAAATGGTTTCCAACCGAGGGCCGATGCCTTCTAAATGGCGACGTGAGCCTTGTACCTGACCAAGCTACCTTCCGCCAGTTGGCCCAGAAGTCCGACCTCATCCCGGTGTGCCTCGATATGATGGCCGACCTGGAGACACCGGTGTCGGTCTACGCCCGCCTCCGCGCCCTAGGCTCACCCTTCCTTTTCGAATCCGTCACGGGCGGCGATAAGCTCGGACGCTACAGCTTCTGCGGCGCCTCCCCGGCGATGACCCTCACCGCCTGGGAAGACCGCACGGAGATCACCCGCCGCGACGGCTCCAAGGAGACCATCCCCACGCCGGCTGACCCGCTGACGCTGGTAAAGAAGGAACTCTCCGGCCTGCGCGTCGCCAAGGTCCCCGGCCTCCCTCCGTTCGTCGGCGGCATGGTCGGCATGGTCAGCTACGAATACGTCCACCGCATCGAGCCCACCGTCCCGAAGCCTGCCAAGGACCCGGCTGGCACCCCCCTGCTCCACTTCATGCTGGTCGACCGCGTCGTCGCCTTTGACAACGCCCGCCAGACCCTCCGCCTCATCGTCAACGCCCGCGTGAAATCGCCGGCCGACGCTGATGCCGCCTGGGAGGCCGCGAAGCAGGAACTCGAATCCCTCCGCGCCGTCATCACCGGCCCCCGTGCCGCCGTGGCCGCCGAGCTCCCCGCCGTCGCCGAGTTCGCGACCGGCAAGGCCAACGTGAACCAGGCCGACTTCGAAGCCGCTATCCTGAAGACGCAGGAATACATCCGCGCCGGCGATTGCGTGCAGGTCGTACTCTCCCGTCGTACCGACGTCGCCTACAAGGGCGACCCGCTCGACCTCTACCGCGTGCTGCGCCACGTGAACCCTTCACCCTATATGTTCGTGATGGAGACCGGCCGAGGCTTCGACGTCGTGGGCGCCTCCCCGGAAGTGAACGTGCGCCTCACGGGCCGTCTCTGCGAGATCCGCCCGATCGCCGGCACGCGCCCGCGCGGCGCCGACGAAGCCGCCGACCGCCAGCTTGAGACCGAGCTGCTCGCCGACCCGAAGGAACGCTCCGAGCACCTGATGCTGGTCGACCTCGCCCGCAACGATCTTGGCCGCGTCTGCCTCCCCGGTTCCGTCAAGGTCCCCGACTACGCGATCGTCGAACGCTACTCGCACGTGATGCACATCGTCTCGCAGGTCGAAGGCCAGCTCTCGCCCGAGAAGGACGCCTTCGACCTCTTCCGCGCGACCTTCCCCGCGGGCACCCTTTCCGGCGCGCCCAAGGTGCGTGCCATGCAGGTCATCTCCGAACTCGAAGGCGAACGCCGCGGCGTCTACGGCGGCGCGGTCGGTTACTTCGGCTTCGATGGCGGGCACGACTCGTGCATCGTCATCCGTACCGCCTCGCTCCGCGACGGCGTCGCCAGCATCCAGGCCGGCGCCGGCGTGGTCGCCGATTCCGTCCCGACTTCCGAATACGAAGAGACCATCAATAAGTCCAAGAGCGTCCTCCGCGCCCTCGGCCTTGCCGCTGGCCTACGTTCCTGACTCAAGCCCGTGTCTAAGTCGAAGCCCCAGAAGAGCGCCAAGAAAAAGGCGACGCCTATGGGTAAGCCGTCGAAGGAACCCAAGAAACTGCCTTTGCCTGCCAAGGCGATCGCGCGCATGGCGCCCAAGCCTGCCCCCGCAAGGCCTATCCCTACCCCTACCCCTGCCCCTACCCCTGATCTGGACACCGATCCCACAGAACCGGGTCTGCCGTGGGAAGAGTTGTCGGCGGAAGAGCGTTCGCCGATCCGCTATTACCTCGATCAGATCGGCAAGACGCCGTTGCTGACGCTGGAACAAGAGACCGCACTGGCCCGCCGCGTCCTGAAGGGCGACGAAGCCGCGCGCCTGAAGATGATCCAGTCGAACCTCCGCTTGGTCGTGCGCATCGCCAAGGACTACGACAACTTCGGTCTGTCGCTGATGGACCTCATCAGCGAAGGCAACTTCGGGCTG
The DNA here is from genome assembly GCA_026397955.1 of Verrucomicrobiota bacterium. GTDB lineage: Bacteria > Verrucomicrobiota > Verrucomicrobiia > Opitutales > UBA953 > UBA953. Next base: position 49,537 of record JAPLTV010000030.1, on the reverse strand, counting down.
ATCAAGGCCGTCGAACGCTTCGACCCCGATAAGGGCGGCAAGCTCAGCACCTACGCCTCCTGGTGGATCAAGCAGGCCATCAAGCGCGCGCTCGCTTCGAACGGAAAGACGATTCGTCTCCCGGTGCACATGGTCGACCGTATCGCGCAGATGCGCCGCGTCACCGCCCGCCTCACCGTCGAGATCGGTCGCGAGCCGCACAACGACGAGATCGCCATGGCGATGGAGATTCCACTGTCGAAGGTCGTGCACATGCAGTCCATCGCCAACCGCGCCGCCTCCCTCGACCAACCGGTCGGCTTAGAAGGCGATGCGACGCTGGGCGACCTGGTGAAGGACGAAACCGAGCGCACCCCCTTCGAAACCCTCCGCGGAAAATCCGATAATGCGGAGATTGCGGAGATGCTTACCGCCCTCGACCCGCGCGAGGCCGAGATCCTGACCCATCGCTTCGGCCTGAACGGCGAAAGCCCGCTCACGCTCGAGGAGGTCGGAGATCTCTTTAAACTTACGCGTGAACGCGTCCGCCAGCTCCAGCAGTCCGCCCTCATGCAGCTCCGTCGCATCATGACCGAGCGCCAGAAGCTCCTGACCCCGGAAGACGTGAAGAAGAACAAGATGGCCGAGGCCCGCTCCGAAGTGCTCAGCGAGTTCTTCCGCTCCAAAGGTATCGCCGTGCCGCCCAAAGGCCGACCTGGCCGCGAAGGGCTCTGAGCCTGTCTAATTTTGGCGCCCGCTGCCTAAGTTAGGCCTGAGCCCCCGAGGTTTTTGACCATCTCCGCCCTGGAGGGGGGATGGCAGGGGTCTTGCTTACTTATGAGCATGATCCTCACCGACTACAAGGGGGCCAACCTCTTCGACGAACTCGTCGACGCCTCGGGCAAGATCCGCCCGTACTACCGCAACGTCGCCGAAAAGCTTTCCAGCCTAGGCAACGAGGAACTCAGCCAGAAACTCCGCAGCCTCGAACTGCTCTTCCTGAAGCAGGGCATCACCTTCACCGTCTACGGCGACGAAAAAGGCACGGAGCGCGTCTTTCCTTTCGATCCGTTCCCGCGCGTTGTCCCGGCCAACGAGTGGGAGCACATCGAGGCCGGTCTCGTTCAGCGCATCACGGCGCTGAACCTCTTCCTCTACGACGTCTACCACGAGCAGCGCATCATCAAGGACGGCATCATCCCGCCCGAGGTCGTCTTCGGTGCTTCGCATTACCGCCCGGAATTCGTCGGTGTCTCCGTCCCGAAAGATGCCTATATCCACGTCTGCGGCACCGACCTGATCCGCGACCGCGACGGACGCTATCTCGTTCTCGAGGACAACGGCCGCTGCCCTTCGGGCGTCTCCTACGTGCTCGAGAACCGCGCCGCGATGAAGCGTGTCTTCCCGCAACTCTTCGGCGCCAGCGGCGTCCGCCCGGTCGACACCTATCCCGCCGACCTCCTCGCGACGCTCCGCCACGTGGCCCCGCGCGAGAACCCCAATCCGAACGTCGTGCTGCTGACGCCGGGCGTGCATAACAGCGCCTATTTCGAGCACTCCTTCCTGGCCCGCCAGATGAGCATCGAGATCGTCGAAGGCCGCGACCTCATCGCCCTCGACGGCTTCGTCTACATGCGCACCACGCGCGGCCTCCGGCAGGTCGACGTCATCTACCGCCGCATCGACGACGACTTCCTCGACCCGCAGGTCTTCCGTAAGGATTCCTGCCTCGGCGTCCCGGGGCTCGTCGACGCCGTCCGCCGCGGCAACGTGGCCCTCGCCAACGCCATCGGCACGGGCGTGGCGGACGACAAGGTCACCTACGCCTATGTGCCGGAGATGATCCGCTACTACCTCTGCCAGGAGCCGATCCTCGACCAGGTCCCTACCTACCTCGCCTGGCGCGACAGCGATAAGAAATATATCCTCGAGAACCTGCCGAACCTTGTCGTCAAGGCGGCCAACGAGAGCGGCGGCTACGGCATGCTCATTGGCCCGACCGCGACGGCCGCTCAGATCGAGGAGTTCCGCCAGAAGGTGACCGCCCACCCGCGCAACTACATCGCCCAACCCGTCGTCAACTTCTCCCAGCACCCCACCCTCGTCGACGGCGGCCTCGAAGGACGCCACGTCGACCTGCGGCCGTTCGTCCTCTGGGGCGACACGGTCAAGGTGCTCCCCGGCGGCCTCACCCGAGTCGCCCTCACCCGCGGCTCCCTCGTCGTCAACTCGTCGCAGGGCGGCGGCAGTAAAGACACCTGGGTCCTCGCGGCCTGATCTACAGCCATGATGCTTTCCCGAGTCGCCGACCACCAGTACTGGATGGCCCGCCAAATGGAGCGGGCCGAGAACCTCGCCCGCCTTGTGCGCGTCTCCGAGGAGATGCTCCTCGACGATGAATCGCTCGGCCGCGGCACGGCCCAAGAGTATTGGTCGCCCGTCCTCGCCGCGACGGCCATGCAAGGTGCCTTTCGCACGCTCTACCCTGAACCCAAGCAGGGCGACGTCGCCCGCTTCCTCACGCTCGACCTGCGCAATCCGGACTCGATCCTGTCGTGCATCCGGCTGGCCCGCGAGAACGCCCGCTCGGTGCGCGACAAGATCTCCGACGAGATGTGGTCCGAGATCAACGCGCTCAATCTGTTCGTAACCTCGCCCGAAGGCCTCCAACTGCTCGAACGCTTCCCGCAGGCCTACTACGAGAAGATCATCGCCTCCTCGATGCTCTTCGACGGCATCACCGACGCGACGCTGACCCGCGACGAAGGCTGGAACTTCCTGCAGCTCGGGCGGCTCCTCGAACGCGCCGACATGACGAGCCGCTTCCTGGACATCCGCTCGCAGACGCAGACGGCCGACGGCGATTCGGCCTTGGAATCCCTGCAGTGGGGCGCGGTCCTCCGCGCCTGCAGTGCACACGCTGGCTACCGACGAGTCCATGGCGGCGAGATCGGCGTCGAAGGCGTCGTCGACCTGCTCCTCTTCTCCAACGAGTTCCCCCGCTCGGTCCGGCACTGCATCCGTCGTGCCGACGAGGTCCTTCATGACATCTCGGGCACCCCGACCGGCCGCTATTCCAATAGCTGCGAGAAGATCACCGGGGCCCTGTTGGCGAAACTCAGCTTCGCCGGCCCGCCCGAGGTCATGGCCCGCGGGCTGCACGCCTACATCGACGAGCTCCAGGTGCAGCTCAACGCCGCCGGGCAGGCGGTCTTCGAGAACTACGTGCTGCTCCCCGGCGAGGTCGACCGTCACTTCCCCCGCGGCACCCGCCCGGAGTCGCTCTCGGACTGGCAGCGCGAACAGCAGCAACAGCAGCAGCAATAAGGACGGCCCGCGCCCATGAAGCTCCGCATCCTCCACCGGACCGAATACCGCTACGCCCTTCCCGTCCGCAATAACACCAACGAGCTGCGCGTCACTCCCCTCACCAACCTGCGACAGAAGCTCGGCCTGCATTTGGTCCGCGTGCTCCCGGCGGTCCGCATGCGCCGCTACCCAGATCTTTATCGCAACAGCGTCCACCTATTCGAGATCGAGGAAACGCACCGCGAACTGGTCATCGATGTCTCGAGCATCGTCGAGACGATCGCCACGCCCGTCTCCGCCATCCCGACCGACGTACCCCTCTCCGCGGTACGCTCGGAAGAAGTCATCGAGAGCTTCCAGCCCTACCTGCTCTCCGACGGCCCCATCCGGATCACCCCGGAAATCTGGCGGGCGGCGGTGGATGTCGAGCAGGACCGCGGCGATCTCTTCTCAGTTATCATCGGCCTGATGGACTACATCCATCGTACCTGTAAATATGTGCCGGGCGCGACCCACATCGGGACCCATACCGAGGAGTTCTTCGCCAAGCCGCAAGGAGTCTGCCAGGACTATGCCCACCTGTTGCTCGCGCTCTGTCGCTCCATCGGCATCCCGGCCCGTTACGTCTGTGGCTACGTCTATGACGCCAAACGCGGCGACGTCATCGGCAGCCATGCCTCGCACGCCTGGGCCGAGATCTGGATTCCCGGCTACGGCTGGCTCGGAGTAGACCCGACAAATAAGAAAGTGATTCATGAGGCTTACGTGGCTTCGGCCGTCGGCCGGGATTATCGCGACGCCACGCCGGTCAGCGGTAGCTATTGGGGAGGAGGCGACCGCGAGATGCGCGTCACCGTGCACGTCGAAGCAAAGTAGTCCGTTCAAGTGTTCTAGTATCGCCCCAGCGAGCGCAAGGACCCACGCTCCTTTGCATCGCGGTCGTCCTCATGCCCCTAATCGTCCCCTTCCAGTCCCCGTCTTCTCCGCTCGGTTCGTTTGCATGTGCTTGGCGGCTTACCAAGCAGATCCATGCAGAACGTGCCTGGAACTCGATCCTGGCCAAGTGTGTCGGCCGCGCCTTCACCGCGATGGCCACCCATCGTTCCTTCTCGGCCTGGGTCGGCTTCCTGATTCGCCCGGAAAACCGTCCGTTCGCGGAAGCCAACCCGATGCTCTGGCACCGGACGCTGCTCGGCTACATGTCCACCCGTTGGGATGGCCATAAAAAGCTGAAAGTGCTGACCGACTCCTACCGTTTCGCGCAAGCCCACCCGGGTCCCCTGCTGGACTGCCTGCTGGGAAAGAAGAACGAGGCCTTCACCTTCGCCGAAGTCCCTTTAGGCGATGAATCCGGCACGATTCGCTACGTTCTGACCTCGGATGATCGGTTCCGCCGCGAGGGAGAGTGGACCTTGCGGGTCGTCTGCGATCAGCTGGGCGGGGAACTCTGTTCCATCGCGTTCGCGGTCGAAGAAATCGACGGCCATTGGGTCGCCTACGCGGGCGCCATCCAAGGCGGTAGCGGTGCCAACGAGGTCACCATCAAGGCTTCGGCCAAGGCAATGCATGGCGTCCGGGCCAAGGCCATGGCCATCTTCGCCCTCCAGGAAGTCGTCAGCACCCTGGGCTTCGCTCGCCTGCTCGGAGCCGGCAATGCGATCCAGATGAGCAACGCCAAGCACATGATCCATGTGCCTTGGAATAAGATCTCCTTCAATTACGACGGAATGTGGGCCGAAGCCGACGGTAAGGCCGCGGAGGAAGGCTGGTTCGAACTGCCGTTGCGCGAGGTGCGTCGCACGCGTGAGGAGATCAAGGCGAACAAACGCCCGCTCTACGCCCGTCGCTACGCGCTCTTCGATCAGTTGCAGGAAGCGGTGGCGAAGGGTCTGCAAGGCCGATAACCTCGGAAAACAAAAAGGGCCCCGTTGCCGGGGCCCTTCGTTCAGCTTCTAATCCGAAGATTAGAAGTTGTAGCGAACGGTGAGGTCGGAGGTCGAAGCGGTCTTCTGGGCGTCAGAGAAACCGACGGCCAGCTGGATCTGCTTGCTCACGTTGTAAGCGAGTTCAGCGGACCAAGCGTTGTTCTTAGCGGAATTACGGCCGAAGGAGGCAGCAGCTTCGAAGTTGTTACCGAGAGCCTTGCGGAGGCCGATCGTGTAGGCTTCGTTGGAAGCGACGGAGACGGTGACGTCAGCGCCGGCGATGGCGTTGGCGAAGAGGTAACCGATGGCGACGGAGTCAGCACCGTTGGAGGTACCCGAACCACCGATGGAGGTGGAGGCACCAACCAAGAAGTTGGAGGAACCGAGGACGGCGGTAGCCGAGAGGCTGTAGCCCTTGGTGTCGGTGTTGTAGCCGAGACCGACGCGGTTGTAGTTGAGACCAGCAGCGGCCGGAGCAGCAACCTGGGCGGAGGCGGCAGCGGCGAGGGTCGTGAGGGTGAGGATCGGGAGGATGTTCTTCATATGCATGGTCGGTAGTAAGCACGACTGACCGTAAAACAACAAAAAAGTGCGTTTTTGTCATCAGGCCGACACAATCGACCCATGGGCGCTTTTTTATATAAACAAAAAGGGCCCCGTTGCCGGGGCCCTTGTGATCAGCCTCTAATCCTAAGATTAGAAGTTGTAGCGAGCGGTGATGCTGGTCTGGCCCTTACCGGCAGCGCCAGAGGCGTTGCTGTCAGAGTAACCAACAGCGAACTGGACCTGCTTGCTCACGTTGTAAGCGAGTTCGGCACCCCAGACGTCGTTCTTGCTGACGCGGTTGTAGGAGACAGCGCCTTCGATGTTGCTGCCGAGGTCCTTACGGACGTTCAGGCCGTAGGACTCGTTGGAGCCGACGGAGACGGTGGCGTCAGCGCCGAGGGCGACGTTCTTGAAAACGTAGCCGAGGGAGACGGAGTCGTTACCGTTGGTGGTGGCGGAGCCACCGATGGTGGTGCCGGCAGACACGAGGAAGTTCGAGCCACCGATCAGGGCCGAAGCCGAGAGGGAGTAGCCCTTGCTGTCCGTGTTATAGCCGAGGCCAACGCGGTTGTAGGAGAGACCGGACGAGGCAGCGCTCTGGGCAGAGGCAGCGGCAGCGAGGGTCGTGATGGTGAGGATCGGGAGGATATGCTTCATAGCGGGGATACTATTGATACAGGTCCGTAACAAAATCAAGCACCTTTTGCTTAAAATTCCCCTACCCCGTTTTAACGACTCTTTTACCCACCTCCATTCACAACCCCCTGTGAATAAAGCTGGGGACTATTGATGATCAAGGGTTAGGGCTGTGACTAGGGCTAGGGCCAGGGGCAGGGTCAGGACTAGTTATTCGCAACTGCGCCCTGGGCTACCCCAGGGTCGGCACGCCCTAAAATAGGCAAAATAGGACCTTTAGGCCAATAAACGCGTAAAAGCCTAAAATGTGCCCGATTCCCATGGCTTAGGCCCATGGCCCACTCAACGGCCCCCTTACCCCCACCTTAAAGAGCTTGATCCAGCCACCAGTCCCTAAGTACCCCCCCTCCCGTCCGTCAGCCAACCCCAGGGGGCGGCGGTGAGTTAGCTCCGGGCAACAAAAAACCCGCCAGGCGAACCAGGCGGGTTTTGGGCAGGCCTCGGCGGAGGCTTACTTGCGGCGGAACTTCGTGTTGAACTTCTCGACGCGGCCGGCGGAGTCCACGAAGCGCTTCTCGCCGGTGTAGGCGGGGTGCGAATCCATGGTGACTTCACGGCGGATGACGAAATGTTCGACGCCGTCAATGAGCTTGGTCTCTTTCGACTTCATGGTCGAACGAGCCGGGAACTCACGGTTCGTGGAGACATCCACGAAGACGACGTTGTTATATTCAGGATGGCCTTCCTTCTTCATAAAATAGGGGGTTTGCTAGGGGTTAGCCCTGACGCGCCTTGTAGCGAGGGTGCGTCTTGTTGATCACGTAGATACGGCCCTTGCGGCGAACTACCTGGCAATTCGGGTGGCGCTTCTTCAGCGACTTGAGGGAGGAGGAGACTTTCATGGTCGGGAGAGCCGTTTTAGCAACGGCAGGTCGGCCAACAAAGGTAACCTGCGACCGACTGTCAACGGGATTTCCTATGCTTGTTTAAGCTTTCGTTCAGGCTATCACTCCGACCCATGGAAACACGCGTCCGCCCCGCCTTGTCGGCCGATATCCGGGCGATCAACGCCATCTACAACCACTACGTCCGAACCAGCACCTGCACCTGGCACCTGACCGAGGAAACCGATGAGGGGCGGGCCACCTGGCTCCGCAACCGCGGCCCTGCCCACCCGGCCCTAGTCATCGAATCAGAGGGTAAAGTGGTCGGTTGGGGCTGCCTTTCCACCTATAACACCCGCCAAGGGTGGTCCGCCACGGTTGAGGACTCGATCTTCATCGACCACACCCAGCACGGGAAAGGTCTAGGCAAGCGCATGCTGCAGGAGCTCCTGCTCCGCGCAGAAGCCATCGGCCACAGCTCGGTGATCGCCCGCATCTCAGGCGAACAGACCCCCAGCCTTCGCCTCCACGCCTCGCTAGGCTTCGAACAAGCCGGCCTGTTGCGCGGCGTCGGACACAAATTCGGCCAGAAACTCGATTGTGTCTACATGCTGAAGGCCTTGCGCCAGCCCTGACCTTGACAGAGCGGGGGCTAACCCTTTGCTCACCTATCCGCTTTAATGCTCAGGTGGTGGAATGGCAGACACGCTGGATTCAGGTTCCAGTGCCCCTAAAGCGTAAGGGTTCAAGTCCCTTCCTGAGCACCAAAAGCAAGACACGACCCCGGCGACCCCGGGGTCGTCCGACGTACCCCGATTCCGATGTATCGACTTATTCATTACAACCCTGCCCCTGCCCCTGTCCCTCGTAGTTAGAGCCTTCCCCCTATCACATGGAGGATTGTCCCCTCGGGGCAGACCCTCCATGCTTCCCGGTAACCGATGGCGGATCTCTCCACATTGCCCGACCTCCTTCCCTGGCCCTTCCTGGTCTGCAGCCGCAAGGGCGAGATCCTGTTCGCCAATCCGCTCGTCGACCGCGCGGTCGGCCGCAAGGTCCAAGCGGGCATGAATATCGACAAGCTGTTCCTCGAATTGGAGAACGGCCAGCCCGCCTCCACCCTGCTCCACTCCGCCGCCCGCTGGTCCGCCTGGAGCGGCATGCTCGAGCTCCGCAACGCGGGCCAAGGCGAACCCATCCGCGCCTCGAAGATCATCTTGCAGCCTGACCCGAAGTTCGATCGCCAGGTCTGGTTGATCTTCGCCGAAGACCCGCAGGTCAACGGCGCCCCGATCCTCACGCCGCGTTCCGGCATGAGCCTAGCTCGGACGCTCATCGAAAACTCTCCGGACTTCATCATTCTCCGCGACCTGCAAGGCCGCATCCTGCACACCAGCCGCAGCCTCGACGAGTTCCTCGCCCTACCTTACCGCGGTTACGTGGCGGACCTCTCCTTGGCCGACATCCTCTCGACCCGCACGGCCGCCCAGTTCCGTCAGTTCGACGAGGAAGTGATCCGCACCGGGCAGCGCGTGCTCCATGCGGTCATGCACTTCGAGACCCAAGACAGCCGCTCGCGCCTCGTCCGCGTCGTCCACGAACGCATCAAAGGCGGCGGCGGCCTGCCGAACGGGCTCCTGACCTTCGCGGTCAACATCACGGAATCGGTCGACGAACATAATCGCCTGCGCATCGCGCTGGAAAAGGCCGAGGAGGTCGCCGCCGCGAAGTGGCAGTTCGTCGCCAACGTGACGCACGAGATCCGCAACCCAATCAACGCCATCCAAGGCCTCTGCGAGACTAACCTGGAGACACCCAGCCCCATCCACCCGGACGTGCTCACGAAGATCCAGTCCTGCGCGCGCGAACTCGAAGACACCGTCCGCGACGTGCTCGACTTCTCCCGGCTCGACCGCGGCAACGTCACCATCGAGAATATCCCCTTCAACCCCGTCCGCGCCCTCGAGGAGGTGACCGCGCAGTTCCAACACCAAGCCGGCCGCAAGGGCGTCGAGCTCGCCGCGCTCGTCAAGGCCGACTCGCCGCAGTCCGTGCTCGGCGACCCGATCAAGTTCCGCCGCATCATCGCTAACCTCGTGGGCAACGCGGTGAAGTTCACCGAGAACGGCCACGTCCATGCGGAACTCGAATTCGAGGAACGCAACGGCCGCCTGCGCGCCCAATTCACGGTCCGCGACACAGGTATCGGCATCCCGAACGACCGTCTGGAGAGTATCTTCGAGCCGTTCACCCAGGCCGACGCCACCACGACCCGCCGCTTCGGTGGCACGGGACTCGGCCTGACGATCGTCCGCAGCCTCACCCAAGCGATGGACGGCTACATGAAGGTCACCAGCGAGGTCGGCACGGGCTCGACCTTCGCCGCGACGGTCATGGTCGAACCTAACCCCGCCTTCACGCCGCCGCCGCCGCCCAAGCTCGCCGGCCAGCGCATCCTACTCGTCGCCGGCGACCCCGCCGTCCGCCAGTGGTTCGCCGACTCGCTTACTTATTGGGGCGCCGAATGCGAACAGACGGAGAGCTACGAGGACGCCGAAGCGCTCTGGGCCGCCGCGGCCGCCGCCGAGAACCCCTTCAGCCGCGCAATCATCGACCTCCCCGAAGACGTCAGCCCGCGCCTGCCGGCCTTCCCGCGCGAACAGATCATCCTGGTGACATCTTCCGAGGTCGAATTCCGCAGCCAGGCCCAGCTCTTCCGCCCGGTCACGCTCACGGCCCTCTGGACCCGCTTCAGCACCGAAGCCCCGGTCCGCGACGAACATGAGCCGGCCCACGGCGCCCCTCGCGCCTCCCGCAGCCTCCGCGTGCTCCTCGCCGAAGACAATGAGGTCAACCGCGAGGTCGCGAGCGCCCGCCTCCGCCGCGCCGGCCACGACGTCAGCGCCACGGTCGACGGTTCCGCCGCGCTCGACCTCTGGCGCACCAAGGAATTCGACGTGGCCATCCTCGATATCCAGATGCCGATCATGGACGGGCTCTCTGTCGCCACCGCCATCCGGGCCGAAGAGGAGGCCCGCGGCCGCCGCCGCACCTCGCTCCTGGCCCTGACCGCCATGACCCAGGAACTGGATCGCGCCCGCTGCGAGGCCGCCGGTTTCGATGCCTACCTCGCCAAGCCGGTCCGCGGGGCCGAATTGCTCGAAAAACTGGAGCTACTCGCCGCCAGCCAGGAAGCCGCCCTCGGTCGCGTCCGGGATGACGAATTCGCCGCCAATCTCGAGGTCGCCGAAACCGAGGATGCCGAAGACCTCAAGGCCGCCGCCCGGGCCTACCTCCGACACGCCGAGGACATCATCACCCGCCTCTGCGTCGCCCGCGACTCCGCGGAGCCGGACACCCTCAGCCGCGAAGCCCACGGGGCCAAAGGTATGCTCTCCTTGATGGCCTGCACTGGCCTCGCCCGACTGGCCAATCAGATCGAACGCCAACCGACCGAAACCTCGGCCCGCGCCCGGACGGATGAGCTCATCGACGGCTTGCGGAAACTGCGCGAGACGCTACAGTCTCGTTCAGACCTGAGCCCTGATGGCCAAGCCGAAACTCAAACCCGAGATCAAGACTGAGACGCTGGTCTCGGCGGCGCCCAAGTGGAACGTCGTCGTGCTCAACGATCCGATTAACTACCAGGCTTACGTCGTCGTGGCCTTCATGAGCGTGCTCCGCATCAGCGCCGCCGAAGCCAAGAAACTCATGCGTGCCATCCACGCCGAAGGCCGTGCCACCGTCTGGACCGGCGACCGCGAACGCGCCGAGATGCTCTCATTGGAGTTACAGCAGTGGCACCTCAACTCCCTCCTCGAGAAAGATGGCTGAACTACGCCTCAGCATGACCCAGGAGGCGCGTACGGTGCTCTCCGATCTACTCCGCCTCATCGCGCCAGCCGCGGCCCGCGTCTCGGTCAACCGGGCCAACGTGCCCGACAACGACGAGGAGATTGCCGGCTTCTGGGTCGAGACCCTCACCGCGCAGGCCTCCGAGGAGGCCCGCCTGCTCGCCGTGGCCTTCGCCAGCGCCAAGGGCAACCCGGCCATCATCGTGCTACCCAACGAGGCTCAGGCCCACGCCTTCCTTCGCGCCCTCTCCGCCGTCCGCCTCGCCCTCCGCGACTTGGTCTTCGCCGACGTCACCGACGCTCAGCTGGAGAGCGCCGAGGACATCGACGACGAATCCCTACCGACTGAGAAGCGCCACGCCCTCGCCTGCTACGCCTGCTTCGGCCTGCTCCAGCAGTCGCTCATCTCGCAGCTCTGCCCCGAGGCCTTCGACTGAGCGACGAAATCGGTTGAACGTCCGCTCCGGTCCCGCAACAAACAGGACGTGCGCAGCGGCCTCCTCAGTTTCTTCTCTGCCCTCGGCTCCTTCGGTCGCCAGCTCGCGGCCCTACCTCGCCCGAAGTTCCTGCCTTTCGTCGGCGTCGTCCGCTCGATGGATGGACCGACCTTCAAGGCCGACCTCGTCGCCGGCTTGAACGTCGCGCTCCTCGCGTTTCCGATGTCGATGGCCTTCGCCATGAAGGCCGGCCTGCCAATCTGGTGCGGACTCGTCGGCTGTGGCGTCGCCGCCGCGGTGGCCCCGCTGTTCAGCGGCTCCGCCAACCTTTCCGCCGGCCCGACCAACGCCACCGCGGCCTTGCTGCTCGGGTCCTTCGCCACGCTCAGCGCCACCAACCCAGATCTGCGCGCCTCGGCGCTCCCGACCTTGGTGCTGATGACGGGCCTATTCCTGCTCCTCGCCTCATGGCTGCGACTCAGCGGCTTCGCCGACTTCGTCCCCCGCACCGTAATCTCGGCCTACATCGCCGCCGCCGCCCTGCGCGTCATCGCGCTCCAGCTCCCCGTCGCCCTCGGCATGCCCGGCGATCACGCCGGCGAGACGCTCCCCGAAGTGCTCTGGCACGCGCTCCGCATGGGCCGCGGGCTCATCAATTCCGAACTGGGCCTGACGGTCATCACCGGCATCGCCTATTTCATCCTCCGTCCGAAATACGGCGCCGGCAAAGCCATCCTTGGCGCTGTCGCCGTCGCGACCTTCGGCGCCATCCTCGCCCAGAACGTGGCCCACGCCCAAGGCACCAATGGGGACATCGTCACTTACGTCGGGAACGCCGCTCAGGCCGGCGCCGCGCTGCACCTGCCCGACTTCTCCGGCCGCACGCTGTCGACGCTCTTCTCGCCGGCCCTCGCGCTCGCGGTGCTGATTGTCATCGAGGGCACGGCCAACGCCCGCGCCTCGGCCTTGAAGACTGGCCGTCCGTCCGACCTCCACCAGGAAGTCTACGGCCTCGGCATGGCGAACGTCGCCTGCGCCTTCACGGGCGGCATGGCGGCCTCGGGCTCGATCAGCCGCTCCGCCCTCAACGTCGCCAGCGGCGCCCGCACGGCGATGGCCTCGCTCCTCTGCGGTGGCTTCATCCTCGGCGCCCTCTTCCTCGCCCGCCCCGCGGTGGCCGTCGTGCCGCTCTCGACGCTGGCGATCCTGGTCATCCTCGCCGAACTGGAGCTCGCGAACTTCTCGGCGATCAAGCTGATTCTGAAATCCGGCGCGCAGGACCGCACGGTCTTCCTCGCGACCTTCGCCACGGCGCTCCTCGCCCCGCTCGATGTCGCGATCTTCCTTGGCACCTCCGTCGCGGTCGCCTTCTACCTGAAGCAGACCTCCACTCCAGAGGTCGTCGAATACGACTTCTCCGACACGGGCGAAATCAAGGAACGCCCGAAGGGCCAGGGCACGACGGGCATCTCGATCCTGCACGTCGAAGGCAGCCTCCACTTCGGCGCAACCCAGGCCTTCCACGAACACCTGCGCCGCGCCTCGGCCGACCCGAACCTGAAAGTCCTCGTCCTGAAGTTCCGCGAAGCCCTCTACCTCGACGCCAACGGCGTCCTGCTCCTGCGCGACCTGGCCGACATGTTGAAGTCTGACGGTCGCCACCTGATTCTCTGCGAGGCCAAGGCCGACACGATGAGGATCATCGTCAACGCGGGGCTCGACCAATCCGTCGGCAAGGAGAACGTCTTCCCGTTCGAAGAAGCCAACCCGAACCTCGCCCTCGCGAAGGCCGTCCGCCGCGCCCGCGAACTGGCCGGCGGCGGCCAGGCGGTCCTCCGCATCGTGACAGCCCCGCACCCCGACCTCCCTAAGCCTGCTTCGGCCTCCGGCGAGGATTGGCAGATTTAGTCTTCTCTCGCCGTTTTTCGGACAACCCACGCCGTCCCTTGGGGCTTTTACGGCGGTTTTTGAATTATGGCTTGAAGCCCGCACCGGGTCTCGCCCTTTTGGGGTGGTCTGTTCACCTGAAAGACACCCACCTTCCCAGCACCATGAGCCACTACAGCGAAATCCAAAAGCACCTCGGCACCGAAGCCGAAAACCTCCTCGGGTTCAACAACCCGAAGATCAAGAAGGAGCAGATCCATTCCCCTCGCGCGGATTGGGTCGATCACGCCTTCTCCGCCTCGGATCGCAATAACCGCGTCCTGGCCAACCTGCAGCGCCTCTACGGCTCCGGCCGCCTCGCCAACACGGGCTACGTCTCGATCCTCCCGGTCGACCAGGGCATCGAACACTCCGCCGGCGCCTCCTTCGCCAAGAACCCGATTTACTTCGACGGTGAGAACATCGTGAAGCTCGCCATCGAAGGCGGTTGCAACGCGGTCTGCTCCACCTTCGGTGTGCTCTCCAGCGTCTCCCGTCGCTACGCGCACAAGATTCCGTTCATGGTGAAGATCAACCACAACCAGCTGCTCACCTACCCCAACGTCGGTGACCAGGTGATGTATGGCACCCTGAAGCAGGCCGCCGACATGGGCTGCGCCGCCGTCGGTGCGACGATCTACTTCGGCTCCGCCGAGACCAACCGCCAGATCATCGAAGTCTCCCACGCCTTCCAGCAGGCTCACGAACTCGGCATGGCCACCGTCCTCTGGTGCTACACCCGCAACAACGCCTTCAAGACGAAGGAGAAGGACTTCCACGTGTCCGCCGACCTCACCGGCCAGGCCAACCACCTCGGCGTCACCATCTGCGCCGACATCATCAAGCAGAAGCTCCCTGAGAACAACGGCGGCTACCTCGCGATCCAGGCCACGGAATCCTCCTACGGCAAGATCGACAAGCGCATGTACACCGACCTCTCGTCCGATCACCCGATCGACCTCACCCGTTACCAGGTCGCCAATTGCTACATGGGCCGCATCGGCCTCATCAACTCCGGCGGCCCCTCGGGCAACAACGACTTCGCCGAAGCCGTCAAGACCGCCGTCATCAACAAACGCGCCGGTGGCCAGGGTCTCATCTCGGGTCGTAAGGCCTTCCAGCGTCCGATCGAAGAAGGCGCGAAGCTCCTGCACACGATTCAGGACGTCTACCTCACGAAGGAAGTCACGATCGCCTAAGGCGACCGTCACCTCCCGACCAAAGCCCCGGCAACCGCCGGGGCTTTTTGTTAGGTGACAATGCGAGGTAGGGACAGCACCACGTGCTGTCCTCGTTCGCCGCAGGGCGAACGCAGGTAGGGGCACGATTAATCGTGCACTCCTTATCGGAGGGCGCGGCCTCTAGGTAGGGATGTGATTACTATCACATCCGTGGGCGGACGGAGGTTCATCGGGTCAAAAGACTTTGCCCGGCGCATCGCACGCACCGTGGCGAACGGCGGCCATGGCAATGGCCGCCCTACCCTCTGCCCACCCGCCATCCGCCATCACCCCACTCGTCGCCAACGTTATTAGTCTTTTCGATACCCCCCGCTTTCCTTCTCCCTCGCCCCGCGTCCCGAGATTCCCCATCTTGCCTCCATGCCCCTCCCACAAGGCTTCCGCGAATGGCTGGCGAAAGAATCCCAGCTCTGGCAAGAACAAGGCGTCCTGCAACCCGGACAACGGGACCAGATCCTCTCCCGCTATCCGGAGGAAGAAGGCGGCATAGGCCGCATGGCCTTCGTGCTGCGTACCTTCGGCGTGCTGCTCCTCGGCGCGGCGCTCCTCCTCGTCATCGGCCACAACTGGGATGACCTGTCCCGTACCGGTCGGCTGCTCACGGTCATCGCCGGCCTCTGCGGCCTGCAAGGCGTCGGCCTCTGGTACCTCCACCGCGATTCCCGCCAAGGCTCGGTGCTCGGCGCGCTGGCCGGCTGCATCATGTTCGGCGCCGCGATCGCCCTGACGGGCCAGATCTACCACCTGGATGCGCATCAGCCTGACGCCTTCCTGGCCTGGTGCGTCGGCTCCCTACCCTTCGCCATCCTGCTCGATTCAAGCCTGCTCTACGTGGGCAGCCTGCTCCTCGCGTGCTGCTGGCTCGGAGCGGAGACCACCCATTCCTTCGGGAGTTCCTGGCATGGCCTCACCTCCGACCCGCGCCCGCTGTTCTTCCTGCTGATCGCACCGGCCGCCGTCGCGGCCTACCGCCGCTTCCGACCGCTCCTTGCCGGGGCCGTCGCCTGGTCCCTGGTGTTCGCCTGGATCTCGCGCGAAGACCTGAGCGCGCAATACATGATGCTCCCGCTCATCATCGCCTCCTTGCACGCGGTCGGCGATGCCCGCGCCCGTGGCTGGCGCTTCATCGGCGGCGTGGGCGCCACGATCGCCACGATCGCGATCGGCCAGATCCGCGACCCGATGACGAGCCACCTCTTCCGCACCGACAGCCTCGCCTGCTGGCTCATCCTCGGTGGCGCGGCCGGGGCGCTCGGCTTGGCCATCCGCTCCCGCCAATTCCTCCGCATCTGGCCCGCGGGCATCGCGCTGGCGATCTTACTGATCGGCCTCGGCTATGAACTGGCCGGCAAAGGTCATGATGTCTTTCAGGTGCTGATGATCGCCACAGGCAATGTCGCCACGCTCATCCTTTCGGTCTGGCTCATCCGCCTCGGACTCACCGAAGGCCGCCTGCGCCCCTATGTCTACGGTTCGCTGGTCTTCCTGATCTGGCTGATCGTCCGCTATGTCGACATCAGCAAGGACCTCGGAATGCTCACGATGGCGGGGTTCTTCGCCCTCCTCGGCGTCATCCTCTTCGTGCTGGCCCGCGTCTGGAAGACGCAGCGCGAAGCGTATCAGCCTGAAGTGAGCCCGGACTATCGCCCAGCCTGGCTCGAATCTGCCATCGCATTCGTCACACCCCACCGACGCTCCCTGCTGTGGACTGCGGTCGTGCTCCAGATCGCGACCATCGGCTGGATGGTCTGGCACCATCAGCAGCCTGGCGACTCCGGCGAACGGATTGTGCTCCGCTGCCGCCCAGTCGACCCGCGCGACGTGCTGAAAGGCGAATATGTCATCCTGCGTTACGACTTCAGCAACGCCACCGAGGCGCAACATCGGGCGTTGTTGGCGGAATTCAAGTCGCTCCATCCCGGCCCCAAGGACTCTGGCTCAGGCGAAGCACAGTTATGGAACCTTCCGGCGGATAGCACCGTCTTCGTTCCTCTCACGCGCACGCCTGAGGGTACGGTCACGGCCGGCGATCCGACGCTCACCCGACCGAGCCAAGGACTCTACCTCCAGGGCCTTACCCGCTACACGGAGCTCCGCTTCGGCATCGAGGCCTACTATGTGAGGGAAGGTGACGGCAAGAAATGGGAAGACCTGGCCCGCAAAGGCGAACTCGCGGCCGAGATCGGCGTGCTGCCCGACGGACGAGCTGGGCTCGTCTCTCTGAAGGCGGTGCCGAAGGTCGTGCGGACGACGATAGATTTCCGGACGCTTGAGGGCTTTTCCCTCGCTGCGAATCGGGCTCAACCCAAGTCGGTTAAGTTCGCCAGCAACCGCACCCAGTCACTCGTCATCAGCGACGCCAGGACTTTTGCGCAGGACTTCCAACCCGCTCCGCTCAACGGGCAGAATGCCATCGCACCTGACTTCACGAAGGAACTCGTGCTCTCCTATGCGCTCACCGAGAAGTTCAACGAGATGTGGGTGAACTTCGTGACAGTGGAACACGTCGGCCCGCTCCTGATCGCGACGGTGAAAACGCACTACGACAAACCGAAGACCCCAGGCCGCATCCCGCAGGCCGCCATCATCGTGCGTCGTGCAGGCATCGAAACGGTAGAATTCCGCGAGCCCAGCGGCCAACTGATCCATCGCGCACCGGTGAAGTAATCGGTGACAGTCCCTGCAACAAAATGGCCCGGGCCTCGCGAGAGGACCGGGCCTTGTCTTTCTCCGGGCTGATTACTTCGCCGGGACGAGATCGGCTTCGGTCAGCATGGGCTTGCCGACTTCACCGCGCTGCGCCTTGACCTGCGCCGGCGTGACGGCCGGAGCGGAGTTGCCGAAGCTGTTGCGGACGTAGGTCAGGACGGCGGCGATCTGCTCGTCGGTCTGCTGCGCCTGAGGCGGCATGGGCACGGGGAGCGTGTAAGCCTTGCCGGATACGGTGAGCGGGCCGTTGAGACCGCGCAGCTGGATGCGAATCAGGTTCTCGGCCGGACCGTTCACCCAATTAGACTTGGCCAGCGGCGGCGCGATGACGGTGCCTTCGGCGTTCGGGCCGTGGCAGGCCATGCACAGCATGAAGCCCTGCTTGCCAGCCGCCATGACAGCGGGGTCAACGTTCGCGACGTTCGCGGCGGCGACGGGCTTGATGGTTGCGATATCCAGCGGCTTAGGATCGGCGACCTTGGCCTTCTTGGGCGCCTTCTCGAGGGTCGCGAGCCACGCGACGAGGTCGCGCACTTCGTTGAGGGTCAGGACGGCGTCGAGCGCGGGCATCCCGGAGACGGGCGTGGACATGGACTTGATGTCCTGGCGGGCGACGCGCCAGCGGTTGCCGGCGACATCGACGTCGACGTTATCCTTGGCGTCCTTGATGAGGGTGCCGACCAGCGCGCCACCATTAGCGAGGTCGATATTCACGGTGCCGTATCCGGCGACGATGACGGCGCCGGAGTTCACGACGGACTCGAGAAGATAACGGCGGTCACCGCGCTTGGCGATACCAGCAAGATTCGGACCAGCTTCGCCACCGGCGGCATGGGAATCATCCGAGGCTCGGTGACAACGGAGGCACTGCCCGGCGGGCAAGGCCTGAAAGAGCGCGAAGCCGTTCTTGGCGTCGCCGCCTTCGAGGGCGGGCATCCACTTGGCGAGTTTGTCGGCACCAGCCGCCAGCGACTTCTGGGCGGAAGCCAAGGCCTCCTTCACCGAAGGCTCGGAGCGCAGCGCGGCGGCCTCGAGGAGCTCGATCGCAGCAGGCGAGACGCCCTTGGCCTTCTCGAGCGCCTTGAGGTTCTCGACGAAGAGCGCGTCGACGCCGGCGGCCGGCAGCTTGGCGAGGGCTTTCCAAGCGCCCTGACGAC
The DNA here is from genome assembly GCA_026397955.1 of Verrucomicrobiota bacterium. Lineage (GTDB taxonomy): Bacteria > Verrucomicrobiota > Verrucomicrobiia > Opitutales > UBA953 > UBA953. Next base: position 30,934 of record JAPLTV010000030.1, on the reverse strand, counting down.
GAGCGGCAGAGCCGTTCGCAGCCGACTTGGAGAGTTCGATGAGGCCCTGGGCGGGATTCAGATGGGCGAGCGCGCCGATGGCGACCATGGCGACTTCGTCCTGCTTGTCCTTGGCATACTTGCCGGCGACGTCGGTGAGGTCGGCGGGCTTGCGCTCGAGCCAGAGCTCGAGCGCCTTGGCACGGGCCGAGCCGCTGAGCTTGGCGTTGGCGACCAAGCCGGAGAGCAGTTCGTTAGAAAGCGAAGCGACCTCGAGCTTATACTGTTCGACGAGTTCGAGCGAAGCGCGGAGGATATCGGACTCACCCTTGAGGAGCGTCGGCAGCGCGGCGCTCAGGCTGATGCGAAGCTCCTTGGCATCGCGCGGAGCGATCGGCGACCAATGGCCGGTCGACTGATCCACGGGATAAGGATTCGCCCACTGGGCGAGGAGGCGCAGCGCTTCGGCGCGGGCTTCAGCCGGCAGCCTCTCATTGGCGGCGATGGCCACCACGCGTGCGGCGTTCGCTTCGCCGCCGAGACGGAAGGCGCTGTGCGTCAGGCGACGGAGCATGAAGACGGACCACTCGCGCGATCCGAGGTCGTCGATGAGCGCGGCGACGGCGGGACGACCAGTCTCGAAACCGAGGTCATGGACGGCGCGGATGGCTTCGTCGGCGACGATTGTCGACTTGTCCTTCACGAAGCGCGAAGCGGAAGCGTCGTTGCGACGGCGCAGGGCGATCACGGCCGCGAGGCGCACGGAAGCATTGTCATCCTTGGCGACAGCGTCGAAGGCTTCGGCGGTCTTGCAGAGATGGTCGATGGCGAAAGAACCGGCGTGACGGAGCACGGGGTCGGCGTCGGCGTTTTCCTTGAGCATCGCGAGGACCTCGGGGAGGTACTTGTCGGCGCCTAGACGGGCGGCCGCGATGGCGGCGAAGGAACGCACGCGCAACGACGGGTCGAGGATCAGCTTACCGAGCGGCAGGTCATTGCCCTTGAGCGGGGCTTCTTCGAGGGCGCGGACAGTCTGGGCGCGGACTTCGGCATCGGCGTCGGCCAGTAACGGAACGAGGCGCTGCGCGGCGGCGGTGCGGTCGGCGAGCGAAGCGAGAGGCGTATGCTTGCCGCTGAAGGCTTCGCCAGGGGCGATGGCGGCACCGCGGCGGGCGAGGATACCGAGGCCCCAGACGCCGTGTAGGCGCTCGAGTCGGCTCGAGGACTTCGTGGCGGCTTCGAAACGGTCAGCGGCGTCGGGACGGCGGGTCAGTTCGATCTGGGCACGGAGGCGGACGCGCTGGTCGCCATGGGAGAGCAGTTTGGCGAGTTCAGCGGAGGACTGCTTCGTGAAGCCGCCCTTGATGAGATCGGCGACGGTCGAAGCGACTTCAGGCTTCATCATCTTATTGGCTTCGAGGGTCACGAGACGGCCGGCATCATGGGACTCCCAGCCCGTGATGAAGTCGGAGACCACGAGGCGACCTTTCCAGTCGTATTCGATGTCAGTCGCGGCGACACCCCACAGGAGCTGGTGCGACTCGGTCATCTTCATGCCGGCGCCCGCAGGCTCCATCTTGAAGGACCAGATGCCGGAGGCTCCGGCAGAGCCGCGGTAGTCGCAAATATGGAAGTGCTGGGCTTCGGATTCGAGGAAGCCGGCGCCAGGGTGATAGGTCAGGCCAGACGGACCGGAAGAGATGTAGGCGGCCGGGGGGATGATGAAGGCGGGCTGGACGGGGTTCTGGAGTTCCCAGACCTTCTCGGTCATCCAGCGGGACAGCGGGCGCTGCTCGAGGCCAATCTCGCGGTGGAAGGTGTGCATCGCCTGGTGTTCCATCTCCCAGCCCGAGTCGGCGCCTTCCACGACATAAACGATGCGGGCGGCGTCGCCTTGGTCGGAATTGTTGTCGACGGAGAAGCCGTTGCCGAACTCGTCGAAGGCGATCTCCTTCGGGTTACGCAGGCCGAAATGGACCACTTCGAAGTTCGTGCCGTCGGGCTCGAAGCGGAAGACCGCGCCGCGGTTATGGGAATCGTATTTCTTGCCTTCCTTGGTGGTGAGATTGAAGCCACGGTCGCCGATGGTGCCCCAGACGCGGCCGTCCGGACCGATGGCGAAGCCGTTCATGTCGTGGCCGGAAAGCGAGACGCGGACGCCGAAGCCTTCTTCGATGACCTTGCGCTGCGCGGCGACGCCGTCGTTCTTGGCGTCCTGCAGCATCCAGAGCTTCGGGATGCAGGCGAAGTAGACGTTGTCGTCCCACGCCATCACGCCGGCGCCGGTGCCGTCGAGGACGTCGTTGAACTTGTCGCCGAAGACCTTCTGGGTCGTGAACGTGCCGTCGGCCTGCTCGCCGCCGACGTAGCGGATGATCTCGGACTTGGCCGTCAGCGACTCGATCGACTTCTTGGCCTTCCACTTCTCGTGCATCGCCAGGCGGTCGGCGGTCGTCTTGGACGCGAGGTCGTCGTGGTACCAGAAGAGGTTGTTGCGGTCGTCCTCGACGCCGAAGCGGAAACGGTGGGTCTCGGCCACGTAGACGCTGCCGTCGTTGCCGAACGAGATAGCGGTGGGCGAAGTGACACCGGTGACCTTATGGTCGGCGGTGACCTTGAAGCTCGCGCCCGGGACGAGGGCCGCGCTGCCTTCGCCGGCGACACGCACGAGGCTGGCGTCAGCCTTCGGCTTAGGACGGCCGCCTTTGGCGAAGTTCGGCTTGGCGTCGGTCGAGAACACGAAGTGGTCGGCGGCGATGAGACCCCAGGGGCCGACGTCGTTATCGACGATGCGGATCACGGCAGTCTTGCCCTTGAATTCGGCGACCTCCCAGACGGTCTCGCGGAGGGTCAGGTCATTGGCACCGGTGGACTCACGGACGACCTTGCCGCCGATGACGAGCTGGACGGCGGTCTTGCCGGGGTGATTGCCGCCAGCGACGAGAAAGCCGATGTACGGGTGCGTCAACTTGAGGTCAGGCGAAGTCAGCGTGCCGGTGGCGGCATCGCCGCGGTGACCAGAGCAGACGAGGGCGTTGCCGCCGTAGTTACGGAACTCTCCGTTGACGCCGTCGACCTTGCCGGCGATCGGCGCGAGACCGAAGCCCGTGCCGGTCGTCTGCCAGCTATCGAAGCCATCGCCTTCGAAGGCTTGGATGACCTTGGTGTCCGCCTGCAGAGCAGCCGTACCAAGGCAAAGGATGAACGAAGCAAACAGGGAGGACTTCATGGCGAAAATAGGGGTACAGCCCAGAAAAGGGGTTGTTCCCCTCAGGTCGAGCGTCCCTTCCAAAAACCTGCTTTTAACCCCTGACGCCGTGCAGGACCTGAAACTTCGCCCCGAAATGGGCGGGGTGCGTCAAGGCTCGTAGGCGGCCTGTGGCTTCATGGTCTCCCGAGAGCGCAATCCGCTCCATCTCGCCGCCGGCATATTTGACGAAAAAGGCCTCCTGGCGGTCCAAGCGGACGCCATTAAACCCGGCGCCGACCAAGATCGGCTCGATCCGATCCCAAAGCACGTGGCAGGTGAGGTCCTGCGAGCCGAGTTCCTCGAGGATCGCCCCGGAAAGCTGGTGGCTGCGATACGCGCGCGCGGTGCCTGCCGGCGAAGACTCGAGGCACTGCGCGACGGTCTTGCCGTAATCGAGTAGAATGACGGCGCCAGCCCAACCTCCCGACAATAACCGGGCAAGGAGTTCCTCCGCCGCCAACGGCGCGTCGATGATCCAACCTTCGGCGGCGGACGGTAGCGTGCGTGCGAACTCCGCGGCAAGAGACGTGGAGAAATCGCCCAACGGCTCAACGGTGAGTTCCGCACCATCGACGCGTACGCCCAGCTCACGCCAAACGCCGTCCTGGCGGACGAAACGATGGAAGGGCTGGGCATCGAGCAGCTCGTTCGCGACGAGCACACTGCGGGCGGGGAAGTCCGGCGTGGAGCCGAAGCGGAAAGTGCGCAGTTCGGCGAACTGCGACGCGACGGCTGTATAATGCGTCTGGCCAGGCTCGGCGCCGACTTCGACCAGGGCGTGCGACTTCAGATCGCCGACCAAGGACTGTGCCGCGCCCGCGATCAGCTGCCCGAACATCGGACCAAGGACCGCGGCGGTGGTGAAGTCGGTCCCGGCGGCCTTGCCGACGCGCACGCGATCCGACGAATAATAACCGAGACCCGGAGCATAAAGCGCCGCCGCCACCAGACGGGCGAACGAGACCACGCCGCCGCGGGCCTCGCGACGAAGCAAGGCGACGATGGCGTCATGTCGGGCCGCGGGCTCCACGGGAGAAGCGTTATGCGGTCTTTTCGGCTCCGCCAGACGAATCGGGATTGAGCCGACCTCCGAATTGGCCTGACTGCTGGCAGATGATCCTCGCGATCGAAAGTTCCTGCGATGAATCGGCCCTGGCGCTCTTCGACCCGGCCCGAGGGCTCGTGCGCGAACTGATCAGCTCGCAGGCGGCGGAACACGTGAAATACGGCGGCGTGGTCCCCGAACTGGCCAGCCGCATGCACCTCTCCGCCCTCCCCCTCCTACTTGCGGATTTCCGCACCGAGCTATCGCAGACGAAGACAATCGCCGTGACCCGCGGACCAGGACTCCTCCCCTGCCTTTCAATGGGTGTGACCCTCGCGCGTTCGCTCGCGCTGGCCCGCGGCCTGCCGGTCGTCGGCGTGAACCACCTGCGCGCCCATGTGCATTCGCCATTCATCGCCGTCCACGCGAAGGATCCGGCCGGCTTCGCCGCCGCCCGCGCCGCCCTCCTGCCGCACCTCGCCATCGTGGTCTCAGGCGGCAACACGCTACTGGTGAGACTCGACGAACAGCTGCGCCTCACGGTCGTCGCCCGCACGGTCGATGACGCCGCCGGCGAAGCCTTCGATAAAGGCGCGAAGCTGCTCGGCCTGCCCTACCCCGGCGGCGCGCTCATCGAGAAGCAGGCGCTACAAGGCGACCTGAAGAAATATCCCTTCCCGCGCGGCATCCCGGAGAAGGCCGACCTCCGCATGAGTTTTTCGGGCCTGAAGACGGCCCTGCGCTATCAGTTAGAAAAGATGTCAGACGACCAGCTCGCCGCCGAGATGCCCGACCTCTGCGCGGGCTATCAGCATGCGATCATCGAACAACTCGCGTCGAAGACCAGCGCGGCGCTCGACCTTTCCGCTTACAAGTCGGTCGGCCTTTCCGGCGGCGTGGCCAACAACCGTACACTCCGCACCAGACTCACGCAGGTCGCCCAGCAGCGCCACCTGCCCTTGATGGTGGCCGAGCCGAAGCACTGCGGCGACAACGCTGGTATGATCGCCTTCGCGGCCTGGGCGGATGTCGGCCTGCCCGTCGACGCCGCGGTCGTACCGGCATCCAGCCTGACCGTCGACCAGGTCTAAGCGGCCTGCTTAACGAGTTCGGTGAACGCGCGGAACTGCGGGTGGGTGGCGTCGCCGACCATTGCGTAGAAGACCGTCTCGGTCGGCAGGATATGGGCACCGGCCACCCGCAGCGCTTCCAGACAAGTAACGGCGTCTTCCGGACGACGAGCTTCCACGGCATCCGAAAGGATTGTTACCCCCATGCCTTCACGCAGGGCGTCCATGGCGGTCTGGTAAACGCACACCGGAATCTCCAGGCCGCAGATGAGTAGCTGGCTAACCTGAATCTTACCGAAGGCCTCGACCAACCCAGCGGCTCCGAACGCGGAGAACGCCGTCTTTCCGAAGACGGCACGGCCTTCGCCAGCGGCCAGCAGCAGGTCGGGATGGGTCGGTCCCAGCTTAGCGGGCACCTGTTCGGTGAAGAGTACCGGCACGCCTAGGAGTTTGGCGGCCGAGGCGGCCAGGAGGCAGCGACGGAGGCAACCCTCTCCGTCCTGCATGGCCTTCAGAAAGGTCGGCTGGACGTCGATCACGAGCAAGGCGACGCCGGCGGCGGGGGTTTCGGACATGGCGGGCAGACTGCCCCGGATAGCCAATAAGTCAGCCGCAAACCATCCTGAATGGGGTTGCCCGCCCCGCCCGGCCCGACTTCTCTTATCGGTCATGGACTGGCAGGTTAAACCTATCGCGCGCATCTGCGCCGCTTCCGGCAAGGAACTCCACGTCGGCGACCTCGTGACGTGCGTCGTCTATAAGCCCGTCGGCGGCAACATCGAGCGCTGCGACGTGCTCCGCGACCAGGCTTCGTCGTTCAAGCCCGAGGGCATCCTCCTCGGACGCTGGACCCGCGAGGTCAAGGAACGTGGCGAAGAAGAACAAGCTCACCGCGCCCAGCTCCTCGCCTCCCGCGAAGAGTTCTTCCTTTCCCTCTACGAAGACGAATCCGATCCGTCCGGCGACAAGGGCGTGCTCAAGCACATCCTCGCCATGCTCCTCGAGCGTAAGCGCATCATCAAGCAGGTCGGCGTCGCCGACAAAGGTCTGATGACCTACGTGCACGCCGCGAGCAAGCAGACCTACCTCGTCCCGGTGCTGGACCTCCAGCCCGCCCACATCCTGCAGGTCGGAGCCTCGCTCGACCTGCTCGTCGGCTGACCTTACCATGACCTTCTTCCGCCTTGCCGTCGCCCTCAGTGCCCTGCTCCTCGCCGGCTGCAAGAATACCGATATCCCCGATGAGATCGCCTCGATCTTCATCGAAGCCTCGCCGTCCTCAGGCGGCTCGATGAAACAGGAGGTCCGCCTGCCGGTGAGCCAAGTCGCCATCACGGTGATGACCCGCCCGCTCGTGCCGGCCGAAGAAATTCTCGGCACCCAGCCCATGACCAGCGGCGACCCCGACCTGCGTCAGGATTTCCTCCTCGTGCAACTCGACCGCAAAGGCGCGATCGACGTGATGAACTACACCAAGGAAGCCATCGGCCGCCAATTGGTCCTCGTGATCAACGACGCCGCCGTCGGCATCATGCCGATCAGCCAGCAGATCGTGGACGGCAACCTGATGTTCCACGTCGAGAAGAAGGGCCTTTCGAACACGGAGGCGGTCATGGATATCAGCAAGCGCCTGAATGTCTCGTCGCTGAAGATCCGTAAGATCAAGGAAGCCGAACGCAAGTGAGCCTGCGGAGTAGCTTCGCCCTCCTTTCCTTCAGCCTCGCGGCGCTCCCTTCGTGCGCGACGGACGTGACCTGGCCGACCACGATGGATCGGTCCTCGATCCGTTCACCGCAGGACTACCTGCAGCCGACGGTATCGGGCAAGACGGAGTCGGCCTTGTTCGGCATGGTCCGTGAAGACGGTAAGCGCTTCCATGAGGGCATCGACATCCGCCCGGCGAAGACCAACGCCGACGGCGAGCCACTCGACCTCGTGCTGGCGGCGATGGACGGCCAGGTCGCCTACCTGAATCCGAACGTCAACGGACCTTACGGACGTTACGTCGTGCTCTACCATGCCGCCGCGGAAATCCCCGTCTACACGCTCTACGCCCACCTCGCGAAGATCGAGCCGACGCTCAAGCCCGCCCAGCCGGTCCGCCGCGGTGCCGCCATCGGCCTGATGGGCCACACCTCCGCCGGTGCCAGCCCGATCACGAAGGACCGCTCCCACCTCCACTTCGAGGTCGGCCTCATCCTTTCGACGGGCTTCAACCTCTGGTATTCCGGGCAAGCCGAGAACAAGCAAAGCGCCAATCTCCACGGGCTCTACAACGGCCAGAATCTCATCGGCATGGACCCGCTGCTGATTCTCGGCCAACCGAAGGTCGACCTCCTCGCGGCCCTCCGCAGCCAACCCACCGCCCTCACGGTCGGCCTGCGCACGACCAAGACCCCGGACTTCGTGAAACGCTATCCGGCGCTCGTGCGCGGCGATGCTTCGCGCGCCGTGGGCTGGTATGTCGAATTCTCCTGGCAAGGCATGCCGATTCGCTGGACGGCCCTCGAAGCCCAAAGCCCGCAGCTGCCGGCCGGCCGCTGGCGTCTCCTAGAAATCGACCAGACCCAGCGCACGCGCCTGCTCCAACGGAAGATGCTCGGCCCCGATGGTCGCACCCCGGGCGAACAGCTCACGCAGAACCTCGAGATCCTTCTCTCGACCGCCCGCTGAACTAGGACAGCACGTGGTGCTATCCCCACCTGTGGCTAAACTGCTTCGCAGCAGTTCCCCATGCCAGCCGATCCCCGCGACGCGCCGCGTCGCTTAAATCAGTTCAGCCCCGGATTCTCCGGCGAATCCGCCTCGAGCCGCAGGTCCGGCCGATGGCGCTCGAGGAGTTTCTTCCACAGCTCTACGCCTTCGAAGTCGACGCAGAGCGCGTCGAACGGACAAACAACCCACGCGTTCATCTTCAGCTCACTCTCCAGCTGGCCGGGCGACCAGCCCGCATAACCGATATAGGCGGAAAGCTGGAAGCGGCCGTCCTTGGCCAGTTGGGCGGCTTCTTCCTGCCCGAGGCCGAAACGCACCTCGGGCTCGCCTTTGGCTGGGAAAAACCACCCTCCAAACGCCAAGCGATCGGCCGCGACCGGTCCGCCTTCGAAGAGCGGCACATCGTCCAGCGGCTTGAGTTCCGCGGTGGATTCAATCTGGCGGAGTACCCGGCCGAGCGGACGATTCACGATGACGCCGAGCGCGCCTTCCGCGGCGTCATGGGTATGCATGAGCACGACCGTCTCACGAAAATGATCGTCGCGCAGCTGCGGATGCGAGACCAGCAATCGCCCCGCCAAGGTCTGCGGAGCGCGGGCCATCAGCGTTCGAGGTGCGTGACCAATACGCCCGCTTGGCCGAACATCTCGGCGACGAGCGGGTCGTTCTTATAATCGTGACGATAGCGCACCTCGGTGATGCCGGCGGCGGCGAGGATCTTGGCGCAGTTCACGCACGGGAAATGGGTGACATAACAAATCGTACCCTGCAGCGAGACGCCGCGCTTGGCGGCATCGGCCACGGCGTTCTGCTCGGCATGTACCGTCGCGAGCTCATGGCCGTCGCGGATATGCGAGTCATGGGGCGCACCCGGCAGGAAGCCATTGTAGCCTGCGGCGACGAGACGGTTCGGATGCTTGCCGGTGGAGACGATGATGCAGCCGACATGCAGGCGCTCGCAGCTGGAACGGGAGCTGACCAACACGGCGGTGGCCATGAAGTATTCATCCCACGACGGACGGGCACCCCCGTTGACGAGGGCTTCGAGCTGTTCGGCGAGGGACTTGGGTTGGCTCATCGCATCCACAGGCTGCCAGTCGGCACCCACCCGAGGCAAGTGGCAGTTACGCACAGGATCGTCGCCAGGAGCATCAGGCCAGCCGCCCGACCCAGAAACGGCAGGAATTCGGCCGGCTGGATGGCCTTGCGGAAGGTGAGGTGCTGCCAGACAGCCAAGGGCAGCAAGGCCATGGGTGCCCAGCCGAAGACATGACCGAGACAAGCCAGGCCGAAGATCGAATTGAAGCCGTGCAGATTGCGGGCAAAGCCACGGCCAAAACGCACGACCGTGGTGCGTTTGCCGACGGCCAGGTCGGTCTCGTAATCGCGCGCGTTATTCGCGACGAGGATGTTGTCGGCGAGCAAGCCGAGCCCGAGGCCAGCGAGGAGCGCGGGCGCCCAAGGCATGACGGGGGCCTTCCACGCCATACCGACCGCCAAGACGGTCAGCGCGGTCGCTTGGACACCGAAGCAGGCGATAACGAAGACGTCGCCAAGTCCACGGTAAGCCAGCGGGAACGGACCCAGCGTGTAGGCGAGCGCGCAGGCGATCGCGAGCAAGCCCGCCAGCAGGAGCCAAGGCGAAAGCAAGGCGACCGGGGCACCGAGAAAGAGTGCGAAAGCGCAGGCAATCCAGATACCACGACGCATGGCAGCGGGTGAGATATCACCTGCCGAGACGGCGCGACGTGGGCCGATGCGCGCGGAAGTATCTGCGCCGCGGAGCGAATCGCCAAGGTCGTTGGCGAAATTACACGCGACCTGCACGCACAGCGCGAAGCCGAGGCAGCTCAGCAGAGTTAAGACGAAGACTTGATCAGCGCAGAGGCCAGAGGCACCTGAGTAGGCCACGACGACCGCACCACCGAGTGCAATAGGGACGACGGCCGCCACCAAGGTCTTGGGGCGAGTCGCGGCGAGCCAGGCGCGGAAGGTCGTCATGCGGGATTGAAGGTGGCAGACGGAGAACAGACGGAAACAAAAAAGCCCCGCGGGGCGGGGCTTTTCGGAGAGGCCGGTCAGGCTTACTTGGACTTAAGCTCGCGGACCGTGCCGGCGGTGACGGCGTCCGTCCAGTTGGCGGTCGTCGTGCCCGGGGTCTTCTTCGAAGCGAACTGGTTTTCCGTGGCGGCGGTATCGGCGCGCCAATCAACGTGCGCATCACCGAAAGCGATGTGGCCACCGGTCGAACCCCAGACGCCGAGGGTGGTATCCCACTTACCGGTAGCGAGCAGGCCGCGCGTCCAGAAGAGGGGCACCTGTTCGTTGAGGTTCTTGTTGGTCGGGGTGTAGGTCGTCCAGGACTGGTAGCCGGAGGCGGCGCTCGGGGTCTTGAAGTTGTTGTCGATGGTTTCGGCACCGGCGGCGCCGATCAGCACCTGCTTCGGGAAGGAGGCGCTATCGTTGGAAGGGTCGGCGTCGACATACCAGATTTCACCGCTGTTCAGGCCGGCGTTGAGGGCGAGCACGGCGGCAAACTCCTGCAGGGTCGCGGCGGAGGTCGGGGCAGTCGAGGTGTTCCAGGCGGCGTCCTTCACGAACTTGCTGCCGGAGTTGAAGGTGATGTAAGACTGGGCGATGTTGCGCAGCTTGGTGGAAGCGGCTGACTGCTTGGCCTTCTTCATGACGCCTTGGACGCCTGGGAAGAGGACGGCGGCCAGAATACCGATGATCGCGATGACCGTCAGGAGTTCGATGAGCGTGAAACCGCGACGTGAAGGGGTGGAAGCTTTCATGAGGTGAAGTTATCAGAATAGTCAGGGAAAACCCTTGGGCTGGCAAGCCCTTACCCCCAAGCGTGTCGTGACTGCCGGTCACAAAGTGAACCAACAAAAAAGCCCCGCAGGGCGGGGCTTTTGGAGGAGTCCGTGAAGGCTTACTTGGACTTCAGTTCACGGACCGTGCTGGCCGTGACTGCATCCGTCCAATTAGCGGTCGTCGTACCCGGGGTCTTCTTGGAAGCGAACTGGTTTTCAACCGTGCTGGTGTCAGCGCGCCAATCAACGTGCGCATCACCGAAGGAGATGTGGCCGCCTTCAGCACCCCAGACACCCAGAGAGGTGTCCCACTTACCGGTGGCGAGCAGGCCGCGCGTCCAGAGGAGGGGCACCTGTTCGTTGAGGTTCTTGTTGGTCGGGGTGTAGGTGGTCCAGGACTGGTAGCCGGCGGCAGCGCTCGGGGTCTTGAAGTTATTGTCGATGGTTTCGGCACCGGCGGCACCGATCAGAACCTGCTTCGGGAAGGAGGCGCTGTCGTTGGCCGGGTCGGCGTCGACGTACCAGATTTCACCGCTGTTCAGGCCGGCGTTGAGGGCCAGGACGGCGGCGAACTCCTGCAGGGTCGCGGCGGAGGTCGGGGCGGTCGAGGTGTTCCAGGCGGCGTCCTTGATGAACTTGCTGCCGGAATTGAAGGTGATGTAGGACTGGGCGATATTGCGCAGCTTGGTGGAAGCGGCGGACTGCTTGGCCTTCTTCATGACGCCCTGGACGCCCGGGAAGAGGACGGCGGCGAGGATGCCGATGATCGCGATCACCGTCAGGAGTTCGATGAGCGTAAAGCCCTTACGGTTACGGGTGGAGGTGTTCATAGATTTAGTGGGGTATAGATTAGGTTAGGTGATTTTGTTCCGTTGGAAAGGGAAAAAGGGGGTTCTTAAGATTAATAAGGGAGTGGGAAACGGCCGGTCAGTGAGGCCACGATACCCTGCGCCTGTTCGATTTTGGCAGGATTCTGCGGGTCGGACAGGACAATGGCGATTGCCTGAGCGATTTCTTTCATCTCGGCCTCCTTCATGCCACGGGAGGTCACCGCGGGGGTGCCGACGCGGATACCGCTGGCCTGGAAAGGACTGCGGGTCTCGTCCGGCACGGTGTTCTTATTAGTGGTGATGTGCGCGGCGTCCAAGGCGAGCTGGGCTTCCTTGCCGGTGACGTTCGGGTGGCTCTTACGGAGGTCGAGCAGGCTAAGGTGATTATCGGTGCCGCCACTGATCAGACCGAAGCCGAGCTTTACAAGCTCGTCGGCGAGCGCGCGGGAATTGGCGACGACCTGCTGGGCGTATTCTTTGAACTCAGGGGTGGCGCACTGCGCGAAGCAGACGGCCTTGGCGGCGATAACGTGCTCGAGCGGGCCGCCCTGGGCGCCGGGGAAGACAGAAGAGTCGATGGCTTTGGCATGCTCAGCCTTGCAGAGGATGAGGCCGCCGCGCGGACCACGCAGGGTCTTGTGCGTGGTGGTGGTGACAAAGTCGGCATACGGCACGGGCGACGGGTGCACGCCCGCGGCGACGAGGCCGGCGATGTGCGCGATGTCGGCGAGGAGGAGAGCCCCGTTTTCCTTGGCGATTTTTCCGAAGCGGGCGAAGTCAATCTCGCGGGCATACGCAGACGCGCCGACGGTGATCATCTTGGGCTTCTCGCGCTTGGCCATCTCCTCGACTTCGTCGTAGTTGATGCGACCGTCGGCGCCCACGCCGTAGTGGACGACGGTGTAAAGCTTACCGGAGAAGTTAGCGGCATTGCCGTGGGTAAGGTGACCACCATGCGACAGGTTCATGGTCAGGATCTTGTCGCCAGGCTTGATGCTCGCAAAATACACGGCGGCGTTGGCCTGACTGCCGGAGTGCGGCTGGACGTTGGCGTGGTCGGCGCCGAAGAGGGACTTGGCGCGGTCGATGGCCAGCTGTTCGATCTGGTCGACGTTCTCGCAACCACCGTACCAGCGCTTACCGGGATAACCTTCGGCATACTTGTTCGTCAGGATGCTGCCCTGGGCTTCCATGATGGCAGGAAGCGTGAAGTTCTCGGAGGCGATCAGCTCGATATGCGTCTGCTGGCGCTTGAGTTCGGCCTTGATGAGGCGGTCGATCTCCGGGTCAAGCTGGGCGAGAGGGATGCGGCGAATGGCGGTCATAGTTGGAAGAGGGAAAGGGCAAATCGTGCGAGGAATTGTGGCAACGGCAAATCGGCGGGGTTATCCACATGGGGACTCCAGCTTGTCCACGCGGCGGGTATGGCGCCCGGCTTCGAATTCGGCGGCCAGGAAGGCCTCGACGCACGCCAGGGCGGTCGGGAGGTCGACGTATTTGGCCCCGAAACAAAGGACGTTGGCATCGTTATGACGGCGGCTCAGGCCGGCGGCGTCGGCGTTCTGGACGAGGGCGGCGCGGATACCGCGCACCTTGTTGGCGGCGATGGAGATGCCGATGCCGGTCGTGCAGACAAGGATACCGAATTTCGCGCGGCCGCTGACAACGTCGGCGCCCACGGCCTGCGCGTAGTCCGGATAGTCACAGGAGGCCTCGGTCTCCGTGCCGCGGTCGAGGATGGCGTAGCCCTTGGCCTTCAGCGCTTCGACCAGGCCGCGGCGCAGGGCGAAACCGCCATGGTCACTGCCGAAGGAAAGCGTAAGCGGGCTGGTCATCGGGAAAGATTCTGGCGCAGAAACTCCACCATCGCCGGGATGGCTTCAACCATGGAATCGCGGCACTCCTCGTAATCGCGGTAGCCGCCGCCAAACGGGTCGGGGATGTCCCGCGGGACGTCGGTCGGCAGGACGTCACGAAGGAGGAGCACGAAATCAGGCAGGACGTCGAAACGAGAATGCAGGGCGGCAAGGTGCGACTCGGTCATGCCGAAAATCACGATACTGCGATCGACATCGGCCTGGGTCAGGAGACGGCTGCGATGGCCAGAGACATCCAAGCCGATCCGCTGCATGGCCTTGACGGAATTAGCGGACGGCAGCTGACCAACCTGCGCGGCGAGACCGAACGAGGCGACCTTCAGCTTCTCGAGCCCCTGCCCTCGCTTGGCCAACGTCGCCCGGAGCAACGCCTCCGCCATCGGACTGCGACAGGTATTCCCCGTGCAGACAAACGTGACGGTGTCTCGTTCGACGGCCATGCGGGTCAAGATGAGGGATAAGCCCCTCGGTTCAAGTGTTCAAACCACTCCGTCGCGACGGAGCTGGCGATAACCGATATCCCGACGGTAGTGGCTGCCTTCATACTTGATCTGGGGGACGACGGCGTAGGCCCGGCGGGCGGCTTCCTGCAGGGTCGGGCCATGAGCCACGACGCCGAGGACGCGGCCGCCGGAGGTGACGACCCGGCCGTCTGGTAGGCGCTTGGTGCCGCCATGGACGATGTCCACACCCTCGGGCAGGGTCGCAGGTAAGGTGATCGGGTCGCCCTTGCGGATCTCGCCGGGATAACCGCCAGCGGCGAGGACGACGATGATCGTGGCGCCGGGGCGTAGTTTCACGGCCGAAGGACGGAAGCGGCCGTGCGCGATGTCTTCCATAATCTGCACGGGGTCGGTCTCGAGCGAAGGCATGAGCACCTGGCACTCGGGATCGCCGAAGCGGACGTTGAACTCGACGACCTTGGGGCCGGTCGCGGTGACCATGATGCCGACGTAGAGCGTACCGCGGTAATCGATGCCGTCGGCTTTGAGGCCGCGCAACGTGGGCGCGATGATCTCCTCACGAAGACGGCGCTCGACCTCAGGCGTGACGACGGTCGTGGGAGCATACGCGCCCATGCCGCCGGTGTTGAGGCCGGTGTCGCCTTCGCCGACGCGCTTATGGTCCTGGCTCGGCGGGAGCATGAGGTATTCCTCACGGCAGACCATGAGCATGATCGACGCCTCTTCGCCCTGCATGAATTCTTCGATGACGACCTCGTCACCCGACGCGCCGAAGACCTTGGTCTCCATCATATCGCGCAACGCGGTCTCGGCCTCGGCCTGCGTGGTCGCAATAACAACGCCCTTCCCTGCCGCCAGGCCCGAGGCCTTGATGACGATCGGGACGGGCTGCTTACGGACGTACTCGAGGGCGGGTGCGAGGGAACGGAACGTCTCCGAAGCGGCGGTCGGTACGTTATGGCGCACCATGAAATCCTTGCTGAAGGCCTTGCTGGCCTCGAGCCGTGCCCCAGAGGCAAGCGGACCGTAGGCCGGGATGCCTGCGGCTTCGAGGGCGTCGACGACGCCGGCGGCGAGCGGGACCTCCGGGCCGACAATCACGAAGGTGGAGGCCGTGCGACGGACCAGTTCCAGGACGGCGGCCGGGTTGGCGGCATCGACCTCGAGGCACTCGGCTTCCAGCGCCATGCCGCCGTTGCCGGGGGCTACGCGGACCTTGCCCACGCGGGGGCTGCGGAGGCAGGCCTTGAGCAAGGCATGCTCTCGGCCGCCGGAGCCGAGGATGAGGACGTCGAGTTTTCCCTGCGTAGCCATGTCCCTACTACTGCGGGGTGTCGGGTTTGATGTGAACCAAAAACAGGGCCGGCCCGTTTCCGGACCGACCCAGCCTAAATTGGTGCTCAGGCCGGGACTTGAACCCGGACACCTTGCGGCACATGCACCTCAAGCATGCGTGTCTGCCATTCCACCACCTGAGCAATAAAGGAAGGTGCACGCTGGAAGTCCTGACGGCTGGTGCAAGTAAAAAGCGATTGTGCTGATGCTTGCCAAGCGGTCATCTTTCCCAACGCTCACTTCCTCAATGTCCTCCGACTCGGCCGAAAACAACCCTCCCAAGGAAAAGTCCTTCGAACTGGACCTCTCTTCCCTTGGTTTCGGGCCCTCTTGGGTCAGCGGACCCTCCGAGAAGGTGAGCTCCGGTAACGGCGGCCCCCGTCGCGACGGTGATCGCCCTCGTTTCCGCGACGGACCTGGTGGAGACCGTCGTGGCCCTCCCAGCGGCGGACAGAGCCGTGGACCTCGTCGTGATGGCCCTGGCGCCGGACCCGGCGGCCCCCGTCGTGATGGTCCTGGCGGTCCCCGCCGTGACGATCGGCGTCGCGATGACCGCGGCCCTTCCCGTTTCGAAGACGCTCCGGTGTTCCGTCCCGTCGTCGCCAGCGCCTTCTTCCCCGACGACGCGAAGTTCGAGATCCTCGGAGGCGCCATGAAGAAGAGCAAGATGACCTACGAGCTCTTCGAGGTCGCCCGCCTGATCCTCGACAAGGAAGACCGTCTCTCGATCGTCATCCGCCACCTCGAAGCTGAACAGCGCCCCGACGCCCTGCTCGCCGTCTCCGTGCCCGACGGTCATCCCTTCCTTAGCGAAGGCGACGCTGTCTCGCACGTGATGTCCCGCCACCTCGACAAGTTCTTCGACGTCGTCGAAGTCGAAGTCGAAGCCCCCAAGGGCTCTTTCCTGATGGTCGCGAAGTGCTCGCAGACGGGCAAGCTGCTCGGCGCGCCGACGCACCACAGCTACCAGCGCAACCTGCGTGAACATCACGCCCGCCATTGCCCGAACGTACCGTTCGACGCCTTCAAGGGCCGCCTCGAGATGGTCCGCGAACAGGAACAGATCGACGCCTGGCTGAAGTCGATGTCCACCCGCAGCGAATACGCTCCGAAGGACCGCAAGGAAGGCGAACCCGAGCGCCTCGAGTCCCTCGACGCCGCCCGCGGTTTCCTCCAGGCCTTCCGTAAGGACCTCGTGGTGAAGACCCATCCGTGGGTCCGCTTCGCCGGCCGCCTGCTCGAGGAGATGAATCCCGGCCCGCTCCGCGATTCCGTCCGCTACGCACTCGAACAGCAGCGCGCCTTCCCCCTCGACACTGCCAACGGTATCCGCGGCCGCCTCCGCAAGGAAGGCTTCCATCTTTATAAGAAGGGCTCGAAGGGCATCACCTACGCGTGCTCCGTGCGCCGCCGCTGCCGCGACCCGAAGTCCACCTTCAGCGATCCGATGGCCAAGCTCTTCGACTCGCTCGACCGCAAGCCGGCCCAGCAGGCGAAGGACCTCGTCCTCGCCCTCGCCGGCGAGAACGCCGAAGACGCCGCCAAGACGCAGGTGCTCACGGACCTCTCGTTCCTCATCGGCGAAGGCTACATCGCCAACCTCCCCGATGGCCGCCTCTTCGCCCAGCCCATCCTGAGCAGTCAGGCCCAGGCCAAGGAAGAAGCCGCCAACGACGAGGCCGCCGAAGAGAGCAAGTAAGCGCGAAGGCGCTAAGCGCCTTCGAGGGGACACGTGGGCACGTTGGCACGTGGACAAGGGGCCGATTCAAAGGGAGACCGAAAACCGGGAAGTTAGCTGAGGGCATCAACACCCCAGCCAATCATCCGTTTTCCCATTGAGCCCCCTTTGTTGCCTTGGGTAGGGCGGCCATTGCCATGGCCGCCGTTCGCATTGTCACGTGCGTCGAGCAGGGCAGGTCTTCCGACCATTCGAACTCCGTCCGCCCACGGACGTGATGGCAATCACGTCCCTACCTAAAGCCCACGTGCCCCCTGGAAATAAGAGCCCCGCGCTTATTTCCAATTCTCGCCGATCCAAGCCGTGGGCAGCACGCGGCGATACCACTTGCCGCTGCGGCCGACGAGCGCGTCGGGCGGATTGGGTAGGCCGTGGAAGACGACGATCTTCGCGCCTTCGGGAATCTCCGGGGTCTGCCAGAAGGAGAACGGGAAATATTTCACGCAGTGCTTCTTGAAGCTGCGGCACCAGGTCTCCGGCCAATAGCTGACCTTACCTTGCGCGGACAGGTGTGCGGTGAGGAACTCCTGCTCGTTGCGATGGCGCTTACGCACGGCGTCGAGGTTCGCGCGGAAATATTCCAGGACGTCGGGATACGTGCCAGCACGCCAGCGGTAAACGGAGGAGTTGCCGGTGTAGTCACCCTTCTGCCAGTCGCGGATGATCAGGAAGTCGCCGGGCTGCGCGAAGAACGAGTCCATGTTGCCGACGATGACGATGTCGATATCGAGGAAGAGGATGTCTCCTTTGAGTTCCGGGCCGCCGGGAGTAGTCAGCGCGGGCGAGAACGAGACGAGCTTGGTCCAGCCGCGCTCCGGGGCGCCGGCGGGGAGTTCGAGGCTCGGAATCGGAAACGTGTCGATCCCGGCGTTGAGGCCGGTCTTATCGTCCGTGAGGCAGACGAAGCGATACGGGATGGTAAGGTGGCGGCTCACCATGGAATGGAGTCGGTTCACGTATTCCGGGCCGTACTTCTTGCCCCACTTCATGCAAAGGATGGTCGCCATACTGCCGTCAGCGTGGGGATTCCCCGCCGAGGCTCCAGCCTGTTTCCTATGACAGGCGGGTCCAGTCAGCCACTTGCGCCTCCCCTGCCCCCGGGTATACTATGGCCTCATGAGCGATGACTTCGACGGAGACACCGAAGATAACGAAATCCCGGACGACATGACGGACGATGTCCAGGAACAGATCGACCAGGCGGTGGAAGACCGCATGGGCGACCTCTACGAAGACTCCCGCCCTCGCTCCGGCGGCTGCCTCATGATCCTCGCCCTCCCCGCCCTGGCGTTGTGGTTCTTGGGGTAGGGACGTGATTGCCATCACGTCCGTGGGCGGACGGATGCTGGGATGGTAAGAAGATTCAGCCCGGCTCTCCGCACGTGCCGATGCGAACGGCGGCCATGGCAATGGCCGCCCTACCTGTTGAGCTGTCTCTCGTTCGCCGCAGGGCGAACCAAGGTAGGGGCACGATTCATCGTGCCCTCCGTCCTAAGGAGAGCGCGGCGAAGCCACGCCCCTACCTTCGGCCGCCCTGCGGCGGCCCGATGTCGTGACGCGGTCCCGACCCTACCCCGTGCCCACGTGTCAACTTGCCCACGTGCCCCCTCGAAAGCGCCTCGCGCTTTCGCTCAACGCAAAGATCGCAGATACGCCACGAGATCGATGAGATCCTTCTCGCTGAGCATACCGTCAAGACCCATGGGCATGAGACTGGTGGTGAGCTGAGTGGATGAAGCAACGCTCTCGGTCGGCAGCAGGCGCTCCTGACCGGAAGCTTCCTTTATCATGATGCCTTCTGCGGAACGCGCCTTGATCAGTCCGAGCACGCTGGACCCGTCGGTCAGCTGGAACGAATTCTGATCGTAGTCGCGGGCGATACTGTTGCTCGGGAAAAGGATGCTCTCGATGATTTCACGTTCGGCGCGGATGCCGCCGATTTTGCTCAAGTTCGGCCCGATCTCGTTGCCCTTGTTGCCAATCTTGTGGCACGCGATGCAGGCGCCGCGTCCGGATTCATAGACGGCACGACCGGCAACAGGGTCGCCTTTCTTCGCGGCGGCCAAGGCCAGGGGGGCGAGGCGCTCCTTTTTGGCGTCATTGACCGCAAGGGCGGCTTCAAACGAAGGCTCGAGGACTTCAAAGATTTCGCGCGGCAGGAAACTAAAGGCCTTGCGCACGAGGTCCGGGCTGAAGGTGCCGAGCATCGGCGATTTGCTGAGAGCGACGGCGATTTTTCTGCCCTGCTCCTTTGAGACATTTTTATTAATCTGCGGAATGGCCAGAGCGACGAGGAGTTCACTCTGCTCGAGCGGGCCAGCGGTGGGCAGCAGCGCCAGATAGGCATCCCACTGCGCGGAGGTAAGCTTCGTGTTAGCGAGACGCGCCGCGGCATCCATGCGCAATCCGGGGCTGGCGGGATCGACGAAGAGGTCGGCGAGTAGCTTGAACGCGACGTCGCTGAGGCCTTCGCCGCTGCTGGAGAGAGCAAGCAAGGCCTTGAGGCGGAGCGAAGCCGGCTTGGTCGTATCGACGGAGACCGCGTTCAGCGCTTCATCGAAGCGCTTGTCCTTCACGCGAGCCAGGGCGTCGAGCAAGAGGGGCGAGGCACCCTTGGCGAGCTGCGCCTGGAGCGGCGCAAACCAGAACTTAGCGTCGACCTTACCGGGCTGGGCCGCGATGGCGCGCAGCGCGGCCTGGCGGACGGCGGCCTTCTCGTGACCGAGCATGCGGGCGATGCCCTTCGCAACGCCAGGCTGGCCGGCGAGCGCACTGGCGAACTTGCCCATGGCGGCGACCTGCGTGGCGGTGGGCGCGGGTTGCGCGAGCCACTGGCCGAAGACAGGGGCGAGCACCGCATCGGCGTCAGGTGCCTTAATCAGCGCAAGGTAAGCGTTCTTGGCGAGCGCGGCGTCGGCGGAATCCGCCTGGCTGAGCGCGAACTTGAGGACGTCGCCGTAGTCGGACTCCTTGGTGCGGGTCTGCGAGACGATGCGCAGCAGGCGGGCCTGAGCGACCGGGCCCTTGGCCGTGGTAAGGTCAGCGGCGGTGAACCCAGCGAGGCGGATGCCGGCGGTGAGGATCGCGTGTTCGAGCACGAGGTCAGCCTCGCGGGAGAGAAGTCCACGGACGACTTCGGTGACAGCGGGCGACTTGGTCTCACGGAAGGTCAGGCCTTCGAGTCCGCGACGGACTTCCGACTGGTCGGCGGACGAGAGCTGCCCGAGGAGTTCGGCGTCGGTCTTGGGCTTGGCGAGTTCGAGAGGCTTGTGGGCGGCGAGCACGGCGGCGTGCGCGGCCTTCCCTTCCGCGGTGCGGCGGATGCGGTAGATCATGCCGGGGACATTAGCCGAACCCTGCAGGCTCGAGGGGCAATGCGAATACCAGGTACCGGTATCGAAAACGATGATCGAGCCGTCAGGGGCCTCCATGACGTCGGTGAGGTGCGATCCTTTACGGTCGACGGTGAAGAATTCGTGCTCGGTGGTGCGGTAGGTCGCGCCTTCCTTCTGCATCTCGTAACGCAGGACCTTCTGCGAGTTATACATGGTCACCATCAGCTGCAGGTTGGCAGGATCGGCGGCCCAAGGATGACCGTCGGTGGCGACGGCGTTGGCGTTCTTCCAGAAAGCGCAGCCGCTAGGCACCATGTGTCCGAGCTCGCGGAGGATAGGCATGCGCTCGTGGGTACGCGGGAGGTCGGCGATGATGCGCAGGAAGTCGGGGCGTTCATAGACGCCGCCGAGCTGCCACTGCATGAGGGTGTCGACGCGCGGGCTACCGAAGTAAAGATTGGTGGTCCCGATGAGTTCGCCGGTGGGCGTGAAATCGAGGCCAGTAGGGTTGTCGGCGCAGCCGAGCGAGTGCCAGCGGACATCGGATCCGTCGGGCAACATCGACCAGATACCGCTATTGAGGCCGGCATGCACGAGGGTGCCGTCCTTTTGCTTGATGGTGTGTCCCTTGCGACCGTGCGTCCAATAGAGGCGGCCGTCGGGGTGAAGACGCGGGCCATGGCAATCCGCGCTGTTGGCGGTCCACTGGAAACCGCCGACGAGGAGCTCGCGCTGGTCGGCGACGCCGTCGCCGTCGGTATCGGTGAACTTCCAGACGCCCGGGGTATCGGTCACGTAGAGGCTGCCGTTCAGGAAATAGGCGCCCTTAGGATAGGCCAGTTTGTCCGCAAAGACGGTACTGCGCTCGAACACGCCGTCCTTATCGCGATCCTCCAGGAGGAGGATGCGATTAGGGAGGACGGTCTCGAACTTCTTCGGGCTCCAATTTACGCCAGCGGAGTCGCCTACGAACAGGCGACCTTGGTCATCGACGCATCCCATGGTGGGATTGGCTACCATTGGAGAGGTGGCGGCGACGACCATTTCAAAACCCGGTGGCAGCTTGGCCTTCGGGGTGTTCAGCGCGATCTGCTCCGGGGAGAGATCGAGGAAACGGGGGCGATAGGCGTAGGACGGGAACTCTTCGCCGTCACCGTGTCCGGTGTGCTTGGCGGCACCCCACTTCTCCTTGAACTCGCCGAGCGGGTAGAGCTCATAGCGCCGGACGAACATCTCCGCGGCTTCGACCTGTAGGAGGATACGGCCCTGGCTGGGCTTCACTTCAAAGGCTTCGTTCACCTTCACACCGTTGACGAAATACTGGAGCATATCGCCCTTGGCGATCACCTCGAAACGGGTCCACTGGCCCGCAGGCGACTCGACGTCATCACGGCCGCGGAAGCCGAGCGTGTCCTTCCAGTCGACGTCGCGCTTCTGCCAATTGAGGCGGCCGCCCTTCATGGTCTGGCGCGGAGCACCCGGGGTCCAAATCTTCTCTTTGTCGCGATCGAGTCCGACTTCGGCGCTGAGCGAGGCCTCCAGCACGGTGCCGTCGGCGAGCTTCGGCGCGAGGACGAGGATATCGCCCACGCCGCCTTCGATGATCTGGGCTTCGATGCTCGCCATCCAGCTACCACCCACGGCGCCCTGCGGGCCGAAGCAGTGGACGAGGATGCCGTTGTCGCGCGTAGCCTTGGCGCGTTTGCCCCAGGTCTTATCGCCCCACTTGAACTCGATGACGAGGTGGTAGTCCTTGAAACTATCGTTGGTGGTAATGCCGCCGTAGCCGTTACCGCTAACGTGGAAAAGTCCGTCGGGCTCGAACTTAAAGACGTTCTTAGGATCGTCCTTGATGTCGGCCTTGGGGTTGATGTGCATCTCAGCCTTTCCTTCACGGAACAGGTCGAGGATGTTGATTTTCTTAGTGACGGCCTGCGCGACGGGTTCCGGCGGCAGGACGATCTTGGCGACCGGCTCCTTATTCTGCGCAGACAATCCGAGGACGGACATCAGCGCGAACACGAAGGCGGCGAGGGGTGGGGTTCTCATGGGGATAAGTTAGGACGGGAAAAGGGACCCTGATGTTCCAAAGCGCACGCGACTCTTCAACCCTTTCGCATCTATTGAGCGGAATAGGTCATTATCAGAGCGGAATTGGATAGGTAGGGTCGGGACCAAGTGTCTCGTGGTAGGGCGGCCATTGCCATGGCCGCCGTTCGCATCGACGCATGCGTCGAGCCGGGCAGGTCTTCCGACCGTTTGACGTCCGTCCGCCCACGGATGTGATCGCAATCATATCCCTACCTATGCCCGCAGCCAATCATCCGGTCTCCGGTTTCCCTTTGAGCCCCCTCTGTTGCCTTGGGTAGGGCGGCCATTTCCATGGCCGCCGTTCGCAACCCTACCTCGATTCCGCCTGAGTCACAATCCGTAGGCCCGCCACGCTTTCGTAGAAGCGCTCGAGGGTCACGTCCATCGCCACACTCTTGCTCCCGAAATAGGGGAAGTGGCCGTAGTAGAGCGAAAGCTGTTCGCAAGCATCGCGATAAGAGCCGCCGTGCGAGGCGACATAGATGGCACAGGCCAGGCCGGTCCGGTCGGAACCGGCGCGGCAATGGATGAGCAAGGGCTTCGGAGCGTCGCGCAGGGCCTCGACAAGCTCCGCCAGCTGCCTCGCGTCCAGTTCGTTCTTCGCGGAAAGCGCCAGGCTACGGAACATGATCCCGCGACGACGGGCGACCTGCGTCTCGCCGTCATACCACGCATCACCGGGTTGCTCACCACAGAGATTCAGCACGGACTTTACGCCATGTCGGGCGATCGCCCTTTCCAAGCCTTCGGCGCCAAGCCAAGAAGAACGATAGAGCACGCCCTTCTCCACTTCATGGAAATTACCGCCACCATGGACGTAAGCATACGCTCCACCGAGGAATAGCAGGAGAGCGATCGCAAGTAAGCCGACGACGCGAAAAGCACGGACGAAGGGGTGGCGCATGGGGAAGCGTAGTTTCCCATCATGCCATCGAATTAAGCCAACTTGGCGTCGCCCAAGTCACAAGGCAGGAGCGCCACCGCGTGACGTCTATTCGCAGCGGGTCTCTCAAAGGGAAACCGGAGACCGGATGATTACCTGGGGCTTAATAATGGCCGTAGCATCCTATCCGGCTTTCGGTCTCCCCTTGGCGCTTTGGCTCTGGCAAACCGCTAACCGCTTCCACCTTACATTGGTAGGGCTGACCACCCTTGGTCAGCCGCGGGCGTAATCCCCCGATACTCTATACTCGATACTCCATACTCTGTTCGGGAAGGGAGCGCGCAGCGTTCACTTCCCCGAGAACTCCTTCACCGCCCACTTCTTGAATTCGCCTTGGGCCTGGCCGCCCTTGCCGGGGAAGCCCTGGTGCTGGACCATCCAGACGATCACGAGGCCGTCCTTGGTGCGCACTTCCATACCGGTGGCCTGCGCGCCACCGTGGCCGAAGAAATCCGGACCGACCGCGAGGCCGAGCCCGTAGCTTTCCTTCAGCTCCTTCGGCGTCTGGCGCGTCGAGAGCTCCTTCAACGCGGCGGCGCTAAGGTAGCGGCGTCCGTCGAGTTCGCCGCCGTTGAGCAGCATGCGGCAGAACGTAGAGACATCCTTGGCGGTGGAGAAGAGGCCGCCCGCAGGCATCGGGAAACGATGCACATGGTCGGTGAGGTCGGCCTGCAGCTGGCCGAGGCCGCCGAGGGTGAGCTTCTTCTTGGAGGCGTCGGGCTTGTAGGTCTTGGCGAGACGCGAGACCTGCTCGGCGTTAGGCCAGAAAGTGGTGTCCTTCATGCCGAGCGGGCCGAATAGACGCTTATCCATGAAGTCTTCGTACGCCATGCCGCTGACGACCTCGAGGACGCGGGCGGCGGTATTGATGCCAGCGTTGGAATACTGGTACTTCGTGCCAGGCTGTGTGGCCAGCGGGGCCTTGGCGTAGGTCTTCACCGCGGCCGCGAGCGGCAGGCCGTCGAGCGTGGGCTGTTCTTCCACCGACTTGAACGGCAGGCCGCTGACGTGCGAAAGGAGATCGCGGATCGTGATCGAGCGTGCACGGGCGACGGTCTTGTCCTTGCCGGCGGCGACCTGCTGGTCCGTGAACTCCGGCAGGTATTTCTCGACGGGATCGTTCAGCGAGAGCTTGCCCTCGTCGACGAGCATCATGACGGCCGTGGCGGTGATGCCTTTCGACTGCGAGGCGATCCAGAACACGGAGTCGGCCTGCATGGGCTTCTTCGCTTCGATGTCGGCGAAGCCGACGGTGGTCACGTTCAGGACATTGTCCTTGCTCGCGACCAGCGCCACCGCGCCGGCGAGCTCCTCGCGCTGCACGAACGGGGCGAGGACGGAATCGGCCGCGAAGCCGCCGAGGGATAGTAGCAGGCTGAGAAAGAGGACGGGGGTACGCATGAGCCGAGTCTTTCGCCCCGCCCTAGCCTTGCAAACCAAAGCCCTATGGCTGTCCTCAGGGCGACGCATCTTATAGCGATAGCGACTAGTGACGCGCGGCCTTCCGCATCAACAGACAGGCGATCGCCGCGAGCAGGATGTTCGGCAAGAGCACCAGGACCTCCGGATGCCAGGCGGGGCTCTTCACCCAGGTCGCCATCGAGGTCAGGAGATAATAGGTCAAGGCCACGCCCAAGGCCAATCCAGCGCTCACACTGGTCTCCGAACGACCGACTGAGACCGCCAACGGCACGGCGAGCATCGTCAAGGATAGCACGGACAAAGCTGTCGCCACCCGGAACATAAATTGCACGGCGAGCCTCATCCGTTCGGTCACCCGTTCCTCTGCCGTCGGCTTGTCCGGCAGTTGCCAGCCGGTCTCCATCGCCGCGAGCAGTTCGCCACCCGTCATCATGCGCAAGCGCTTCACATAGGTTCCCTTCTCGCCTGACCGCTGGCCCAGCGGGACTTCTAGGATGGCCTGCTGGGCGGCGACGAAACTTTCGGGATGCGCAAGCGTATCGCCGTCACCGGGGCGACTGTTCATCTTGGCTTCGCGCATCTCCACCTTGAGGAACGAATGTCCCGCGGAGTCCGTTACCTTGGTGAGGCGCGCCTCTGCCGCCCGCAAGGACTGGAGGACTTTGCCTCGTTCATCCACCTGCCAGAGATGAAAGCGCTTTAGCGTCTCGCCATCCTTGGCCTCGGCGCGGATCAACAGGCCTTGGAACTGACGGTTGAGTTTACCGGGCTGGATGAGGCCGGCGGGCGTCAGCTGGGCGGAGCCGAGCAGCACCTTCTGGAAACCGTCTTCCGAGGCCGGGCCAGCTTCGAGGTTGAGCCAGAGCGAGGCGACAGCCAACAAGGCAGCGACAATCCACACGGGGGCGGCGATGCGCCAAAGGGAGACGCCGGAAGCCTTCATGGCAGTGATCTCTCCGTCGGCCCCCATCCGTCCGAACGTCAACAGGACGCCGGTCAGCACCCCCATCGGCAAGGCATACGGTAGCACCGTGGGAAAGAGCAGCGCGATCAGTTCGCAGGCTTCCCATGAGGTGACGCGACCGGACGAGACCGCCCCAAGCACCATCTGGACGATATTGCCGCCCAGCAACACGAACACGAAAGCCCCGGTCGCAAGCGAGCAGGCCAACGCGCATTCCTTCAGGACGTGACGGTCGAGCAGACGCACTGCTCAGTTCCCCGCGGCAGCCAAGCCCCGGCTGGCGGCGCGCAGATGATCCCTATAGGCCTTGAGACTATTATCCATGGCCCACGAACCGCTCCAGAGGTAGGGAAAATGTCCAAAGCGCAAAGATAGCTGATACGCGACGGCCTCAGCCGGATAACCCGCGTCAAAAAGATAGAGCGCGCAGGCCAACCCGGTCCGATCTGATCCCGAACCACAGTGGATGAGCACCGGCTTCGGCGCGTCGCGGAGGATCTGGGCAAGCTCGGCCATCTGCGCAGGGGTCAGCTCCCGCGAGGCGCTCATGCGATAGTTCACGAAACCGACTCCCAGGGCTCGGGCCGCGCGAGATTGATCATCATACCATTCTCGTCCGCTGTTCTCTCCACGGAGATTGATGACCGTGCGCAGGCCAACCCGCTTGGCCAAATCGACGAACTCCGCCGCTGGTAGCTGGGCAGAACGGTAGATCAGGCCGGGCTCGACCTCATGACTATTGTGGTCGCGATGCAGGAACCCGTAGAACGAAAGCGGTAACACGACCACGGTGAACACCAGGGCGGACGACACCCAGAGCAACCACTGGCGTAGACTTGGCTTAGCTGGGGTGACCATTTAGCCATCTTAGATCCTCGGTGATGCGATACCGAACGTATCGGGTGACAAACTTGCGAAAACTTCTGGCGGCGAAGACGCCCCAGAGAACGCAGCCTAGCACCCTCCTGCCCCTCTTAAACCTAAGGAAGCCGCAGGATTTCGACCTGACGCAACGAGGCTGCGCCCCTCTGGCGTTGCCCTCTCCCCACCTCCAGCCTACTTCTATCACATGGTAGCCAACCCGCTCAAGCCGCTCATCAAAGGGATGTTCGTCATGCTCGCCGTGGCGGCGGTCGTCTTGTTCGCCTACTTTGCCCGCCTCACGCTGATCGCCGAACAGGAGCGAGTCGCTGAAGCCCAGAAACGCTCCAAGGAAATCAACGAGGGCTTCCGTCGCAAGGCGGTGGCGGAAGCGACGGCTGCCAAGCTGCGTCGCGAGCAGGAGGCTGCCCGCGCTAAACAGACCGCCGAGCAACGTGCGAAAGAAGACGCCTCCTTCGCGGCGGCCGAAGCGAAGAAGCGCCCCGTCGACATCGGCGTCGCTTTCGGCAACGCCCGCCGGAAAGCCGAGGCCGGCGACGCCGAAGCCCAGAACCTGCTCGGCGTTATTTATCATAAAGGCATGGATCAAGTCATCCACCTGGACCCGGGGACCCATGGCATGCGGATTTCGCCTCTCGTGCTTTCGGCGCTGACCGGCGAAGACCTGTCCAGAGGCTCGATGCCTTCCATCCGCTTCGTCTCGATACCGGTGCTTCCCGCGAACTCGCAGGAAGCCGTCCGCTGGCTTGAACGCGCCGCCCTCCAGGGACACCACGAAGCCCAAGCCACCTTGGCCAGCCTACTCTTTTACACCCTTCAGGATCCGGTCACCGCTTATAAGTGGTCGCTGATCGCCGACGCCAATCCCACCGCGTCGACGGACGGTAAGCTGGACGGCCATACGCCGGCTTCACGCAAACTCCTGCGCGAACGACTCCTCCTGAAACTGACTCAGGAACAGGTGGCCGAAGCCGAAAAGAAGGCGAAGGCCTTCGTGCCTAAGAAGGAAAAGCCCTAGAAAAACACCCCAGAGGTTGTCCTTTGACGGTGACCCCGCGGCCGGGAGGCTTTCCTCATGCCTTTCCGCCTCCTCCGTCCTAGTACCCAACGCCCTGCCACCGTGGCTCCCTATTCCCGACTGCTCTGCGTGAAGCTGAAGTCCGGCAAGACCTTCATCGTCAGCACGGAGCTCTGGCACCTACTCCCCCAGGGTGACGAAGTGGTCTCGATCCTCAACGCCAACGGCCGGCCGATCTTCGCGGCGATGGAGCCGGTGAAGCACTTGCAGCTCACGCCGGCAGCGAGATAGGTGAGCGAGGCTGGCCGTCCTTGGACGGCGCTCACTTCTTCTCCCATACCAGCACGCTCACATGGCCGCGCGGCAGGCGACCGTTGGCACCGCAGGTCTTGCATTTCTCGTCCACGGCAAGCGACCCGCCGCTCAGCTGGAAAGCGCGGACGGCTTTCCCTTTCTGATCGTAGTTTCCCGCGACGATCCCGGTGCCCTTGCAGGCGTAGCAGAGGCCCTCTTTGAACCAAAAGACCTTGAACTCCGCGCCGCCCTTGAGCGCCGCTAAGAAGCGGTCCTGGTTCGCCTTCGAATCCGCGAGCTCGCCTACTTGGTTGAACCCGCCATCGGTCGGTTCGATGTGCGCCTTGATCGTCCCGAAAGGCACGAGATCGGGGTCCGTCAGGAAGATCGTGACCGGCGTATTCTTAAACGAACCGGCGAAGTCGTCGGTGCCGAGCGCCTTGTCAAATTCGTTGGGCACCTTGCGGAGGAACACCGCCGCATGCGCACCGACCAGCCGATCGGACAGAGCCGATCCGACCTGAACCTCGGCCATCCGGCACGTCACATCGCGCGCATGCTCGGCCGCCTCCTTAGGCGTGCGCAAGACCTTGAGGGGCGTCCGTTGCAGCTCGGCGCCTTCCGCGCGCATCAGTCCCGTCTTGCCCACGGCGTTGTCGCCGAAGAGCCGCGTAAGGTCGGAGAACGCGAAGGGGCTGTTCTCGTCGACCTTGCGGATGAGCGTGCGGGCGTAATCCTGCTGCACCAAGGCGCCGTTGGCGCCGATGCGATATTGCTGACGGAAAGCCGACCACAGGACGGCGAAGTCCTTCTGCGAGTAGGCGCCCGAAGGCGAAAGCTTGCTCACCACGAACGTCTCGACCGGCACCGAGGGTGCCGCCTGCACCCAGACGGCGAGGACGGCACCCGCGATAGCCAGCCAGAGCTTCATGCGTCGATACTGGCCCGCCGACGCCCTCGTGCAAGCGTGGGCGCGCCCAAGCGAGCGCCCCTGCCCTGCGCCCATACTCTATCCTCGAAACTCCACCGGCTCTCCCCAACACTCCCCGCACGATGAACCGCCCCGTCATCCTGCTCTGGCTCTCCTTGTTCACCTTTGCCCAGGCCTTCGCCGCGCCGGTCAAGGTGCTGCTCATCGGCCAGCCGCCGGATCACGGCTATCGCTCGCATACCTACCTCCCGGACTGCGAGCTGATCGCGAAGTGGCTCAAACAGAACGGCGACTTCGAGACAGTCGTCGCCCGCGGCTGGCCCACCGACCCGCACGCCTTCGACGGTGTCGCGGCGGTGGTGCTGCACGACAAGCTCGGCGGCGACGTCTTCTTTGCCCCCGCCCACGCCACCCAGGCCCAAGCGCTCATCGACCGCGGCATCGGCCTCATCGCCCTCCACTGGGGCACGGGCTCCGCCGAACCCGCCGCCGGCGACCCCTGGCTCAAGGCGCTCGGCGGACATTTCAACGCGCAGAAAGGCGGCTTCTCCCGCTACAAGGTCGAGCCGAGCACGGTGCGCGTCGCCGACGCTTCGCATCCGATCAGCCGAGGCTGGCAGGATTTCCCGATCCGCGACGAATGGTATTACGACCTGCGCTTCCTGCCCGCCGCCAAACCCGTCGCCCGGGCGATGGTCGGCGGCAAAGACTACCCCGTCGGCTGGACGTACGAGCGCCCCGCGGGCGGCCGTTCCTTCGGCTTCGTCGGCCTGCACTTCCACGACAACCTGGCCTCGGAACCTTTCCGTCGCCTGATCGTCAACGGTGTGCTCTGGGCCGCGCAAGTCGAAATACCCGCCGCCGGTGCGTCGGTGAAGATGGTAGCCAAGGACCTCGATCTACCAGAGGAATTCGAGAAGTTGAAGCCCGTCGCGAAGCCCGCGCCCAATCGCCCCGCCGGCGACCCACTCATCACCAAGCGCATGGCCGAATGCTCCTCGTATCAGGAACGTCTCGAACACGCGCTCGAACACGGCACCCCCATCCCTCAGGCGCTCGCCGAGACCAAGGCATTCCTGCTCACCGCCCCCGGCGTCGACCCGAAGTCCGTCGAAGCCACCGGCGTCGGCATCCTCTACAAGTCCTCCGAAGGCCTGGGCTTTTACCTACGTATCCCCTTCGACCGCCTCCCCGGGATCAAGTAAGAGGTAGGGACGTGATTGCCATCACGTCCGTTCGCTTGCGCAGCGGCGAAGTCATCGCACCAAACTAAGACCCGAGCAAACCCAGCCCTCGGTTTTATACGGATGCGATGGCAATCGCATCCCTACCTCAATTCAGTCCTCCACTCAGCCCTTTCGCACCTGGCTTCAAACCCTCGACCGCCGCCTTCAACGCCTTCGTCCGCTCTTTCACGTCGCCGGCGGGATCCATCGGCGCGCCGACGATGATGGTGACGCCTTGGCGATAGGACGGCCAGAGGCAGAAGAGGATGATGTTCTGCACGGTGATCGAAAACGGCGTCACCCAGCGGCCAGGATAACTGCCATAATGGAAATAAACCGGGACCATCGGGACGCCGGCCTGCTGGGCGATGCGCACCGCGCCGGTCTTAAAGGGAAGTTCGGCCTCGCCGAGCGCCTCCACCAGTCCCGTCGGGCAGATCGCCACGGTCTGTCCCTGTTTGAGCAGCGCGACGGCGTCATCGATGGACACCTGCACGAAGCCCCAGCGGAGGGCGAACTTCTTCAGGAAAGGGAACGAGAACACTAAAGGGTGCACGAGCAGCCGCGCCGAAGCGCGGACCTTGCCGAACAGGAACACATCCCGATAGCTGACGTGATTACCGCAGAGCAGCACGGGGCCTTCCGGCAACGTCCCGACGACCTTTAACTCCCCAATCAGCATCCGCGGCAGCGTGGTCGCTGGCTGGGG
>JAPLTV010000028.1 GCA_026397955.1 Verrucomicrobiota bacterium | reverse complement strand
AGGGCCGTGTAGGTCGTGCCCACGATCTTATACGCCGAGCCAAGGTAGGAGGAGCCTACCGAAGTTGTGCCGTCGGACGAGACGCCCTGGGTGTAGGTGCGGGAGGGTGCCGCGCTAGCGCCCGTATGGGCGTCGGTGAGGCCGGCACCGTGGAGGGAGGCGGTGGCAGCGGCGAGCAGGGTGAGCTGAGAGAGGGTGCGCATAAAAAAGGTGGAAGCGGTTAGCGGTTGGCGGTTGGCGGTTGGAAAAGGCAGGGGAGGTGTGGGACTAGTGATATTCTTTGCCGTTCGGGGAGACGGGCAAGCCGTAAGCCCTCGTCATCAGCGCTCGTAAGCGTCGTAACGGGTCAGCTCCACTCCCTCCGTGCCCGGGGGCGGCTGCAGCAGGTTGCGCTTGCGGTCGAGGACCAGCCGCCGGTCATCCGCCACTGGATTGTAATAATAGCGGAAGTTGATCGCCCCGTAGCCGGACCAGATCGCCGCTTGGATCTTGGCATAGTGCGCGGAGATCACTCGTCCATCCGGCCCGAGCTTGGTGCGCACGCGGAGATAGTAACCGACATAGTCATCCTGATAGCTCGGATAGGGCAGGGTCGCGTAGGGGATTTCAAGCGCGTCGGCGTATCCCTCGGCGGGCGCTAGGGCGGGCATCTTCAGCTGGCAATAAGGCCAGAAGGCAGGAGAGCGCATGATCCCGTCGCCAGGTTGTGCGCAGCTGACCTTGGTGATGCCGCGAAAGGAGCCATACATCCCGTTGAACTCGGCTTCGGAGAGTCGGGCATGGTCTCTGTCCTTTCGGAATCTCTCGACGGTCTCCTCGGGGTGTATCCACCCAATCTGCTCCCCGTCGTTCCAGAAGCGGATATCTGATGTCTGGCCCCGGCCCCAGGGTGCGACGATATCCCCGATGGCGAAATCAAAGCCGACCCAGGTCTTCCTCGGCAAAGTACCTTTCAGTGTGCGGAGTTGTACCTCTTTGTAATGAAGAGGGATTTCTTTGGTTTCATTCGGCAGGGTGATGAGGTGCGAAAGATCCGAAGGCACCTTCCCCATGCCGTGGATTTCGGTGACATCCGCCTCGAAGTAGCCGGGCTTGGACGCCCGCAGGCGTTCTAGGCACATCTCATCGCTAGCCTTAAATCGGAACACCCCCTGGTCATCTGTCTTTCCTTCAAACGTCCGCATGCTGGAGAGCCGCGGATCGTTCATCCGGCCGAATAGCGCGGAGACGGCAACGTCATGCATCGGGCGGGTTGATTCGTCTAGGACAGTCAGCGTATAATCCCGGGCCAGCAGCGGGAGCGCCAGAAAGGGTAGGAGGCATAGACGGATTTTCATCGGAGCGAGGCGGTGTTGATCATGTGCGTGAAGAGCGGAGCGACGAAGGGCAGGGCGACGTTCTTGTAATCGCTGTGCAGCCACCGGCCGGCCAGCCGGGTGGCTGCGTGGCCCTCGGTCGGCCACTGCTTAGGGTCGGTACGACCGAGGGTCTCCAGGTCAAAATTCGTGATCTGAGCGCCGGAGCCCGTCGAGGTTACTGGCGAGGCGCCGGCGGCAAACGTCATCGCGGGAATCGCCCGGGCGAGCAGGTCATAGCGCATGTTGGCACAATCTAGGATCGGAGAGGGGGCGAGAAGGCGAGGCCCACGCAGGCAACCCTCGTAGAGCGGTCGGAAGAAGGGATCCTGGCTCAATTGGGCGGAAGAGATGCGTCCGGCGGAGGCAGGATCCATTCGCTCATAATATCCGCCCGTACTCTTGGTCGGCCCGCTGGGCACGTAGCGACCCCGCCACGCCGGATTAAATCCCCACCCACCCTGAGTTCTTTCCATGGCGACCGCTGCGACGGAGCGACCCCACCCCACGCCTTTGAGCAGCTCTTGGGTTTTCCAGGCGCCATAGTCGATGGCACGGCCGGACCAGAGGGTCGCGAGGACCGAGGCTGAGACCATGCTCTTCGGCGAGTTAGTCACGTCTTCTCCCGGAGAATAGAAACTCGTCGCGATACCGAGCATGCGTACGCGCGAGAAGCAATGCTCCCAGGTGATGGTCCGCCGAAAGTCGCCAGGCGCGAAGAGCTTCGCCCAGTCGGCGGCGTAGAGCCTTGCCCCATAGGGCCGCCAATATTCCTCGGTCATCTCTGCGGCTTGCTGCTGTGCATTGTCTCTCCCGGCGAGTGCTTCGATCGGAAGCGCGGCGTTGAGCAGGAAGTAGCGTGCCGGGGTGAAGCCGGCTTGCACCGCCTGGCTGGCGACGACGTTGCCCAGGCTATGGCCGATGAGGAGCGTGCGAGAGGCATCGAGGAACCCCAGCGCCTTGGGCACTTCGTCCCCGGTCTGAAAGGCGTGATAGACCGCCTTGTGATAATCCAGCCCGGTATCGCCATTCCAAGTTACGCCGACGAACCGAGCCTTGCTGCCGAGCACGTGGAGGCGTTTGAAGGTTTCGGCATGCCATCCGCGCGCCCCGTCGGCTGGCACGTTGTACCCATGGATCAATACAACCCATCGGCCATTGGTCTCACTGTCGGGTAGGCCTTTGGGCTCGTCGATCTGTTGAGGTCGCGGGACTTTTTTGACCACGGCGGGAAGCCCGGAATAATCGCAAGGCACGCGCGTGAGGTTCACGTGCCGGTACATCGTCTCGACGGGCACGATTGAAAGGGGTTGTTCGATGGTCGCGACGGCCTTGCCGGCTCGACGTATCTCAAGTTGTAGCGGTTGTCGGCTGGCTCTTGCTCCCTCTATGAGGATGACGCCGTGTCCGAAGGCGGTGATGCGGTCGATGAACAAGGACGGAATCTCGATACGGCCATCGGCGTCAGGCGTAAGGATTTCAGCCGATGCCACGTCGCCATTCAGCCTTGGCCCGAAGACCTTTAGGTTTATCTCGCGGTGAACGGCTCCCGCCTTTGAAGGAGAAAGGCTGGTGAGCACGATTTGGACGGCTCGCTCGGGGTGGGTCACGTAGTAGCGGAATCCGTCGGCCGGACGGAGCAGCCCGCTGACGTGTGACAGGTTGAGGTTTATAGGCAGGAAATCGACGAGGTCGCTCATTCCATCGATGCCTGGTTGCCCGTAGTCAGCTTGGCCCGCCGGGCGGCCTGGCATGTCAGAATGCTTGAGGTATTCGCCCTGGTCATCGTCGTCATTGATCCAATGCCGGAACGGCCTGCTGCCAGACGGCCGCTCGTTTTCGCCGATGGCTCCGTCATTATCGATATCCCCTTCAAGTCCCGCAGGCTCAGCCACGAAATCGGCCAGGGAATATTCCAGTTGACCGTCGTCTTCGGGGATGAGGCTTAACGTGAGCAGCTTTCCCGCATCTGAGGGTTGTAGTGAGAAGGGTAGGCCCACGTAGCGCCAATCAGTATCAACCGGGATCGGTGTCTTCCATTCGGCAAGCATCCTGCCATCCTCGCTTCGGACCGAGACGGTATAACGTTGTTCGATCTCCAAAGGATTCCAGCGCACATGGTGGCGCCAGATGAGAAGGTGCGTGCCAGCCTTGAGGTCAGACCGGATGACTTCGACGGCGAGATTCGGCAGGTTTCCGCCTTGATAGAAATAGCGTAAAGAGAAGGCGGCTATCTCCCTATGTGTGCCGGGTGCACTAACGGTGGCCCCTTGGCGTCTCGTTGCCAGTAGCTCCTGCACTTTCAGCCGTAGAGCCGGATTAGATGGCAGTGGGTCGGCGTCCGAGGTGATAAATGTTTCCGGGAAGTCATGCGGATCGCAGGGGTCGGTTCCCTGGATGATTTCGGTCAGGTCATCCCAGCCGTCACCATCGGTGTCGGCGTCGTTGGGATTAGTGCCGAGCATTTCCTCCATTTCGTCGTCTAGGCCATCTTCGTCCGCGTCTGCTTCGATTGAGGCAAAGACGTTTGACGAGGCGCGGAAGGCTCCAGGGCAGAGGCAGGTAGATAGAATCCAGAAAAGGCCGAGTCGGATAAGCATGGCCCGATTTAGATTAATGAGCCGGACGGAAAAACAATACGTGCAGCATGGGGATTTTATGATGAGCAAAGAGCTGGGGCCGTTTCCAGGGTGAGTCCTGGCTGGCTATATGTCCGCGACCTGTCGTTTAAAGTCCGGGTAAAGTGATAGGGTCGGTTGACCCGGTAACCATCGGGGTTATCTGGTGTCTGTATGCGCATGCCCCGCCGCACCCTGACCCTGTCCGCCCTTTGCCTGGCGGCCGCCGCGTTCGGCCAGATCGGCGACAAGGCCGGCGAGCCGATGGTGCCGCTGGTGCCCGACAACCTGATCCCGCCTTCGCCGGCGCACACGCCGCAGGAGCAGCTGAAGACGTTCCAGGTCGCGAAGGGCTACCAGATCTCGCTCGTGGCCAGCGATCCGCAGATCGGCGATCCGGTGGCGGCGCAGTTCGGCCCGGATGGCCGGCTCTGGGTCGTGGAGATGCAGGGCTATATGCCCGACCTCGATGGCACGACGGAAGACCAGCCGCACGGCCGCGTGGTCGTCCTCGAGGATAAGGACGGCGACGGCGTCTACGAGACGTCGACGGTCTTCCTTGATAAGGTCGTGATGCCGCGCGCTCTCGCCCTCCATCGCGATGGCGTACTGGTCGGCGCTCCGCCCCATCTCTGGTTCTGCCGCGACACGAACGGCGACGGCAAGGCCGACGAGAAGATCGAGGTGGCGACGGACTTCGGCGTACGCGTCGATCCTTCCCGCCCGCAGCTCGCCAATCCGGAGCGTGCCCCGAACGCGATGCTCTGGGGGCATGACAACTGGCTCTACGTCGGCGCCTACACGGCCCGCTTCAAGTTCAAGGACGGCCGCTGGCTCCGCGGGCTGAGTAACTTCCGCGGGCAGTGGGGCCTCTCGCAGGACGACTTCGGCCACCTCTACCATAACAGCAACAGCGACCAGATGCGCGCCGACGTCATCCCGTCGTCCTATCTCAACCGCAACCCGAACCTCGGTCGTACCACGGGTCTCAACTGGAAGGTCGCGAAGGAACAGCTGGTCTGGCCGATCCGCGTCAACCCCGGTATCAACCGCGGCTATCGCCCCGAGATGCTCCGCGAGTTCAAGCTCAAGGAGTTCACGGCCGCCTGCGCGCCGTGGATTTACCGCGCCGACCTCTTCCCAGCTGATGCCTACGGCAACGCGTTCGTGTGCGAGCCCGCCGGTAATCTCATTAAGCGCAACGTGGTGAAGTCCGAAGGCGGCGCCCTCGTGGGCACGCCTTACTACGACCAGACGGAGTTCCTGGCTTCGACCGACGAGCGCTTCCGTCCGGTCAACCTGCTCACGGGCCCCGACGGCGCGCTCTACGTCATCGATCTCTACCGCGGCATCATCCAGCACCGCATCTCGCTGACCACCTACCTGCGCGAGCAGATCGTGAAGCGTGGCCTCGACAAGCCCCTCGCGCTCGGACGCGTCTGGCGTATCGCCCCCGAAGGCGCCGCTGTCGCGCCGGCTAAGAAGCTTTCCGCGATGACCCCGGCCGAACTCGTCGCCGAACTCGCCAGCGGTAATTCCTGGCGCCGCGAGACCGCCCAGCGCCTGCTCGTGGAGGCCGCCCCGGACGCGACGATCGACACCGCTCTCGTCGCCCTCGCCAAGGATTCCGCCTCGCCGATGGGACGCGTGCATGCCCTCTGGACGCTCGAAGGCCGCGGTGCCGTGAAGGCCGAGGCCGTCCTCGCCGGCATGGCCCATGATGACCCGCGCGTGCGTGCCGCCGCCATCCGTGTCTCCGAGGCCCTGATGGCTTCGCCGGACCGCGATGCGATCGTCGCCCGCTGGACCGAACTCGCCGCCACCGAAGCCGTCACCGAAGTCCAGCAGCAGCTCGCGCTCTCGATCGGTGAAGCCAAGTCCCTCGCGGCCGACCTTGCCGGCGCCGCGCTCATCACTCGCGCGGGTGAAGTTGCCTTCATCCAGGATGCGTTCATCAGCGGACTCGAAGGCCGCGAGGTCGGCCTCTTCGAGGTCGTGATGAAGAAGCCGGCGGATTATGCCAAGACCTTGCCCGCCGCCTTGCTTCGCTGCGTGTTCTCGACGCGTAAGCCCGCCCAGGTCGAGAAGGCCCTCGCAATCATCGCTGCGTTACCACTCAAGTCGCAGCAGGTCACCTTGCTCGGCTCGCTTGCCACGCACCCGACCGTCACCGCTAAGCGCCCCGTAAAGCTCACCGCCGAGCCGGCTTCGCTGGCCAAGATGGCCAAGAGCAAGGACACCGCGATGGTGAAGGCCCTCGCTTGGTTCAAGAGCACCGTCGTCTGGCCCGGCAAGCCCGGCGTCGTCGTGCCTGTCGTCAAGGCGCTGACCAACGAGCAGCAGATCCTCTTCGATTCCGGTAAGCAGACCTTCGCGGGCTTGTGCGCCGCGTGCCACCAGCCAACCGGTAAGGGCCTCGACGGCCTGGCGCCGCCGCTCGCTGATTCCGAATGGGTCAACGGCGACCCCGAACGCATCATCAAGGTCGTCATGCACGGCCTGCGTGGCCCTATCAAAGTGAAGGGCGTGGCTTACAGTTACGACATGCCTGCCGCCGGGTTCTTGACCGACGAGCAGATCGCCGGCGTCCTGACCTATATCCGCCGCGAGTGGGACCACGAGGCCGCGCCCGTGCCCCTCGACCTCGTCCAGAAGATCCGCGCCGAGACCAAGGGCCGGACCGACGCCTGGACCGAGTCGGAGCTACAAAAGAAGTAAGCGCGACCCGTGGTCGCGCGGGGATCTGCTGGCATGGTGAACTGCTGCGAAGCAGAAGGAAGAGAAGGGCGCCGCAAGGCGCCCTTTTTGTTTGGGTAGGGACGTGACGGCGTCGCGCCCGCTGTCTTGGGTAGGGCCAACCATCCTTGGCCGGCCGCGGCCGAGCAGGGATGCTCGGCCCTACCTCGAGACAGCGGGTTAAGCTCAAAGGGAAACCAGAGACCGGATGATTGGCTGGGGCTTGGGTAGGGCGGTGATTGCCATCGCCGCCGTTCGCAGCCGGAGGCGGGGAGTCGTCGGGTCTTAGCCTAGGTCGACGTGGTCCAATGTCCGTCCGCGAACGGACGTGATGGCAATCACGTCCCTACCTCGCGCACTAATGCTCCGAAGTGGTCATATCAGTAAAGGGAACGCGGTTGCCACGCAGGGTAGGGGGAAACAGAAATAGGTAACCCCTTACCCTGCCATGCATATTACCTGGATTGATTGGGTCATCGTCGCAGCTTCGATCCTGATCTGCTTTGTACCCGCGCTCTTCCTCGCCAAGCGCTCCAGCGGCAGCACCGCCGAGTTCTTCGCCTCCGGTCGCTCGGTGCCGTGGTGGCTCGCCGGCCTCTCGATGGTCGCGACGACGTTCTCGTCCGACACCCCGAACTGGGTGACCGAGCAGGTCCGTAAGTACGGCGTCGCCGGCAACTGGCAGTGGTGGGCCTTCGTGCTCACCGGCGTGGCCACGGTCTTCTTCTTCGCCCGTCTCTGGCGCCGCTCGGGCGTCATGACCGACCTCGAGTTCTATGAGCATCGCTACTCTGGCACCGCCGCCTCGGTCGTCCGCGGCTTCCGTGCCCTCTACCTTGGGCTGTTCTTCAACTGCTTCATCATGGGTATGGTCACGTTGGCCGCTTGTAAGATCGCCAACATCCTCTTCGGGATGCCCGCCTGGCAGACCATCGTCGTCTGCGGGATCCTGAACGTCGTCTTCGCTGCGCACTCCGGCCTCTGGGGTGTCCTCGTCATCGATATGGTGCAGTTCTTCATCAAGATGACCGCCGTCTTCGCCGCGGCCTGGTTCTCGCTCGTCGAGGTCGGCGAGCGTCTTGTCGGCAAGGGTGCGGGTGGTTGGGCGGGACTGAAGGCCTTGGTCGCCAAACTTTCGACCCAGCAGGTCATTCTACCTAAAGTTCAGAAGATGGTCGATGGGGTCGCCCAGGTTAAAGACGGAATTCCAGTCATGGAAGACGGCCAGCCAGTGATGTCGGTGATTAATGGCACCGGTCAGCCGATTTTGGATATGCTGCCGAACTTCACGATGTCGGACCTGGCGCTGATGATCTTCATCCTGCCGATTGCCATCAGCTGGTGGGCCAACTGGTATCCTGGCGCCGAGCCTGGCGGTGGTTCCTATATCGCCCAGCGCATGCTGGCCTCGAAGTCCGAGAAGGATTCCCTCGGTGGCACACTTTTCTTCAACATCGCCCACTACGTGCTGCGTCCGTGGCCTTGGATTATCACCGCGCTGTGTTCCATCATCGTCTATCCTGACCTCGCGGCGATCAAGTCGGCCTTCCCGAACGCGGATTCGACGCTCATCGGCCATGACTCCGCTTTCCCGGCGATGCTCATGTTCCTCCCTGTCGGCTTCGTGGGCCTGATGATCGGCGGCCTCATCGCCGCCAATTCTTCGACCATCCTGACGCACCTCAACTGGGGCTCTTCGTATCTCGTGCACGACTTCTATCGTCGCTTCATCAAGAAGGACGCCAGCGAGACCCACTATGTGAACGTCGGCCGTCTCTCGACCGTGTTGCTCTACGTCGTCGCGGCTGTGCTCAGCTTATATATGAAATCCGCGCAGCAGGCCTTCCAGGTCCTGCTCTCCATCGGTGCCGGCACCGGCCTGCTCTATCTCGCCCGCTGGTTCTGGTGGCGTATCTCGGCCTGGTGTGAAGTTGTCGCCATGGTGATGTCGCTCGTGACCGCGGTGGCCGTGCCGTACTTCATGCCTCATGCAGACTTCGCGACCACGACGATCATTCAAGTCGCCTTGACCACGCTATCCTGGCTCATCACCGCGTATGTCGGCCCGCAGACGGATCGTGCGACGCTCATCGCCTTCTGTCAGAAGGTGAAGCCCGCGGGCCCGGGCTGGACCGACATCCGCGCCGAAGCCGGCATCAGCGACGCCGAGATCTCCCAAGAGAATCGCATCGGCTCGGCCTTCGTTGGCTGGATCTCCGGCTGCGCGCTCATCTGGGGTTCGCTCTTCGCCATCGGCAACTTCCTCTACGCTTCCGGCGACCCTAAGCGCCTCACCATGGCCTGGGTGCTCACCGCCGTCACGCTCGTGAGCGGCTACGTCCTCCTCAAGACGACTCAGCAGCTCTGGGCGGACAGTACGGCGGCAGAGAAGCGGGCATAAGCGCCGGCGTTACGCCGGCGCGTGGGGGTCTGCTGGCATGGTGAACTGCTGCGAAACAGGTCGCCCTGCGGCGGCCTTGATGCATCGGGTAGGGCGGTGATTGCCATCACCGCCGTTCGAAGCCGGAGGACGGGAGTCGTCGGGGCTTAGCCCAGTTCAATCGGATTCAATGTTCGTCCGCGAACGGACGCGACGCAGTCGCGCCCCTACCTCAAGACATTCCTTCGCAGCGGATCCCGTTGTCCGCGGTTATCCGCGGACAACCCCGAACCGGAAGACGAGCTTTTGGGAATACTGTTCGCCGGGGCGCAGGATGCCGCTGGGGTAGCCGAGGCGATGGAACGCGGGCTGGTTCGGAGAGTCAGGGAAGAGCCCAGGCTCGAGGCAGAAGCCTTGGCGGAAGGCGAAGGGCTTTGGCCAGCGGCCTTGCACGGTGCCGGTGAGGAAGTTGCCGGTGTAGAGCTGGAGGCCGGGGGCGTCGGTGAGGACTTCGAGCGTGCGGCCCGAGGATTCTTCGGTGACGTACGCGGCGGACTTAAGGGACTTGTCCGTGCCGAGGTCGTAGCAGTGGTCGTAGCCGCGGCCGCGACGGAGCTGGTCGTGCGGGGCGCCGATGCGTTCGCCGATCGCGTGCGGGCGGCGGAAGTCGAACGGCGTGTTCGTGACGTCCATGAACTCGCCGGTCGGGATAAGTGCGGCCGTCACCGGTACAATCCGGTCGGAACGCAGCGTCACGCGGTGGTCGAGGATGCTGCCTTGGCCCGCGAGATTGAAGAAGACGTGGTTCGTCAGATTGCAGGCCGTGGGGGCGTCGGTCGTCGCCGCGAAGTCGATGCTCAGCTCGTCGGAGGCGTCGGGCAGGGTGTACGTGACCGTCACGCTGAGCGCGCCCGGGTAGCCTTCTTCGCCATCG
The DNA here is from genome assembly GCA_026397955.1 of Verrucomicrobiota bacterium. Lineage (GTDB taxonomy): Bacteria > Verrucomicrobiota > Verrucomicrobiia > Opitutales > UBA953 > UBA953. The sequence continues at coordinate 52,084 of JAPLTV010000028.1, read as the reverse complement.
GGGCTGACGTAGGTCAGGCGGACCGCGGATGCGTCGGCGGTGCGGATCGCTTCGGATTTCCAGACGCGCTTATCGAAGCCGCGGAGGCCGCCGTGGAGGTGGTTGCCGTTGTTGTTCTGCGCGAGGGCAATGGTGCGGCCGTCGACGGTCAGCTGACCGTTCGCGAGGCGGTTGGCGTAACGGCCGACGGTGCTGCCGAGGAAGGGATTCCCGGCGACATAGTCCTCGAGCGAGCGGAGGCCGAGGGTGATTTCGCCGAGGTGGCCGTGGGCATCAGGGATGCGGATGGACGTGAGCGTGGCGCCGAACTCGCTGACCGAGATTTCCATCCCGCGGGCGTTCGTGAGCGTGTGGAGCTGGACCGGCTGGCCGTCGATGAGGCCGTGTTGGCGACGCAGGGTAAGGCCGGCGCGACGCGAGCGGCGGAGGGTCAGGAAGCCCGTCACCAGGAGGGTGCCATAGGTCAGTGCTTCGGGGGAGAGCATGGCGTCAGGTTGTCGGCAGGGCAGGAGGTCGGCAAATCAAACAGCATGCCATGGGGGTCTGCTTGCATGGGGGAACTGCTGCGAAGCAGGCCGCCGGATGGGAGTGCACGATGAATCGTGCCCCTACCTCATGGCGGCCGCCGCATGGTGGCCGATGGTAGGGGCAGGACTACGTCATGCCCTATTGATGCGAACGGGCGCGGCGTAGCCTCGCCCCTACCTTGCGTTCACCATACGGCGAACGAGGGCAACAAAAAGGCCGCCTGGGTGGGCGGCCTCTATTTGCTTCGCAGCAGTTCACCATGCCAGCGGATCCCCGCCGCAGGCTTACTTCTTCTTCGTCTCGGCGACGGCGGCAACCGATGCACCTGGGAGTAGGCCGGTCCAGTCGGTCGCGATGCGCACCGCTTCCTGGAGCTGGATGTCGTACTCCGGCCAATCATCGTCTTCGAGGGGGTCGCGCATGCGGCTGGCCTTCTTGCTCTTCGCGGCGGAGCCAGGGCCTTCCTTCTTCTCCTGTTCGATGGCAGCGTCCAGTTTCACGTCGCTGACCTTGAAGGCCTTCTTCGCGTAATCGGCAAGTTCGCGGCGGATCTGCTCACGGAATTCCAGGTCGTCCTTGCGCTCGCTGCTGCGCTGGTCGAGCGAGAGCGACACGTCCTTGCGGACCTGGCGGCTCTTCGTCCAATCGATCGTGCGGGAGAGCGTGAGGAATTCGGGGAGTTCGGACTGGCGGCGGGCGGAGCCGGCGGAGAGTTGCGCGATCAGGCCGTCGGAGATCTTGGCCTTGAGCCACTCGCCTTCGTCGGCCTTGGTGAGCGTGGGGGTGACGGAATCCCAGGGCAGGGGGCGGTCGAGATCGGACTCGGCGACCGGCAGCACCGAGTAGACGGACGGCACCACGATGTCGGCCGGGACGCCCTTGAGCTGGATTGAGGAGCCGGAGGGGGCGTACCACTTCTGGATGGTGACCTTCACCGCGGACTTAAGGTTCTTATCAAAGCGGCTCAGCTCGATAATGTTCTGGACCGAGCCTTTGCCGTGCGTGGTCGTATCGCCGACCACGATGGCGCGGCGGTGGTCATGCATCGCGCCGGCGAAGATCTCGGAGGCGGAGGCGGAGAGCTTAGACGTAAGCACGATCAGCGGGCCGGCCCAGGCCACCTTCTCGTCTTCGTCGCGGTAATCTTCAGAGCGGCCTTGGCTGTCGCGGACCTGGAGGACGGAGCCTTTCGGGATGAAGAGGCCGGAGATGTCGACCGCCTCGGTCAGGAGGCCGCCGCCGTTCTTGCGGAGATCCATGATGAGGGCCTTCATGCCCATCGCCTTGAGCTTGTTGATGAGTTGCTCGATATCAGCCGAGGGGCTGGAGCCGGAGCCGTCGGAATTCTTGCCGTAGAACGAAGGGAGGTCGATGACGCCGAGCAGCACGGTGCCGTTGCCGCTGGGCACTTCGAAGGCCTTGGCTGAGGCCATCTGGCCGACGAGCTTGATCTGGTCGCGCTTGAGCGTGATTGTCTTGCGGCCGCCGCCGGCCATGTCGACGAGCAGGCGGACCGAGGAGCCCTGCTTGCCGCGGATGCGGCTGATGGCCTTCGAGAGGCGCATGCCGACGATGTCTTCCATCTCGCCGGCAGTACCTTGGCCGACGGAGATGATCTTGTCTCCGGACTTGGCCTGATGGGAGAGGTCGAGCGGTCCGCCGGGGAGGATGTCCTTGATCACGCAGTAGCCGTCTTCGTCGGAAAGGGTGGCGCCGATGCCGACGAGCGAGTTGCGCATCGCAATCTCGAATTCCTCCAGTGACTGCTGGGAGAAGAAGGTCGAGTGCGGGTCGTACTGGCTCGAGTAGGAGTTGAGGAAGATCTCTTCCACCTCGTTCTGGTCGAAGTTGAGATAGGTGCGGGATTTGTCGTAACGCTTCTTCAGGCGGGCCGCGGATTCCTTGGTCTTCTCCGGGGTGATCTCCGGCAGAGTGTGGTCCTTGGGGGCCTTGGTGCTGCCCGTGCGGTCTTCGCCGAGGAGTTCCGAGAGCATGTCGAGGCGGAGGCGGCGGGCCCAGAGGGCGTCGGCGGCTTCTTGGTTGGCGGGCCACTCGGCCTTCTTGCGGTCGACCGGGAAGGTGCCCGGCTGGGTGAGGTCAATCGGCTGGTCGAGGGCGGCGAGGTTGGAGACCGTGCGCTCGTTGACCTTCTTCTTGAAGAGGGAGTAGATCTCGAAGGCCGGGGTCAGGTTGCCGCGCTGTAGGTAGAGATCGAGGGTCTTGCCGTAGCGGTTGACGAACTCATCTACCTCTTCGGCCGTGAAGTACATCTTCGCGCCGTCGAGGTTTTCGCAGTAGGTCTTCACGACGGAGTTCATGTCGACCGAGCCCATGTCCTTCTTGCTGATGTGGAGCTTCTCGAGGAGCGCCGCGGTGGCGCGCGTCTCGTTCTGCATCGACTGCGTGGTGGTGAAGCCGGCGGTCTGGGCGGAGGCCAGCGCTGCCAGAAGGATCGGCAGCAGGAAAAGTCTGAGGCGCATAAAGGGTGGGGTGGGGAAACTTAGCGTAGGCGGGCGCTAAGTTCTTCGAGCCTACGTTTCTCGCCAGCAGTGAGCGAGCCGAATCCCCCAGCCGAAATCTTGTCCAGAAGCTGGTCCATTTCCGCACGAGCTTGTGCGGAGGTGAGCGGGCGGGATGAGGGATTTACCTCGGTCGGGGTCTCGAAAGCGGGGCTTGGAGCGTCGGTTGGCATGGGTTCCTGTACCTGAGCGTAACTAGGAGCCCAATTTGTCCGGTTAAGGTAACGCCAGGCGAGCCAGCCGAAGATCAGGCCGCCCAGGTGGGCCGAGTGGGCGATGCCGTCGCTCCAGGCAGGCTTCCATGCGAGCCAAGCATGGCGGGCGGGGAATTCGGAGAAGCCCCAGCCGAGAACGGTGAAGAGCGCAGTCGCTATAAGCAGCCAGCGGACCTTGAGCGTGACGGGGAGGAAGAAGAACAGCAGCAGCGTGATCTGGTGGTCGAGCTTATCGAGGAGTGCGACGAGCATCAGCGCGTAGACACCAGCGGAGATACCGACGAGTACGCCGTTATGGCCGCCGCCCCATCCGGTGAGATACCAGGTGAGCGCGCCGATGAGCGCGCCGCCGACGAGGACCTTCAGGAACGTGGCCGGTCCGTGTTCCTGTTCGACCGTCGCGCCGGTCCACCAGAGGATGAGGCAGTTGCCGAGGAGGTGCCAGAATTCCTTGTGCAGGAGAGCGTAGGTGAGCCACTGCCAGACGCTGGGCTGGCTTTCGTCGAGCACCATCCAGCCGAGGAAGTCCGCGTGCGCGGATTCCTGGATGAGGTTAAGGATGAAGAAGCCGACCAGCACGCCGACGACCCAAGTCGTCATGGAGATCGGCACGCGCGGGGCGGAGCGATCTCGCATGTAGGCCCGGTCGCCGATGCCCATGCGCGTGGGGCGGCCTTAGAGCTTCTTCACGATCGCGTCAGCGAGGCCATACTCGATGGCCTCCTCGGCGGTCATGTAGAAGTCGCGGTCGGTATCCTTGGTGACTTTCTCGATCTTCTGCTTCGAGGCTTTGGCGAGGATCTCGTTGAGCTCGGAGCGGAGGCGTTCCATTTCCTGGGCCTGGATGTGGATGTCCACGGCGGTGGCCTGGATGCGGCCCATGATGAGTGGCTGGTGGATCATCACGCGGGAGTGGGGGAAGAGGAGGCGGTTGCCCTTTTCCTTAGGGGCCTGGAGCAGGATGGAGCCCATCGAGGCGGCCATACCGGTGACGACGACCTTCACCGGGGAGCTGATCATGCGGATGGTGTCATAGACGGCCATGCCGGAGGTGATGGAGCCGCCTGGGGTGTTGATGTAGAAGGTGATCTCCTTACCGGGGTCGATGCCGTCCAAGTACAGGAGCTTCTCGACGATGTCTCGGGCGGACGCGTCTTCGACGGCGCCCCAGAGGAAGATCTTCCGCTGTTCGAGGAACTTCTTCTGGATGAGCATGGCGCTCGGGCCGCCGTCCTTGGGGGCGGCCGGGGTCTTCTCTTCCTCGTCTTCGTCTTCGTTACGCATGGGAGTCGTCAAATTGCCCGAAACCGGGCCCGTGGCAAGCGTGGGAAGGTGAAGCGGTCGGGGAAATCATTCACAGTCGGCGGGCGACCTTGCTCCCCAGAGGGGCTTATGCCTAGGTTCCGGCCGTGCCCACCCTCCGCCTCACCGGCCTGCGCCGCCAGCTCGGCACGACGCCCGTCCTCACGGGGGTCGACCTCGTCGTGGAGACGGGCACGCTCTGCTGCCTGCTGGGTCCGTCCGGTAGCGGCAAGACGACCTTGCTCAAGGTGCTCGCCGGGCAGATCGAATCCCAGGGCGGCACGGTGCTGCTGGATAATCGCGACATCACCTTCGCTGAGTCCGCCGAGCGCGGCTTCGGGTTCGTCCACCAGAACTACGCGCTCTTCCCGCACCTTTCGGTTCTCGAGAACGCCGCGTTTTCGCTCGACGCCGAAAAGCTCTCCGCCGCCGAGATCAAGGCGCGCGCCCTCGAGGCGTTGAAGCTCGTCGGCGCCGATGGCTGGGCTTCGCGCCGTCCGCAGGAACTTTCCGGCGGGCAGCAGCAACGCGTCGCGCTCGCCCGCGTGCTCGCGCTGCGTCCGAAACTCCTGTTACTCGACGAACCCCTGAGCAACCTCGACGCCGCTTCACGCCTCGAGGTCCGTGACGTCATCCGCAAACTCGTACGTGCGACCGGCGTGACGGTGCTCTGCGTGTTGCACGACCAGAAGGACGCCTTCGCGATGGCTGACCGTCTCGCGATCATGCACGAGGGCCGCATCGTCCAGGCCGGCGTGCCCATTGACCTCTATCGCCGCCCGGCGGACAGCTGGATCGCCACCTTCCTTGGTTCCGCGAACCTCATACCCGGCAAGGTGACCCAGGTCGGCGCGGGTGAGTTCGTCGCCGAGACCGCGGTGGGCGAAGTGCGCGGAGCCCTCGCGACGCCCGAAAGCCCTCCATCCCCCGGAGCGAAGATTGTCGTCTGTGTTCGACCCGAGTGCCTGAAGCTCGACTTCATGGCGCCCGAAGAGAACGCCTTCGCCGGCTCCATCGTGGCCTCGCTCTTCCAGGGCGATGTCTCCCTGCATGATTTCAAGACGAAGGAGGGCGTGGTCCTTAAGGTTTCCGAGGCCAATCCGCGCCAGCGGATCGGCTCGAAGGCCACCGTATACGCTTGGGCTGAGCCCGAGGATGTCGTCGGGCTGAACCGCTGATTAGGCTTTCGAGCGACGGAATTTCCCCGGCGTCTGTTTATAGCGGGCCTTGAAGGTCGCTTGCAGGTAGTGGCTATGCGTGAAGCCCGTCTGCTCGGCAATCAGGTCGATGGTGAGGTTGGTCTCGCGGAGGAGGCGCTCCACCTCGCGGAAGCGCACGCGGAGAATCTCGTCCTTCGGTGAGCGCTTGAGCACCGTCTTCATCCGTCGGTCGAGCGTGCTGCGCGATGCGCCCAGCTTCGCGGATAGTTCGTTGACGTCGAGCCCGCGGGCGGCGCCTTCGCGGATGAGCGCGACCGCGCGCGCCACGAGCCGGTCGCCGATCACCAGCTCGCCGGAAGAGCCGCGTACCACGATGCCTTTGGGCGCGACCAGGATCAGCTTCGTCCGGGCGGCCTTGCCGCGCATCAGGCGGTCGAGCAGTTCCGCCGCGGCGAAGCCGACCGCCTGGCCGTCGAACCGGACGCTCGAGAGGGGCGGGGTGGTGAAACTGCAGAGCGTCTCCTCGTTCTCGGCGCCGACGACCGCGACCTCTTCCGGCACGGCGACGCCCGCCGTCTGGCAGGCCTCGAGCAGGCGGACGCCGAGCTGGTCCGTGGTCGCGAAGATGCCGATGGGCTTGGGCAGTTGCGCGATCCATTGGATCAGGCGGGATTGGCTCTGCTCCCAGTCCGGGACGCGTTCCGGATGGTCCTCGGGGAGTTCGAGGCAGCGGTGGCCATAGGTGCGGACGACCTTCTTGAAGTTGTCCACGCGCTCGATGAAGAACTCCTCGTTACGCTGGCTGTAGGCGGCGAAGTGCCGGAAGCCGCGTTCGTAGAGGTGCTCGGCCACCATGCGGCCGATGTCTTCATTATTACAGCCCACGAACGGCCGGCCGCCGGCGAAGTGGGTCGAGCGGAGTTCGACGGCCGGGAGCCCCGTCGCCGCGACCAGCTTGGAGGTCTCCGCGCTGAACGTGCGGGTCAGGATGCCGTCGCCATCCCAGTCCTTCAGCCAGGTCGGCGGGGACGAGTCGAGGGCGCGGAGTTCGAGGTAGGTCGACCAGGGGCCGTGGGCCGCCACGTAGCTGCGGACCCCGGCGAGCAACTCACGCGTGTAACTACGCGTGGTCTCGATGAGCAGGGCGACTCGCGGGGCGTGGCGATGAGCGGGGGAGGGCATGGGGTTTGACCAAAAACCTTACTTTTAGTGCATCATACCTGTAATGACATTCCGGGCAAGAAAGGATATAGTCCTCACACCCCTATGAAACTCCGCCTCCTCACCGCCGGCCTCCTCGGCCTTTGCGCCTTGGTCTCCGCCGCCGGCATCATCGACAATAAGAATCAGGCCTCGATCTCGTCTGGCGCCGATAAGCCCGAGAATGCGAACAAGCCGAAGGTGCTCATCGTCATCGGGGACGCCACTGAGCTGCTCGACACGATGTACCCGGTCTACCGCCTGCAGGAAGCCGGCTTCCAGCCGGTCTTCGCGACGCCGGAGAAGCGTGTCTACCAGACCGTGCTGCACGAGGTGAAGCCGGGTTGGACCATCACCAAGGAGTGGGAAGGCTACACGATCAACGCCGACATCGCCTTCAAGGACATCAAGCCTGAGGAATACGCCGGCATCTTTTTCAGCGGTGGTCGCGCCCCGGAGTATATCCGCGAAGACGAGGCCCTCCTGGCCGCCACGCGCTGGTTCTGGGAGCACAAGAAGCCGATGATGAGCGTCTGCCACGGCGTCGAAATCCCCGCCCGCGCAGGCATCGTGAAGGGTCTGCGCATGGCCACCGTGCCGAAGTGCAAGTTCGACCTCGAGGTTTGCGGCGGTATCTTCGTCAACGCCCCGGTCGTGATTGACCGCCACATGGTCAGCGGACGTACCTTCCATGACAACGGTTCGTTCGTCGGCCCGTGGATCAAGATGCTCGAAGCCCAGCGCGACCAGAAGTAATCCCCATGCTTTCCCGTCGCGATTTCCTCCGTGCCGTCCCGGCTGCCGCCGTCTTTGCGGCCCTCTCGGCCCGCGCCCAGTCCAAGGATGACTTCAAGATCCGTTACACGCTGTCTTCAGCGCTCTACGGCACGATGCCGCTCGACGTCATCCTGCCCGAGGTCGCCAAGGTCGGCGCGGAGTCGCTCGATATCTGGTGCAAGGTGCACGGTGACCAGCGCGAGCAGGCCACGGCTCTCGGTGAAGAAGCCTTTGCGGCACTACTCAAGAAGCACGGTGTGCGCGTCGGTTCCAGCACCCGCTACCCGCTCGGACCCTTCAAGCTCCAGGAAGAGATGGCCTGGGTAAAAAAGCACGGCGGCAATCTCGTCATTTGTGGATGCGTTGGACCGAAGAATCCCGAAGGTGCCGCCGCCAAGGCCGCCGTCGCCAAGTTCCTCGAGGACATGAAGCCGCACGTCGCCAAGGCCGCCGAACTCGGCGTGACCATCGCGGTCGAGAACCACGTAAACCAGGCGCTGCATCACCCGGATTCCATCAAGGCCTTCGCCGACCTGAACACCTCGCCTAACCTCGGGATCGCCTTCGCTCCGCATCACCTGCACGTGTGGCAGGACCAGATCCCGGCGCTCATCCGCTACGCCGGCGCGAAGAACCTCCCGTTCATCTATTTCCAAGAACACTCCGAGGGCATCTTCAAGAAGGCCAGCAAGGAGGTCGAATTGCAGCAGCTGCCCGGTTTCGGCGGCGGCCTCGATTACCGTCTCGTCGTCAAGGCGCTCCGCGACGTCCGCTTCAAGGGCGTCGCCGAGATCTTCATGCACCCGACCCCGCGCGGTATTCCGATCCTGCCCACCGCCAGCGAGGTCACCGCGGCCGTGAACAAGTCGCGCGCCTACCTGGATAAGTGTATCCTCGAGACGGCATGATGTTGCGCCTCGTGATCCTGCTGGGCGCGGCCGCGCTAGGCGCCGAACCTCTCGTCGCCGGCTTCGAGCGCTTCCACGCCGCGACACCGACGGCCGAAGGCGGACGTCTACTCTACAACGAGCTCGGTTGCGTCAACTGCCACGGCGGCGACACCGGACTGCCTGCCATGCGCGGCCCGGCGCTCGCGATGGTCACCCAGCGCGTCCGTTCCGAGTGGCTACGCAAGTTCATCGCCGATCCCGCGTCGGTCCACCCTGGCGCAGTCATGCCGCAGGTGCTGGCCAAGGCCGATGACAAGACTCTCGCCGCGATCGAACACTATCTCGCTTCCCTGAAGCCCAAGGCCGCGACCAAGGCCGCCGCGAAGATCATGCACGTGAACGGCGCCCGCGGCGGCGAGCTGTTCAATACGCTGGGCTGCGTCGCCTGCCATGCTCCCGGCAAGGATTTCATCCCGGCTGAAGGCGTGCCCAAGGCTTCCGAGTTCACGCATCGCAGTGTCGGCTTCGGCGATCTCAAGGCGAAGTATAGCCTCGATAGCCTCGGCGCGTTCATCCTCGAACCGCTCAAGGTGCGCACCGACGGACGCATGCCGAAGATAGTGATGGATCGTCAGGACGCCATCGACATCGCCGGCTACCTCCTCGAATTCCAGGGCAGCGATGGTCGGATTGATCAACCCGTCGTCTCCCTCGTCGCGGACAAGAACCTCGCGATTGCTGGCCGCAAGGCGGTCATCGCCGGCCAGTGTGCCGCCTGTCACGACCTCCCTAAGGATGCCGCGGCAAAGCCCGTCGCCCTGAATAAGAACGAAGGCGGCTGCCTCGAGGCCGACCATGGCAATGGCCCGCGCTACGCGCTTTCCGACGCACAGCGTGCTTCGCTGAAGCTCTTTCTCGCGAAGAAGCACGAGGCCGCTTCGCCCAAGCTCGCTGCCGACCTCACTTTGCACGCCCTTAATTGCGTCGCATGTCATGAACGTGACGGGAAGGGCGGCCCCGATGCCGCGCGTAAGCCTTACTTCCAGGGAGACCATAATCTCGGCGACACCGGTCGCTATCCGCCGCCCCTGACTGGCGTTGGCGGCAAGCTCCGACCCGAGTGGCTGGCCAAGGTGCTTACACCGCGCGTTGATGCTAAGCTTTCCGATCTGTTCACGAGTCATGACAAAGGAGATGAGACCCGCGTGCGTCCCTATCTGAAGACCAAGATGCCTCAGTATGGCACGGCCACTGCGGAACTCGGCAAGCTGCTCGGCGTCGCCGATGCACGCGTTGCGCTCAAGTTCGAAGGCGGCGATGACACCGCTGGACGTAAACTGCTGGGCACGCAGGGAGGTGCGGGTTGCATCACCTGCCACCGTTGGGGCGATCGCCCGTCTCTCGGCGTCCAAGGGCCTGACTTGAGTAATATCGCTGCCCGCCTGCAGGAAAGCTGGTTGCGTGAGTATCTCATCAACCCCGCAGGTTATCGACCTGGCACGCTGATGCCCTCCTTCTGGCCGGGCGGAAAATCCTTTAATCAGGAAATCCTCGGTGGTGACACCGACAAGCAGATCGCTGCGATCTACAAGTTCGTCGAAAGCGCCAACGGCGAACCCGAAGGCTTCCCGCAGAATCGTAACGGCGAATTCGAGATCGTGCCCAAGGACCGGCCCGTCGTGCAGCGCGCCTTCACCGACGGCGTCGGCGTCCGCGCCATCCTCGTCGGGTTCCCGACCGGCGTGCACCTCGCCTACGACGGCGACAAGGGCGGCCCCGGGCTTGCTTGGAAGGGTCGCTTCTTCGACGCTTACCTAACCTGGTATTCTCGTTTCCCGACCTTCGAGAAGCCGATCGGCGAACAAGTCGTCGCCTGGCCTAAGCCCACTGGCCGCTTCCTTGGCTATCGTCTCGATGCTAAGGGCAACCCCACGTTCCTGAACGAGCAGTACGGGGTGAAGGTTGAGGAGACCTATGAGGGCATCAAGAACGGCCTTCGCCGAACAGTTACCTGGGTGCCCACGCCCGACTTCACCCCGACGATTACCCATCCCGTAGGCATGATCGTCGACGTGAAAGAATCCGCCACCCAAGGCCGTCGCGTCTTCACCTATCTCTGGAAATGAAAGCCACGATTGTAGCCCTCCTTGCCGCCGCCTCGCTTTCCGCGGCGTCCTACGACATCGCCGACATCCTCACGGCGAGCACCGCTGCCGATACGCGCGCTAAGGACTGGAAGCCCGGTGACGGCCTCGCGCTCGAGGTGAGCGGTATGGATTGGACTGCCGACGGTAAACTCGCGCTCTCGATCCGCAAGGGCGAGGTCTGGGTGCTCGACGGCGTCCTCGATTCCAAGCCGACCAAAGTCAGCTACAAGCTCTTTGCCTCCGGTCTGCATGAGCCGCTCGGCCTGCTGCGGGATGGCAAGGACCTGCTCGTCACCCAGCGCACTGAGACCACGCGCCTGCGTGATACCAATGGCGACGGCGTCGCTGACGAGTACCTCACCGCTGGCGCGGGTTGGAATGTCTCTGGCGCTTACCATGGTTATGCGTACGGCCCTAAGCGCGACGGACTCGGCCAGCTCTGGGTCACGCTCAATGTCGACATGGGCGACCACGCGGACAACAAGGCGCCTTGGCGTGGTTGGGGCGGCATCCTCGGCAAGGACGGAAAATTCATCCCCATGGCGGCCGGGATGCGCTCCCCGTGCGGCCTCGGCACGAACCTCGCTGGCGACATGTTCTGCGTCGACCAGCAGGGCACCTGGATCCCGACCACGCCGATCTACCATCTGCGTAAAGGCGCGTTCTTCCTGAACCCCGAAGGCATCGCCTCCGAGAAGCTGCCGGAGTCGCCGCTCAAGCTCTCGGCCAAGATCCCCGAGAAGCGTCCGTATCCGGAAGCCTTGAAGGCCTTGCCCGAGATGCGCCCTCCGGCGGTGTGGATGCCTTATAACAAAGTCGGCCGCAGCGGCACCGACCTCGCCACGTGCGATGCCGGCGGCAAGTTTGGTCCGTTCGACGGGCAGATGTTCGTCGCGGAGTTTACTGACGCCAAGATCAGCCGCGTCTTCATGGAGAAGGTCGACGGCGAGTATCAGGGCGCGTGCTTCCCGTTCGTCGGCGGATTCGCCTCTGGCATCGTGCGTCTCAGCTTTGCTCCCGACGGCTCGCTCATGGTCGGCATGACCAGTCGTGGCTGGTCTTCTCTCGGCACCAAGGCTTACGGCCTGCAGCGCCTCCGCTACAACGGCACCGTGCCCTTCGCCATCAAGGAGATGAAGGCCAAGCCCGACGGCTTTGAGCTCACCTTCACCAAGCCCGTGGACGTAGCCCGCGCCGGAGATCTCGCCTCTTACCGCATGACCAACTACACGCTCTTCTATTCGGGCGCGTACGGCAGCGACGAGATCCAGTCGGCTCCGAACGGCATCGTCTCGGCTAAGGTCGCCTCGGACGGGCTCAGTGTGCGCCTCAAGGTCGATGGTCTCCGTGAACTTTACATCCATGAGCTGCATGCCGACGGCATCCGCACGGCGGGTGGTGAGGCGCTCGACCATGCAGACGCGTATTATACGCTGAACCGCATTCCGAAGAACTGACTCGCAACGGGAAGGTAATCCTTTCCTCTTGGGGGCTTGGACAACCCGCCGACCATCCGCGCCGAAATCGGCCCCACGCTCAAGCTGGCGATCCCCATCATGTTGGGGATGCTCGGCTACGGACTCATGTTCGTCGTCGATGTTGCGATGGCGGGCCATCTCGGCGAGACCGCGTTGGCCGCGTCGGCCTTGGCTTCGAACCTCAATTATATCCCGTATGTCTTCGGCATCGGGGTCGTCGGGGCCATCGCCGTGTATCAGTCGCAAGATAACGGCGCGGGCGTGGAGGAATCGTCGCCCGCGATCCTGCGGCACGGCATGGTGTTGGCTGTCGCCATCAGCGTCGTCGCTGCGATCGCCTCACATTGGGCGGCTCAGTTCATCCCGCTGCTCGGTTCGTCTCCAGCCGTCTCTGTTGAGGCCCAGGAGTTCTTCATCCTCATGTCGTGGGCGATGGTGCCCGGGCTGGCCTTTCACGCCCTGCGTGGGCATCGCGACTCGCAGCATCAGCCTTGGATTTCGCTCGTCTGGCTCAGTCTCGGCATCCTCGCTAACATCTTCTTCAATTGGCTCTGGATGTTCGGTCATTGGGGCTTCCCTGCGATGGGACTCGCCGGCGCCGGCTGGGCCACGCTCGTCGCCCGCCTCGTCATGCTCATCGGCCTATGGTATACGCCGGGCCGCGGCGAGGTGCGCTGGACCGACGGCCTACAGCTAGCCGTATTCCAACGTCTTATGAAGACCGGCTGGCCGGCTGGGCTGCACAGCCTCAGTGAAGTCGGCATCTTCGCGATCGTCCCCGTCATGGCCGGCTGGATCAACGCCACCGCGCAGGCGGCGCACCAGGTCGCCATCAGCACCGCTTCGGCCGCGTTCATGTTGCCGCTCGGACTCGGTATCGCTGCCGGTATCCGTGTGGGTGAAGCTTATGGCGCCAAAGACCCGCGCAAGGTGCAGGCCATCGGCCTCGGCGCCTTGATCATGGGCGGCCTCATCATGGCAGTCTATGGGCTCGGCATGATCCTCCTGCGCCCACTACTCATGGCGACCTATGGTGTTGCCGGGACCGAGACCGCCGCGCTCGCTTCGACCTTGCTCATCTTCGCCGCCGTATGGGCGCCCTTCGACGGCGTGCAGGTTGTGGCGGCCTACCTCCTCCGGTCGGTCAATCGGGCCGCATGGGCCTCGTGGAGTGTCTTCATCGTTTACTGGCTGTTCTGCCTGCCGTTCGCGCTCGCCTTGGCGTTCCCCGTAGGCTTCCAGCTCTTCGGCATCCCGGTTGGGCTTTTCGGCCTCGGGGCTGTGGGCATCTGGATCGCGCTGGCGACCGGGCTCGTCGTCGTATCTCTGGCCATGGCTTGGAAGTTCCGTCAGGCCGCACAGGCTGGGGTTGACGCCTGAGGCCGTCACCTCGTTGGCACGGGCGGGTCGGCCAATCTTTACATCGCGGTGCTTTGCTTAGCCGAGGCGGCACTTAGTCTGAAGGAGCACCCCAATGCACCTCACTCAGAACATCACCCCTCGCCGGGAGATGGATGAAGATCCGGAATATGGTTTCCGCGAGGAAACCGAAGCCGACGTCATACTCATGTCGTTTGAGAAGCTTCAGCTGCTCGCAGTCGAACTGCGTGGCTGCGGAGCTGACCCTCAGGCGATTGAGCGCGTCTGCGATTACGTCGTACACGACCGCGTGTACGACGATTCCACCCGATCGCTTTTCCAGTCTACGCTGGAAATCATCCGCCACCGAGCCGGCTAGGCGCCAGCTCGAAGGACGAAGCAAGACCTGGGCCACTCCTGGGGGGAGGGGAGCGTCGTCGTATGGTCCGTAAAACAAAGAAGCCGACCAGACGGTCGGCTTCTCGGGAGGCTGGCGAGCAGCTTACTTGATCGAGCAGGCGGAGGAGGTCGTCGGAACGATCTCAACCTTGCGGTGCTCGGCGTCCCACTTGACGAGGCCGTCGGCCTTGGCGAAGAGGGTGTGGTCGCGGCCCATACCGACGTTGCGTCCAGCATTCATGCGGGTACCGCGCTGGCGGATGATGATCGAACCTGCGGTGGCGAATTCGCCGCCGTAAAGCTTCACGCCGAGGCGCTTGGAGGTGGAATCGCGGCCGTTCGAGGAAGTGCCGCCGCCTTTCTTTGTTGCCATGGTGGTAGGACGTTAAGGGTTAAGCAGAGATGGACTCGACCTTGATCACCGACAGTTCCTGGCGGTGGCCGCGACGGCGGTAGTAGCCCTTACGGCGGCGGTGCTTGAAGATGTCGATCTTGTCGCCGCGCTTGTTCTCAAGGATCTTGGCGGTGACCTTCGCGCCGGCCACGGTCGGGGTGCCGATCTTGGCATCAGCGCCAGAACCTACGAGGAGGACCTGGTCAAAGGTGAGGATGTCCCCTTCGTTCTTACCAGGGTACTGGTTAACGATGAGGATGTCGCCTTGAGTGACGGTGAATTGGCGACCGGAGGTGATAAATGTGGCCTTCATGGCTGTCGGAAGGTCGGAGCAAATGGAGTGAGGGGGCGTTGGCAAGGGGAATTGTCGGTAGATTAGGGGCAGGGGTAGGGCGAAAGAAGGGGTTGGGTTGGGGGTGGGGGTAGGGATAGGCAGTTTTAGGCGTAAAATAGGCCAAAAGTATGAAGGGGGAGCGGGTTCGGTCTTCCCTGTCGGGGGGAGGTGCCTAATTCTTGGGGGATGAACCCTTTCCACCAAGGCGGCCAGTTCGAGGACCCGCTCGATGCCGATGAGGCGCTCTCCAAGGAGCTGACCCGCAATCTCTCCAAGGGGCCTAGCGTTCACGCCACGGCCTTCGTCCATTCCAAGGCGGTCGTCGTCGGCAACGTCACCGTCGGCCCCAAGGCCAGCGTCTGGCCCTGCGCCGTGCTGCGCGGAGACATTGCCCCGATCGAGGTTGGCGAAGGGAGTAACATCCAGGACGGAGCGGTCGTGCATGTCGCCGACGGCTTGCCGGCCAAGATCGGCGCCCGCGTCACGGTCGGCCACCTCGCGATGATCCACGCCTGCGTGATCGGTGACGAGTGCCTCATCGGTATGCATGCCACCATCCTGGACGGCGCCGTCATCGGCGCGCGTTCGATTGTCGGAGCCAACTCGCTCGTCACCAAGGGCACGCAGGTGCCGCCCGGTTCGCTCGTCATGGGTTCCCCGGCCAAGGTCGTGCGTCCGTTGACGGCCGACGAGCAGGCGAAGCTGCCAGGCTGGGCGGAGAAGTATGTGAAGGTCGCCGCCCATCATCGCCGCTTCGATTGAGCGTCGAGCCCGCCAGTCAGGTCGTGCTCGGCTCCGCGGAATGGCGGGCCCGCCGCGCGGCTCATGAGGCCCGCGCGGATAGGCTCGTCGAGGCGAGGCGCGAGCGCGCCCAGAAGGGCGAGCGCGATCCCGTCGAAGATTTCCTCTTCACTTATTATCCGTTCCGCTTCGCGGCCGTCCGGCGGTGGACGCCGGGAGCCGGTGTCGCGCTGGCCGACGCCGCCGAACTCGTCGATGACCGCCGCTTCCTGCGCGGTGCGGACGGACTCGTCCGCGTCGGACTACCGGACGCAGCGCAGGCCGGCCGCCTTGCCTTCAGTCTGAAGCTATGTCGGGCGGTCGCGACGCGCGCGGCGTTCCACGGCTGTTTCGGTCTGCACGAATGGGCGATGGTCTACGGTCAGGCTGAACAGCGCCGCCATGGCGCGTGGCCGTTACGGCTCGGCGCGGAGGGCACCGACGCCGTCGTGCGTTCGATGCCCGTACGCTGCACGCATTACGATGCCTTCCGCTTCTTTACGCCGGGTGCGCGTCCGTTGAACAAGCTCGCGCCTACGCTCGAGGCACGCGTCGAGAACGAACAACCCGGGTGCGTGCATGTCACCATGGATCTCTTCAAGTGGGCGATGAAGGCGCAGCCCTGGGTCTCCGCGGAGCTTGCCGCGGACGCCTTTGAACTCGCGCACGTCGCGCGGACCGTCGACATGCGCGCTAGCCCCTATGATTTCTCCGCCATCGGCCTGAAGCCCATCGCGATTGAGACCCCGGAAGGCCGCAGTGAATACGAAACCGAGCAGCGCCGACTGTCGGCTTTGGCTGAACCTGTCCGTGCTCGGCTCATCGCCGAGCTCGAACGCTCGCTCGCCTAAATCGCGGGCACAAAAAAGGCGGACCGTGCGGTCCGCCTTTTGGTTTCACCGTCGGGCTGCTCAGGGCAGGCGTTCGACGACGAGATCCTTGTAGTCGACCTTGCAGCCCGGGTCGTGGGCCTGGATCGCGAAGGTGCCGTTGCCGAGCTTGCGGCCGGCCATGCCCTTCGGAGGGGTCCAGTCTTCCGGCTGGGTGAAGTCGACGGTCTGCTTGCCATCGATCCAGATCTGGATGCGCTTACCTTCGACGCGGATGTGGTATTCGAACCAGACGTTGTCGGGAGCGGCCGGAGTGTTGAGGACGTCGCGGACGGCGTAGAGGCCGCCGGTACGCTTGATGTCCTTATGGCTGCCGTTGACCTGGCACTCGTAGCCCTGGGAGGGCCAGCCCTTGTCTTCGTAGGCCGTGTGGAAGTAGAGGCCCGAGTTGGCGCCCGGGTAGGTCTTCACCTTCGCCTTGAAGTCGAAGTTCGTGAAGTTGGCCTTGCCGTCGGCACCGACGAAGAAGAGGTGGCCCTGGCCGCCGCGGATCTGCAGGACGCCGTCCTCGACCTTGTAGGTGCCTTCGGGGGAATTCTTCGAGGCCTTCCAGCCGGCGAGGGACTTGCCGTCGAACATCTGGATCGTTTCGCCGGCGAAGGCGGCGTACGAGCTCAGGAAGAGCGCGGCCGTGGCCAGCAGGGTGGTGCGGAGGGGTGAGGAGCTCATGGGGAAGCGCCTAACCAAACCCATTCCCAGCCCGAGGCAAAGGTTAAGTGAAGACCTTGATGCCGGCCTCGCGCATCTCGAGCAGGCGCTTCTTCAGCGTCGAGCGGTTGATGCCGAGGATCATCGCGGAGCGGAGCTGATTGCCTCGGGTCTCTTCCATAGCGCGTCGGATCATCTCCATCTCGATGACCGTGAGGATGGATTTACCGTCGTTCACGCGGCACTGCTTGTAGATCGTGTCGTAGGCCGGGATAAGGCCGGCCACCGGAGCCGCGGCTTCCACTGAGGCGGGCGCAACGGCGGCCGAGACGACGGCGGGCGGCGCGATTGGCGTCTTGCGGGGATTCAGGACGTCCTGGGGCAGGTCCTTCGGCAGGATCGTCTCGCCCTTGGCGAGCACGTTGGCGCGCTGCACGACGTTCTCGAGTTCGCGCACGTTGCCCGGCCAGTCGTAGGCGAGCAAGGCCTCGAGGGCTTCGTTCGAAAGACGCTTCGGCTTGATTTTCTTCGCGGCGGCCTGGCGCTGCAGCATGTAGTCCACGAGGAGCGGCACGTCGCCCTTACGGTAGCGCAGGGCGGGCAGGCGGATGCGGAAGACGTTGAGCCGGTAGTAGAGGTCTTCGCGGAACTGGCGCGTGGTCACCATCGCTTCGAGGTCCTTGTTCGTCGCGGCGACGAGGCGGACGCTGATCTTGACGGTGGTCGTGCCGCCGACGCGCTGGATCTCGCCTTCCTGGATAGCGCGGAGGACCTTGGTCTGCGTGGGCAGGGACATATCGCCGATTTCGTCGAGGAAGATCGTGCCGCCGTCGCAGAGCTCGAACTTGCCGAGCTTCTGGTTGGTCGCGCCCGTGAAGGCGCCCTTCTCGTGGCCGAAGAGCTCGGACTCGATGAGGTTCTCGG
Organism: Verrucomicrobiota bacterium; assembly: GCA_026397955.1. GTDB lineage: Bacteria > Verrucomicrobiota > Verrucomicrobiia > Opitutales > UBA953 > UBA953. The sequence continues at coordinate 34,140 of JAPLTV010000028.1, read as the reverse complement.
GGATGGCCGCGCAGTTGACCGCGAGGAACGTGCCTTTGGCGCGGAGCGAATGCTGGTGGATGCAACGCGCGACGAGCTCCTTGCCCGTGCCACTCTCGCCGGTGATGAGCACGGTGGCGTCGGAAGCGGCGACCTGGCCGATCGATTTCAGCACTTCCTGCATCGGCTCGGAACTGCCGACGATGCCTTCCTTGTAGTCGGCGGGATTGACGAGCGTGCGCGTCGACTTCGTGGCGGCCGCGAGGTCGCGGCGAGCGGAGAGGGCCTTGTCGACGAGCGTGATGAGCTTAGCCTGGTCGAAGGGCTTCATGACGTAGTCGTACGCGCCGAACTTCATCGCTTCGATCGCGGTCTGCGTCGTGCCGAACGCGGTCATGAGGATCACCATCGCCTGCGGCTGGGCGCCGCGGAGCATCTGCAAGGTCTCGATGCCGGTCATCCCACCCATGCGGTTATCGAGCAGGATAACGTCGGGCTGTTCGCGCTTGGCGGCGACGACGCCGGTTTCGCCGCTGTCGGCTTCGATGACCGTGTGGCCGAGGCCGGCGAGGGCGCGGCGGAGCGAGTAGCGGAGGTCCTTGTCATCGTCGATGACCAGGACTTTGGCGTTCGCTGCGGAAGGAGTGGCGCTCATGTTGAGTAAAAGTAGGCAGAATCCGTGCCATCGGTGTCCTGACCCTCAAAATGAGCTAATACACACTTTCAGCAACCCATAGGTGTCTAAATTTAAGCATACCCATCTGAATTGACCCCCTTGCCAACGGAATTTTAGGCGTAATTGTCGTTTCCATGTCTCGATGGCTCAAACGCGGGGTAGGTGCGATTTTAGCTTTGCTGGTCTTTTTCTTCATCGGATCGAACCTCTGGGTCTGGTCGGCCGGCTGGGGTCGTCTAGCAAGTAAGCCATCGGAAGTCCCGGTCGGCGCCGTGATGGTCGTCCTCGGGACCGATGAATTCGTGGGCGCGACCGGTGAGCGCAGCGGTACCTATCGCCCGCGCATCGACGCCGCCGTGGAATTGGCGCGTTCGGGGCGCGTGAAGCTCATCGTGACTTCCGGCACCGACGTCCATGCCCGCGTGATGGCGACGCAGCTGCGCGCGGCCGGCGTGACCTGTCCGATCGTGGAAGATCCTTACGGCTGGCGGACGTTGGATTCGGTCCTCCGAGCGAAGGCCTACTACCCCGACGAGCACGTCGTCTTCGTCTCGCAGGGCTGGCATTGCGTGCGCGCACTTTGGCTCGCGAATCATGAGGCTTTGAGCGCGACGGCTTACCCAGCGGCGTTCGGCGACGGGTGGCGTCCGGTCATGGGTTCATTACGGGACTGTTTCGCCAAGCCCAAGGCGGTCATCGACCGTTGCCTCGGGAATCCGCTCACGGTGCCGGTGCCGGCGAACGAAGGCAACGTGCCCCACCGCTGAGTCAGGTCCGCTCGTGGCGCCCGTCGGGCCGGCGCGTGAGCACGCCGCGGATCTCCATCATGGTCAGGCTCACCGCGGCTTCGGCGACCGCGCAATCCGCGAGCACGGACAGGCTTTCGGCATCATGCGCCGTGCCGCCGGCGAAGTGTGGCAACCAGCGCGCGAACTCGGGCGGATCTTCGATGAGTGCGAGTGCGGGGCTCCCGCGTGCCTCGCCCAATTCGGTGAGGATCTCGTCCACCGAAGAGACCAGCGTGGCGCCATCGCGGATGAGCGCATGGCAACCGCGGCTTGACGGGCTGTCGGCGCGCCCGGGCACGGCGCAAAGCGTCTTGCCGAGGTCTCCCGCGAAGCGCGCGGTGATCATGCTGCCGCCATCGACGTCGGTCTCGACGACCACCATCACGCGCACCAGCCCGGCGACGATGCGGTTGCGTTGCGGAAAGGTCTGCCGGTCGGCGGGCCGCCCGAGCGGGAACTCCGAAAGTATGCAGCCCTCAGTTTTCATGCGTGTGCGCAGTCGGACGGCTTCAGGCGGGAAGGTGAGGTCGAGTCCGTGACCGACCACGGCCGCCGTACGCCCGTCGGCGTCGAGCGCCCCTTCATGTGCGGCGGTGTCGATGCCGCGGGCCAGTCCGCTGACAATCCACCAGCCTTCCTTCGCCAGGTCGCGCGCGAAGCTGCGGGCGAGCGAGGCGCCATACGTCGTGCAATGGCGTGATCCAATGATACCAACAGAGCGGTCACCCGGGAAATGCGAGCCTTCGGCATAGAGCACCAGCGGCGGATCCCAGAGCTTGGCGAGCGACGAAGGCCAGGCTTCGTCGTCCTCGCTCAGCAGGCGGAAGCCCAGTTCGCGTACGCGCCCCATCTCCGCGGCCCAATCGAAGCCGCGCGCGGCGATTGCGGCGGCGACGGGCCGGGTGACGCCTTCCACCTTGGCCAACTGATCGGCCGGGGCGCCGAGCGCGACCGAGAGGTCGCCACCGAACGCATCGCGCAGCCGTCGCACCGTGACCGGGCCGACGCCTTTGAGTCCGTTGAGGAGGACGCGTTGGGCGAGCGGGTCGGTCGGGATCGGAAGCATCCCGCCAGCCAGCCGGTCTGCTTCAGCCGCGCAACACAGGGGACAGCCCAGCGAGGAGGTCGGTGGTTCTCACCGCTTCTTCCCCATGGGTTTCCCTCAGCCAGTCGGCGGCGCGGGCGTGCCAAGTCGCCGCGAGCACCACGGCGTCGAACGGCGTTAGCCCCAGTTCTTGGCGACGGGACAGCACCGAGGCCACGATACCCGCGAGCAGGTCGCCCGAACCGCCGCGCGCGAGCACTGGGCCGCCGAAAGGAATATGGATGACGCGGAGGCCGTCGGTGACGCAGGTCAGCGGGCCTTTAAGCACGACGATCGTCTTCGTCTTGCGTGCATAGGCGCGGGCCGCCTTCACGGAGGCGTCGCGGCCGCTGAGGCGCTTGAATTCGCCGGCGTGTGGCAACAGCACGCGGACCTTGGCTTGTTTCGACGCGGTAATGACGGAAGGGCGGAGCGCGTCGGCATCGAGCACGAGATCGACGGCGCAGCGGTCGACGACCGAGCCAATCAGCTTGGCAGCCTTCTCGCCCATACCAGAGCCGATGAGCAAAGTGTCCTTGTCCGCGAGCAAAGCGCGGATCTCCTTCAGGTTCGCGAGAGCGATGGTGCCATCGCGGCGGATCCGAAGTCCGCGCCACATGGCTTCGGGATAGGCGACGGCCGCTTTCGCGCGCACTGATTCAGGCAGGCAGGTCGTGACGAGCGCCGCGCCGGAGCGCAGGGCCGCGGCGGTGTTCATCAGCACCGCGCCGGGCATGCGCTCTGAACCGCCCACGATGAGCAACCGTCCCTGATGGCGCTTGTCGCTGCGCGCGCGGCGCGGACGGCTCAGCGGAGCGAGCGAACTCGCGGTCACGCAGGCCTCTTCGGTTTCCCCGAGCGGTAGGCCGATGTCGAGGACGCGGAGTCGACCGATGAAGCGGGCGGATTTCGGCGCGAGCAACGGCCGTTTCAGGCAGCCGATCGAGACCGTGAGGTCGGCGCGGAATGCCGGTCCCGTGGCATCGTCGCCGAGGCCGCTGGGCAGGTCGACCGCGACGCGCAGCCCTCTCAGCGACTCGGATGTACGGAGGAAGGCGCGCAGCTCTGCCGACAGCGGCGCGTGGAAGCCTTGGCCGAGAATGCCGTCGAAGATCAGGTCGAACTCATGGGCCGCGAGCAGGCGAAGGTTCGCGGCGGCGACCACGCCGATGCGGACGCCGGGCTTGCGGGCGGACCAGGCGCGTTGGGCCTGGGCGCGGGCCGGGCCGCCTTCGGCGAAGACCGCGACGATCTCCGTACCGCGACGGGCGCAATGCAGCGCGGCGCGGAAGGCGTCGGCGCCGTTGTTGCCTTTGCCGGCGAGGACCAGGATGCGTTCCGGTTTACAGCCGAGCAGCGCGACCGCTTCGTCGGCGACGCCGCGTGCGGCGACGTTCATCAGTTTCCAAGAAAGGGAGGTATCGCCGGCGAGGAACGCGGCTTCGGCGGCCGCGGCTTCGGCACAGGAGAGGACCGGCAGGCGGGCGGAGAGGCTCATGGTCTCAGCGGACCAGCACCACGAAAGCCTGGGCCAGCGTGTCGGTGTGCGTGAGCGAGAGCAGCAGGCGGGAGGCGCCGCGGGCGGCGAGCAGGGCACGGGCTTTGTCGTCGAGCTCGACGACGGGTTCGCCTTCAGGACCGTTGAGCACGCCGATACTGGTCAGCGCGAGTTCCGCGCCGATGCCGGTACCAAAAGCCTTGCTGGCGGCTTCCTTGGCGGCGAAGCGGGCGGCCAGGGATGGATAAGGATCGGCCTTCGCGAGGCAGAGCTTTTGTTCGGCGGGCGTGAAGACCTTGTTGAGGAAGGACTCACCGTGCTTCATGTGCGCGGAGCGGATACGGTCGACCTCCGTGAGGTCCACGCCGACGCCGAGCACGTTGCCACCTTCGAGGTTCATGCCTTCTGCGTCAGGTGGGACTTCATCTCGGACACCGCCCCGCGGATTCCCGTGAAGAGGGCGCGGGCGACGATCGAGTGGCCGATATTCAGTTCGTGCAGGTGCGGCAGCGTCAGGATTGCCCGGATGTTATCGTAATTGATGCCGTGTCCGGCGTTCACGATGAGTCCGAGACGGTGGGCCTGCTCGCAGGCGACGCGGAGCCGGGCGAGTTCGGCTTCGGCGGCCGGGGATTTCCAGGCGTTGGCGAAGGCGCCCGTGTGGAGTTCGATGACCGGTGCGCCGACGGCGACCGCGGCTTCGATCTGCGGGGCGTCGGGTCCGATGAAGAGCGAGACCTCGATGCCGGCGGACTTCAGTGCCTGGGTGGTCTCGCGGACGCGGGCGAGCTGGCCGGCGACGTCGAGTCCACCTTCGGTCGTCACCTCTTCGCGGGATTCCGGGACGAGGCAGACCGCGGCGGGGCGGAGTTGCAGGGCGAAACTGGTCATCGCAGACGTGCAAGCCATCTCAAGGTTGAGGCGGATACCTGGGATCGCGGCGATCGCATGGACGTCGGCGTCCTGGATGTGGCGGCGATCTTCGCGTAGGTGGAGCGTGATGCCGTCGGCGCCGCCGGCGAGGGCGTCGCGCGTGAAGGCCACGACATCGGGCTCCGCATGCGGCGATTGGTGCGCGCCGCGGTAGCGCGCTTGGCGGAGCGTCGCAGCGTGGTCGATGTTGACTCCGAGGAGGATGGGACGGGAGGTGGTCATTTCTTCATCTTATCGAGGGTCTTTTGGATCTTCTCGGACTCGAGTCGCAGCCGGCGGGCGCGTTCGGCGTCATCGCATTTGTCGAAGTAGCCTTGGATAAGGTCAAGCAGTCCTGCGAGCGCCTTGAGTCGGAAGACGTCGGCGCCGGCCATTCCGCCGAGTTTGCGGCGGTAGACGCGCTCCATCTCGGAAAGGAAGACAGACTCCATCTTGGTGTCACCCTTCACGGCGAGGTAGTAGCCCTCGAGCAGAGCGCGGAAGGTGGGCAGGTGGTCGGCGTTGTCTTCAAGGGCCCGCCGGTGGAGGTTGGCGAGCTTCTCCGCGTTCTTGGCCCGGTCGGTCATCAGGACGGCCGATTCACGTTCGACGGCCTTTTGGACCAAGTCGTAGCGGGTCCGGTCGTATTCCCCGCGGCGTTTCTTCTCGGCGATCAGGCGGTCGTAGGCGCGTTTGCAGCTCAGGAAGATCTCGTCTTGAGTCATCGTCGGGAAGAGGTGCTTCGCTTCCATGTCGTCGGCCAACTCCCGCATATCGGGCCAGTCGTCGAAGGCGCGGCGCATCTCCAAGACGAAGTTCTTCCATTCTTCAGTCTTCACCTTCGGCCCGAGGGCCTCCAGGCAGGCGGCGTAGGCGCGCCAGCCTTCGAGGCAACGGTTAGCGGCGAGCACCGCGAGACGGAGGCAGTCGTGCTGGGCCTCGATGTTGCCGCCGTCGGCGAAGATTTGCGCGGCGAGCTGGAGCCTCTGCGATTTTACGAAACGTTCGCCGCGGCGTTGGGCGTCGCCGAGAATCTGGACCTCGAACTCCCCGATGCGGCGCCGTGTCTGCGGGTCCGTCGTCTGACCGCAGGCATAACCGTCGTTATACCGTCCGGTGTTCATGTTCCATTCCTTGTCCTTGCGCTGGTAGGCGAACCACGCGTGACCGCCGCGGTTGCCGTCGCCGGTCACGTAGGCGGCGGGGATGCCGAAGGCGCGCGCGGTGTTGGCGGCGAAGTGCGCCTGATGCATGCAGATGCCGCCGATCTCGAAGATCTCCTTCAGCGTGCCTTCCGTCGGCTTGGGCAGCTTCGTCTTCTCCTGGGTCACGTAATCCATGCGATAGCGGATCATCCCGTAGCTCGGGGCCCATTCGGCGAGCGAGCGCAGCTTCGGGTTCGCCAGCGCCCAGGTCATCTCCTCTTCAGTCGCCGTGGCGCCGACCACCCAGACGAGGTCGCCGGGCGAGGATTTGCGGACGTCGCCGACGAGCCGGCCAGCCTCGGTGTTGGTCTTGAAGTAGCGATAACGCGTCAGGGCGTCGGCGGTACAAGCCGCGCCGCCGTCGAAGCGTCCCCAGGTGAGCGGCTGATCAAAGACTAGAGCGCAGGCGATCTGCAGGTTGTCGTATTTGCCGCGCTGGGCCGGCGTATCGTCGGCCGCCAACAGCGCCCATACGCGGAGGGCTTCCGCGGCGTCGTCCTCCGGCTTAAGCGTGAGTGCGAATTTCTCGAGCAGGTCGGCGCGGCCGAGCAGGTCTGAGAGGAGGGCTGGCAGCTTCTCGCCGCCTTGGGCGGCGGTACGCAGGATTTCGGGACCCACGCGGCGGATGAATAGCGCCTGATTCATGCCGAGGGCGAAGGCGCGGCTATCCCAAAGTCGGTTATGGCGTTCGACGCCGTCGGTGGAAGATGTGGCCGCAAGCGCAGGTAGCAGACCTTTCTGCAGGCGGGCCAGATGCTCTTCCCACTTTCCGTCCTTGAGTCGCAGTCGGGCGTCGTCGGCCAGGATGACGAAGAACTTCGGGTCGTTCAGTCCAGCGCCCGTGAAGACGTAGGCTTTGGTTTCGACAACGGCTTCCGATTTCTTCTCCGGTTCGATTTTCGGAACCTCCGCCATCTTCGGGGTCTCCACCGGCGCAGCCGGTTTCGTTTCGACGACGGCCGTCGGCTTCTTCTCAGGCTCTTCGACTTTCGGGGTTTCCGTCTGCTTCGGCACTTCTTTGACGATGACGACCTCGGGCTGCTTTTGATTGGCCTGCCAGACGAACCAACCGGCGGCAGTAAGGAGCGTGCCTCCGATGATGACGGTCGGCCAGTTGGTCTGGCTGCTGCGGCGCGCGAGGACGGGCGCAGGCTTCTTCGGTGAAGGGGGTTGGCTGGCCATGGGGAACGGTGCTCAGGATGTCATCCCGACGCCAATGGTCAAAAGAACATCGCTCTGGTCGGCCAATTGCCCGTCGCTTCAGGCCTTCGCGACGATCTTACCTCGTTCCAGTGTGATCCGGAGAGAGGGGGCGGTCGGAGACTTCTTCTGCTTGGCGAGGGATTCGGGGTCGCCCGCGTGGACGAGCTCGCCGCCGGCGTTGCCGCCTTCGGGACCGATTTCGAGGACCCAGTCCGCTTCGGCGATCACGTCGGGGTGATGTTCGATGACGACGACCGTGTGGCCTTGGTCGACGAGCGCGTGGATTAGTTCAATCAGGCGGCGACAGTCCGACTGGTGTAGGCCGATGGTCGGCTCTTCCAGGATGTAGAGGTTCGGTCGAATCTCGCCGCGCGAGCGTTCGCGGAACGTCGGGAGACCTTGGGCGAGTTCGCTGACGAGCTTGAGACGCTGGGCTTCGCCGCCCGAAAGCGTCGGGCTGCTCTGGCCGAGCGTGAGGTAGCCCAGCCCGGTCTTCACCATCAACCCGCAGAGGTCGCCCAGCTTGGCGTCAAAGGAAAGGAACGCTGCGGCTTCCTCGAACGTCATCGCGAGGAGATCCGCGGCGGACTTGCCGTTCCAACGGATGGCTTTGGCAGCGGAACCGTAGCGCGTGCCGGCGCATTCTTCGCAAGGCACATAGGTATCGGGCAGGAAGCTCATCTCGAGTTTGATGCGACCGGCGCCCGAGCAGGCTTCGCAACGACCGCCGGAAGTATTAAATGAGAAGAAGCCGGCGCCATGTCCGCGGATGGCTGCTTCGGGGAGCGAAGCGAGACGCTCGCGGATGAGATCCCATGCCCCGATGTAGGTCGCTGGTGTGGAGCGCGGTGTCTTGCCGATCGGTTCCTGGTCGACGACGACCAGTTGGCGGAAACCTTTGAGTCCCGACAATGTGGCAAAGGCCGATTTTCCTTCATGGGAGACGACCGTCATCGCTTCCTTGCCCGTGAGGCCGTCCTTCTTTTTGGCGATGGCTGCGCGGATCGCCGGAGCGAGCAGGTCAGTGACGAGCGTGGACTTGCCGGCGCCCGAGACGCCGCAGACCACGGTGAGTCGACCAACGGGGATCTGGACGTCGAAACCCTTGAGGTTGCGGAGCGCCGCGTTCTTCAGGCGGACCCATTCCTCGGGCGCACCCTTGCCGGCGATCGGGCGGCGGGCGCCGCGGAGCGGATGAGGGATGGCTTCCTTGAGGAATCGGCCGGTGACGGAGTCGGCGCGTTTCTCGAGGGCGGCTGCGGTGCCTTGCGCGACGATCGTGCCGCCGTGGACACCGGCGCCCGGGCCCATGTCGATGACCAGGTCGGCGGCGCGCATGGTGTCTTCGTCGTGTTCGACGACGAGGACCGTGTTGCCGCGGTCGCGGAGGTCCTTGAGCGAGCCGATGAGACGGTCGTTATCGCGCGGGTGCAGGCCGATGCTCGGTTCGTCGAGCACATAGAGTGCGCCAGAAAGGGTTGAGCCCAGCTGGGCCGCGAGGCGGATGCGTTGCGCTTCACCGCCGGAGAGCGTGTCGGCGCCGCGGTCGAGCGCGAGGTAGCCGAGGCCGACGGAATCCAAGAAGCGAAGGCGGGCGCCGATCTCGGGCAGCAGCGCCCCCACGATGGCTTTCTCGCGGGCCTCGAGTTTGAGTCCGGAAAGGAAAGCGAGGGATTCGTCGGGCTGCAGGCGGAGCAGGCCGGGCAGGGAGAGCGAGCGGCCTTTCGGGCCGGCGAGCTTCACCGAGCGCCCTATGGGGCCGAGACGTTCGCCTTGGCAGGTCGGGCAGACTTCTTCGCCGACGCGGTCCGCGATGGCGTTCTCGTTGATGGACTCTTCTTCGTCGGCCGAGAAGGTCTTCACTTCCAGCCCGTGGCCGCGGCAATCAGGGCACCATCCGCGCGGCGAGTTCCAGGAGAGGTGCTTCGGGTCGACCTCGGGGAATGATTCGCCCGTGGCGGGATCGCTGCGCGACGTCGAGAGGTAGGCGAGTTGATGGCCGTCGGCGCCCAGGAGGACGCACGCGTTCTTGCCGGAAGCCAGCGCCTGGCGGACGAGCGAACGGAGGGCTTTTTCGCCGGACTCCTCAGTCTCGTCGGGCAGGCGGATCAATCCGTCGGCGCGGATCTCGCCGAAGACTGCGTCGACGTCGTGTTCGGAATAGCGGTCGAGGCCTTCGAAGCCTTCGACCTTGAGCATCTTGCCGTCGCAACGAAGGAGACGGAGACCCTTGGTCTCGGCCCATTCGGCCAGCGGGCGATGATGGCCCTTGCGGGAGCGGACGAGCGGGGCCGCGACGAGGAGCGAACCTTTCTTCAGTGACTTCGCCTTCTTGGCGACGAGGCGGACGACTGCGTCTTCGGTCATTTCCTCGAGCGGCTCGCCGGTAGTCGGGCTGTGCAGCACGCCGGCGCGGGCGAAGAGCACGCGGAGGTATTGGGCGACCTCGGTGACCGTCGCCACGGTGGACTTCGCGGAACCTCGGGTCACGCGCTGTTCGATCGCGACCGTGGGCGGCAGGCCCGTGAGCGAATCGATGTCGGGCTTCGGCAGTTGTTCGACGAACTGGCGCGCGTAGGCCGAGACGCATTCCAGGAAGCGGCGTTGGCCTTCGGCGAAGAGGATGTCGAACGCCAGGGAAGATTTGCCCGAGCCGGACACGCCGGTCATCACCGTCAGCGAACCGTGCGGGATCTCGAGCGAGACGTCCTTCAGGTTATGTTCGCGGGCGCCGCGCAGCGAGATGGCGGTCGGACGTGGCTTGCTTGCCGTGGTCGACGCGGAGGCGAAGGCGTCGTCGCCTTGCGCAAGGAAGCGGCCCGTGACCGTGCCGGCCTTGGCGACTTCGGCGGGCGTGCCTTCGGCGACTAGGTGACCGCCGGCGGGACCGGCCTCGGGACCCATTTCCAGGATCCAATCGCAGGACTTCAGTACGTCGAGGTGGTGTTCCACCACGATGAGCGAGTGGCCGGCTTCCGTGAGGCGATGTAGCAGGCCGATGAGGCGCGAGACGTCTTCGCGGTGCAGGCCGGTCGTGGGTTCGTCGAGGAGCAGGAGCGCGCCGGGTTTGCGCGTATCGATCTTGGAAAGGTAGCGGACCAGCTTGAGGCGCTGAGCTTCGCCGCCGGAAAGCGTCGTGAGCGGCTGACCCATCGAGAGGTAGCCGAGGCCGACTTCCTCTAGACAGGCGAGCTGGGCGGAGGCGGGCGTGCGTTCGCCGAGGAACTTGCGCGCTTCGGTCACCGACATCGCCAGCAGGTCGCCGACGGACTTACCGTCATAATGGAAGCTCAGTACCTCGTCGCGGAAGCGCTTACCGTTACAGGAGGGGCAGGGGAGGGCGACGTCGGAGACGAACTGCATCTCCACCGTCTCCCAGCCCGCGCCGCCGCAGCGTTCGCAGCGCCCTTCGCCAGCGTTGAAGGAGAAGTGCGAGGGCGTGAGACCGGCGGCTTTCGCCTCGGCCGAATTGCCGAGCAGTGTGCGGATCGCGTCCCAGGCGCCGACGTAGAGCGCCGGGTTGGAGCGCGGCGTGCGCGTCGCGGGGGATTGGTCGACGAGCGCTACCTCGGCCGGCTCCTTATCGAACTTCACCCATTTCAATTCCTTGGCTTCGTCGCCTGATTCCGGATCGCGTCGGCCGATGACTTGATGGAGCAGCGTCGATTTGCCGGAGCCTGACACGCCGCAGAGGCCGACCAGGCGGCCGAGCGGGATCGAGCAGGCGAAGTCGCTGAGATTGTTAACCGTCGCGCCGCTCACGCGCAGGCGCGGCGTCGTATCGCCGATCGGGCGAGGGGTGCGCGGCGCCGAGACACGGCGACCCGAGAGCCAGTTGCCCGTGGCAGAATCCTTGATCTTCAGGATGCCCTTCGGGACGCCTTGGTAGAGAAGATGACCGCCTTCGGCGCCGGGGCGTGGGCCGATCTCGATGAGCCAGTCGGCGGCGCGCATGACGGATTCGTCGTGCTCGACGACCACCACCGTGTTGCCTTGGTCGACGAGGCTGCGGAGGATACCGACCATGCGCGAAAGATCGCGGGCGTGCATGCCGACGCTCGGCTCGTCGAGGACGAAGACCGTGTCCGCGAGGCAGGCGCCGAGGCAGGAGGTCAGGTTGACGCGCTGGACTTCGCCGCCCGAGAGCGTGCGCGAGAGTCGGTCGAGGGCGAGGTAGCCGAGTCCGACCGCCTCGAGGTAGCCGAGTCGGGCCAGAATGGCTTCGAGCGCGTGGTCGGCCGGATGGCGCGAATCCTTCGGTGCGAGAGGGGCGAGCAGCGTGCGCAGATCCGAGACCGGTGAGGCGTAGAGCTCCGGGAGGGATTTACCCTGCCAGCGCCAGAAGAGCGATTCCTCACGGAAGCGGCGGCCCTGGCACTTCGGGCAGGACTCGTAGGCGCGCCAGCGGGAAAGGAAGACGCGGACGTGCATCTTATAGGTCGTGCCTTCCAGCCAGCGGAAGAAGCCGCGGATGCCGTACCACTTCGAATCGTATTCGCCCTGCACGTAGCCCGGCTCGCCGTTCTCGACGAACTTGCGGTGCGCGGCGGAAAGTTTCTTCCATGGCACGTCGAGCGGGACGGATGCCTTGCGACAGGCGCGCACCAGGTCCTTCTGCGATTCGCCGTAGACGTTGCCTTGGAACGGCGCGATCGCGCCTTCGGCGAGCGTCAGGGCCGGGTTGGGTATGATCTTATTCCAGTCCAGGCCGATGACGCGGCCGAAGCCGCGGCACTCGGGGCAGGCGCCCACGGGCGAGTTGAACGAGAAGAGCGCGGGCGAGGCTGGGCGGAACCTGCGTCCGTCGACCGGCGACTCCAGCGCTTCGCTGTAGCGGGATAGTTCGTGCCCTTGGTCGTCGAGCAGGCGGAGTCGCGCCCCGCCGAGGCGGAACGCCGCGAGGGCCGCTTCATGGAAGCGAGAGGCCTGGTCGGCGGCAATCGTCACGCGGTCTTGGATGACAAGCAGTTCGGTCGCGTCGGCCGGGATTTCGTCTTCCGTCAGACGGATGCGCTGGCCGGAGGCGAACGCGCGGCTGAAGCCGGCCTTCGAGAATTCTTCCGCGATCGTCTTCCATCCTAGCGTCTCCGGTTTCGAGACCGCGAACGCGAGCGAGAGCGACTGTCCGGGAAAGCGGGTGAGGGAATCGAGCCACGCGGCGTCGGGTCCGCGCGGGACGATGACCTTGCCGCTGGCCGGGTCGATGAGGTCGGCGCGGTGGGCGAACCAGACTTTGAACCAGTCGCAGAGCTCCGTCATCGTGCCGACCGTCGAGCGTGAGGTGCGGACCGCGTTGCCTTGCTTGATCGCGACGGACGGACGGACGTTCTCCGCGGAGTCGAGGGCCGGGGAGGGGAGCAACTCGAGGAACTGGCGGACGTAAGGGCTGAACGTCTCGACGTAACGACGCTGCCCTTCGGCGTGGAGCGTGTCGAAGACCAGGGAAGACTTGCCGGCGCCACTGAGGCCCGTGACCACGACCAGCTTGCCGACCGGGATGTCCACGTCGAAGCCCTTCAGGTTGTTCTGGCGGACGCCGCGGAGGCGGATGGCGTCTGGTCGGGGGGCGGACATCGGACCCTCCATCGGACACGAAACCGCCCGCTTGGCAAACCTGCTAACGCACTCGGCAGCGAATCACGCCCTGCGGGGTGGCGACCGCCTTAACTTTAATATCATGCGGCTCGTCGGGGAGGCGCGACACCAGCTGGAAGGCGTGGCCGTGGCCGAGCAGGAAGGTCTTGCGGGGCGGCTTCGCCAGCAGGCGATCGTAGAAGCCGCCGCCGAACCCAAGCCGTCGGCCCGCGCCATCGAAGCCCAGGCCCGGGACAAGGACCAGGCCGGCTTCGGCCAGCGTCGCGACCGGCGCGGTCGGCTTTGGCTCGCGGATCCCGAGACGGGAGGGCTGGAGCGCGGCGAGGTCGCTGACCTCGTGGAGGACGAGCGTCGTCTTGTTGGTCACGCGCGGGAGGAGCAGCCGTTTGCCTTCGAGCAGCGCGAGCATCATCAGCGCGTCGGTCGGGAGTTCGCCGCCGAAGGACGCGTAGAGGCAGACCGTCTTCGCCTGCTTCCATTCCGGGAGCTGCGTGACCAGGCGGGCGGTCGCGTCGCCGGCGACCTGCAGTTCGCGCGGCGTGAGATTCATGCGGCGTGCCTTGAGTTCCGCGCGCAGGCGGTCCTTGTCGGCACGTACGCTCATGACCGCACCAAAATCCGGTTCAGCGTCAGGGTTAACAGCACGACGGGCAGGTATAGGATCGAGGCGAGGAAGAGGGGTTTCGCGACGGCGGCGCGGCGTTCTGGCACCGCGAAGTCCAGCGTCAGCTTGAAGAACCAGGCGCCGGCCAGGAAGGAGACCCACACGAAGGGGCTAGACCAGTCTGGGAAGAAACTCGTGGCGATTGCCCCGGCTACGAAGAGCATCGGGGTGATGAATAGGAGCGCCCAGCGGGCGGCGGAGCGGCCGGACGGATCGCCGACCGTCACGATCTTGAAGCCGCCGCGGGCGTAGTCCTCGCGCCAGAGGAAGGCGAGGGCCATGAAGTGAGGAATCTGCCAGAAGAAAAGCAACGCGAAGAGCAGCCAGCCCATCGAATCGATTTTCCCCAGTTTGGCGGCGGTGCCGATGATCGGCGGAATCGCCCCCGGCAGCGAGCCGACGAGCGTGCACCAGGACGTCATCGTCTTCAGCGGCGTATAGAAAAAGAGGTAGGAGACCGCGGTGGCGGCCGTGAGCGCGCCGGCGAGCGGATTGGTTCCGATCCAGACCAGCACCACGCCGAGCGTGAGCAGGAGCATGCCGAAGAGCAGGGCGGCTCCGGGGTGGATGATGCCGGCGGGGATGGGGCGGTTGCGGGTGCGTTCCATCTTCGCGTCGGCATCGCTCTCCCACCACATGTTGATCGCGCCGCAGCCGCCGGCGGCGAGGGCCGTGCCGATTGCGAGTGAGACGAGCACCTTGGCGTCGGTCGGTTGTTCCGGGGCGCTGCAGAAGTAACCGGCGAGGGCCGTCAGGACGGAAAGGAACGAAAGCCGGGGCTTGGTCAGCTCCCAGGTGGCGGCAGGCACGGATCTGGCGCGTTCGCTCATCGGTCTTGTCGTGGCGGTTTTGCGCGACGGGTTAAAGGTAAATCAGTCGCCACGGCTCAGGCGGAGGTTTCCACGGTGCTGCGACGGGCCAGCATCACCGCCGCGCAGAGGGAAGAGAAGAGGGCCGCGCCGACGACGAGGTGCACCGTGCGGACGTGCGGGTTGAGCGGGAGCTGGATGCTCAGGATGCCGAGCAGGACCTGCAGGAAGACTAGGGCGACCAAGGATGCCCAGCGGAGAAGCGGAAAGCCTTGGCGGGCCAGCTGGACGGCGAAGAAGAGCACGGACGCTCCGGCCAGAAGGGCGCCGCCGCGGTGGAGTAGGTTGACCCACCAGACCAGGCCCGTGCCGATGGAAGGGATGAACAGGCCGTCGGAGGGCGTGGAGACCCAGGCGGTGAAATGGCCTTGGCGCATCACCGCGCCGATCACGATGACCGAGAGCGTGAGCCCGGCGGCGAGGGCTCCGGCCTGGAAAAGGGAACGCGATGCGGAGCGACGGGCCTGATGCCAAGCGATGGTGTGGGCGAGGGCGATGAAGGCGAGGAGCGCGAGCGTGAGCTGCGCGTTGACCGCGTGGCCGACGGCGAAGGCCGCCGCCTTGAAGTTGCCGTCGCCGCCGATGTTAAGCTTGTCGAGGAGCACGCGAAGACCGCCGAGCAAGCCCTGGAAGACTACTAGGCCGACGAGCGCGTAGGCTGCGAGCCGGATGGCGCGGCGAGATTCGCGGAGACCGTGGGCGACCGCGATCGCGATGGAGAGCAGGCCGAGCACCGTGGCCGCGAGGCGGTGAGAGTGTTCGGCGAACTTGTCGATCTCGGTGAGCCAGCCCGGAGGATTGACCGAGCCGTTGGAGAGAGGCCAGTCGAGGAAGGCCATGCCCGCGCGGATGCTCGTGGTGAAGCCGCCAGCCTGGAGGACCAGCACGGACCAGACGAGCGTGAGCAGGCACAGTCCGAACAGACGTCGGTCGGGTGCGGAGGCTTCCGGCTCTCTCATGCTGTCATCTCATCCGCCTTCGTTCCCGGCGCAAATCCCAACCACGCATATCTCCGGTCTTAAGCCACGCCGATGGGGCTTATCAGGAGCGGACGGCGGCCCGGCCGAAGGCACGGATCTTGCCGACGAGGTTCGTCAGGCCGTTACGGCGGTTGGGCGAAAGGTGCTGCGTGATGCCGACCGCGGAGAGGAAGTCCGCGTCGGTGTCGGCGACTTCCTGCGCCGTCGCACCGTCGTAGAACTCGCAAACTAGACTCGCGACGCCTTTGGTGATGAGCGAATCAGCGTCGCAGCGGAAGCGGCAGACGCCGGCCTCGAGGGAAGGCACCAGCCAGAGGTTGGAGGTGCAGCCCTCGATCAGGAAGGCGTCGAGCTTTAGGTCAGCCGGTAGGGCCGGGGCGGCCTTGGCGCGGTCGATGACATATTGGAAGCGTTCGTGGTGGTCCGCGAAAGGTTCGAGCTCCGCGATGAGCTCGTCGCGTCGTCGTAGCAGCGTCATCGGACGATTAGCGACCAGAGAGTGCCTCGGGGTCGAGGTTGCTGCGGATCAGAGGGGACATCGCCGCCTCGAGCTTGCGCTGGCGTTCGAGCGGCAGCTTTGATTCGGAGCGGAGCCATGAGACTGCCTCCTGCCAGATAGCGGGCGAAGGGCGGCGCATGTTCAGTAGGATCTCGAGTTCGTCGGCGAGGGATTTGCGCGTGCCGTAGGACTCCGTCTGGCCGGCGAGGATGCGGGCAGAGAGGGTGTCGGCGCGCAGCTGCGAGTAGCGCGGATAAAGGGTGCTACCGGCTTCGAGGACGCGCACTGCGGCATCGCCCGCGCGGATCGAGCGCAGGTGGCGGCCGACGGAGCGGTAGGCTTCGGGACCAAGGTCCTTGGCCTTAAGGAATTCGACGAGATAGCGGTCGCCGATATCGCGGTCGCGCTTGGCGATTACCGTGTCGGGTTTCTGGCGGGCATGGTAGGCGATGGCGATGAGCGCCTGCACGATGGGTTCGTTGGACTTGAAGAAGGCTTTGTCGGCGGCGACGATCTGCTGATATTGCACGATGACCTGGCCCGGGTCGGGACCGTTGAGGATCGCCTCGAGGTGGAGCGCGGCGAAGGTCGCGCGTTCGAGGCCGTGTTGCGCGGCGGAGTTGGCGAGGGCGCCCGTGAGTTCGGCGTAGCCTTTCTCGGCGGCGAAGTTGGCGAGCGCGATCATCGGCGCCGAGCTGCCGGCGTAGTTCGCGAAGATCAGGCGGAGCTCCTTGTCGAATTCATCCTTGAGGCCGAGCCGGTCGAGTAGTTGGAGTTTTTGGATGTGAGGGAAGGGCGCCTTCTCGTCGGCCGCGATGCGTTCCTGCGTCACCGCCAGGGCCATCTTATGGCGGCCGAGCAGGATGTGGAAGCGGGCGAGCTGCGAGAGGACCGCGTCACGGCCGGCTCCTTTGAACGCCGACGTCTTCGCCTCGAGCAGGTTGATGGATTCCTGGGTCTTGCCGCCTTCGAAGAGCGCGCGGGCCTTGAGGAGGAGGCCGTTGGGCTGCGTATCCAGGCTGCTGGCGTTGATGATATTGACCGCGTCCGGGTATTTGCCGACCCAGTAGAGCGAGGTCGCGGCCGACATCGAGAGCGAGTCTCGCATATAGGTCGGCATGTTTTTCGTGGCCTCGATCAGCTGGAGGCTTTCTTCGATGACTTCCTGGTCTCGCTCACGGGACTGGAGGAGCTGGAAGTAGCGCTCCAGGTAGTCTTTGGTGAGAGGGTCGTCGACCGGGAGGAACTTTAAGCCATGTTTGAGCGTCTGAATGCCGTCATCTGTGCGTCCAGCGATATTATGTAAAAAGTTGGCGTAGAACAACTTAGACTTAGCGTTGCCTGGATTACAACGGATGGCGACCTGGGCAAGGCGCATGGCATCGGCCATCTGGCCGGCGTCCTGGGCTGCCATGGCCTGTTTGGTGAAGTATTCCGCTAGTTGGTTAAGGTGTTCCTGGCGGATTTTAGCCGCATTTTCGGGCTGATCCTCAAGTTTTGCGAGGGTCAGGCGGATGATTTGGAGTAGGGGCTTATCCTTGATCAGGTCCGCTTTGATGTAGGTTTGGCGGGCATAGCTCAGGATGGCTTCCTTATCCTTGAGGTGGGGGAGGCCGGCCAAAACGATGATTTCAGCATCCTCCTCGGCCTCTTTGCTCGCGGCGGCGGGGGGCTTCTGGGCGGCTGGGGTCTGGGGCGGACTCTGCGCCAGGCCCGAAAAGGTAGACATCCCGAGAAGGAGTGCGAGGGACAGGCGGGTGGACAGCATGGGAGGGGTTTTGAGTAATGGCGTGGGCATCGGAATTGTCCCGCCAAAAAAGCCGAAGGGGTGTCGGGGCGGGGAGGGGAGTGAAGAAACCTTAAAATCCCCGCACTTTCCTCTTGCATGAGGGGCCTCGACCCCTATGCCCAAACACTCTTTTCCCAATTTACCGAGGTCCATGCCTACCATCAACCAGCTCGTCCGTAAACCGCGTGTCCAACCCAAGGCCAAGTCGAAGTCGCCTGCCTTGAACAACTCGCCCTTCCGCCGCGGCGTCTGCGTGCAGGTAATGATCCGAACGCCGAAGAAGCCGAACTCGGCTCAGCGTAAGGTCGCCAAGGTGCGCCTGACCAACGGCCAGGAGGTCATCTCCTACATCCCTGACGAAGGCCACAAGCTCCAGGAGCACTCCGTGGTCCTCGTCCGTGGCGGTCGCGTAAAGGATCTTCCGGGCGTGCGCTACCACATCGTCCGCGGCCCCCTCGACTGCTCCGGCGTCGAGAAGCGTCGTCGCTCCCGTTCCAAGTACGGCGTCAAGCGCCCGAAGGAAAAGAAGGCCTAATCCGTTTCCGCACCCAACTCCCTTAGAATATGTCTCGTCGTCGCAAAGCAGCCAAGCGCGCCCATCTCCCGGACGCCCGTTACGGCTCCCCCCTCATCAGCCAGCTCATCAACGTCGTGATGAAGTCGGGCAAGAAGTCCATCGCCCAAGGCATCGTCTACGGCGCCATCGAGAAGGTCAGCGAAAAGCTGATGAAGGGAAATCCCGTCGAGCTGCTGCTCGGCGGCCTCGAGAACTGCCGTCCGAAGCTCGAAGTAAAGAGCCGTCGCGTCGGTGGTGCCACCTATCAGGTCCCGGTTGAAGTCTCTCCTGAGCGCCAGAACAGCATCGCGCTGCGCTGGGTCGCCGCCGCCGCCGCCGGTCGCAAGGGCACCACGATGTCCGAAGCCCTCGCCGCCGAGCTCGTCGACGCCTACAACAACACCGGCAACGTGGTGAAGAAGCGCGAAGAAACGCACAAGATGGCTCAGGCCAACCGTGCCTTCGCTCACCTCAAGTGGTAATCAGCAGGTAATTTCAGCAGCCCTTCAACGGTTCCGATCATGGCCAAACTTTCCGAATTAAATTCTCCGTCCCGCGCGTTCCCTCTCGAGCACACGCGTAACATCGGTATCGCCGCGCACATTGACGCCGGCAAGACGACTACGACGGAGCGCATCCTCTTCTACACCGGCGTGGTGCACAAGATGGGCGAAGTGCATGATGGCACCGCTACCACCGACTGGATGGAACAGGAACGCGAGCGTGGCATCACGATCACCGCGGCTGCCATCTCCGCTGGTTGGAAGACCAAGGAAGGTCATTTCGCGAACATCGACCATCGCATTAACATTATCGACACCCCCGGACACGTGGACTTCACGGCCGAGGTGGAACGCTCGCTTCGCGTCCTTGATGGCGCCGTCGCTGTCTTCTGCGCCGTCGCCGGCGTGCAGCCCCAGTCCGAGACCGTCTGGCGCCAGATGAACAAGTACGGCGTCCCGCGCGTTGCCTTCGTCAACAAGATGGACCGCACCGGTGCCGATTACTTCGGTGCCGTCGACGACATCCGCGAGAAGCTTAAGGGCAACGCCCACCCCCTCTTCATCCCGATTGGCCAGGGCGAAGAGTTCAAGGGCATGATCGACCTGATCAAGAACGTCGCCTACCTTTACGACGAGACCGACCCGAAGGGAATGAAGTTCGACGTGATCGAAATTCCCGAGAAGCAGAAGGAAGAAGCCAAAGCCTGGCGCACCAAGCTCATCGAAGGCCTCGCCGACTTCGACGACGTCCTCGCCGCCAAGTATCTCGACGGCCATGAAGTGACTGTCGAAGAAATGCGCACGGGTATCCGTAAAGCCACTCTCTCGCTTAACTTCATCGGCGTCATTCCTGGTTCCGCTTTCAAGAATAAGGGCGTCCAGATGCTCCTCGACTGCGTCGTCGACTTCCTCCCTTCCCCGATCGACATGCGCCCCCAGAAGGCGTTCACCGACGACGGCGATACTGAGATCACCATCGGTCCGGACGACAAAGCCAAGGTCACTGGCCTCTGCTTCAAACTCTGGTCTGACCCGCATGTCGGTCAGCTCGTCTTCTACCGCGTTTACCGCGGACAGCTCAAGAAGGGCGAAGCCCTCTACAATCCTCGCACCCGCAAGAACGAGCGTATCTCGCGCATCGTGCTCCTTCGTGCGATGGACCGCGAAGAAATCGAAGTCGCCTACTCGGGTGACATCTGCGCGATCATCGGCCCTAAGGAAATCATCACGGGCGACACCCTGACCGCCGAAGACGACCTGATCCTCGAGAAGACCACCTTCGCTGAGCCCGTTATCTCGATGTCCATCGAGCCTAACTCCAAGGGTGACCAGGAGCGTCTCTCCATCGGCCTGCAGCGTCTCGCCCAGGAAGATCCGACCTTCCGCGTTACCTCGAATCCTGAGACGGGCCAGACCCTCATCTCCGGCATGGGTGAGCTTCACCTCGAAATCATCGTCGACCGCCTCAAGCGCGAATTCCGCGTCGAAGCCAAGTCCGGTAAGCCCCAGATTTCCTACCGCGAAACCATCAATCTCGCCTCCGAAGGCGTGGGCAAGTTCATCCGCCAGTCGGGTGGACGTGGTCAGTACGGTCACGTTGAAATCAAGCTCGAGCCCAACCCGGTCGCCACGCGCGTTCCTGGCGAAAAGCCCGAGGAAGTCATCAGCGAGATCGTCGGTGGCGTCATTCCCAAGGAATTCATTAAGCCCGCCATCGAAGGCATCCGCGAAGCCGCCAACAACGGAACGGTCGCCGGCTACCCCGTCATCAATTTCAAGGCCCGCATCGTCTTTGGTTCCTTCCACGAAGTGGACTCGAACGAAATGGCCTTCAAGATGGCTGGTATCTTCGCCTTCAAGGAAGCCATGAAGGAAGCGAAGCCAATCCTTCTCGAGCCGATCATGAAGGTCGAAGTCGTCACCCCGGAAGAATACCAGGGCGACATCATGGGCGACCTTAACCGCCGCCGCGGCCAGATCCAAGGCATGGAAACCAAGATGGGCCTTTGTAACATCGACGCCCGCGTCCCGCTTGCCGAGATGTTCGGCTACGCCACCGATGTCCGTTCCCTCTCCAAGGGACGTGCCTCCTTCTCCATGGAGCCCGCTAACTACGAGCAGGTTCCTGCGCAGATCCTCAAGCAGGTCGTCGAGACCTCCTCTCGCGCCCCGGCCCGCACCTAATCTCACCCCCCAACTCCCTTCCCGATGGCCCGCACCAAAATCCGCATCAAGCTCAAGGGCTTCGACTACCGCATGGTCGACCAGTCCGCCAATGAGATCGTCGACACCGCCAAGCGCACCGGCGCCCGCGTCACTGGCCCCGTGCCGCTGCCGACCGATATCTCCCGCCTTACCGTCAACCGTTCCCCCCACGTGGACAAGAAGTCCATGGACCAGTTCGAGATCCGCACGCACAAGCGCCTGATCGAGATCATGGAGCCCAACGCCCAGACCGTGGACGAACTGAAGAAGCTCAACCTGCCTTCTGGGGTTGACATCAACATCGTAGTCTAACTCTTCAACCCTTCACCTTAACCTCCAACCCAACGCAGGACGTCCAAGCCCCTCTATCAGGACCAAGATTCCGCAAGGAATCCTAAGCCTAATGCAGGTCAGCAATGACCAAACGGCGGAAACGCCACCTGCCTCTTAGAAAAATGAAACACCAGCTACTCGGTAAGAAAATCGGAATGACCCAGGTCTATGACGCGGACAATAACCTCGTCCCTGTCACGGTCGTCCAAGCGGGCCCCTGTCCCGTCACCCAGGTCAAGACCGTCGATAAGGATGGCTATGATGCCGTCCAGATCGCTTTCGGTCCCCAGAAGGAAAGCCGCATGACGGCCGGCGAAGTCGGCCACCTCCGCAAGGCAGGCGTCGCTCCTCACACCCACCTTCACGAAATCCGCCAGGCCGGCGCCACGCAGGCCAAGGTCGGCGACGTCATCACCGTCGAGAAGTTCACCGCCGGCGAGATGGTTGACGTCATCGGCACCGTCAAGGGCCGCGGCTTCCAGGGCGTCGTCAAGCGCTACAACATGGATGGCCAGCCTGACTCCCACGGTCACATGATGCACCGCCGAATCGGCTCGATCGGCATGCGTCAAACTCCTGGTCACGTCTTCAAGGGCAAGAAAATGCCGGGCCACATGGGCTCGGTGCAGCGCACCGTCCAGAATCTCCGCGTCGTCCAAGTCCTCGCGGAAAAGAACCTCCTCCTCATCAAGGGCAGCTTCCCCGGCGCCAACGGTGAAGTCGTCCTCGTGCGTCCGGCCAAGAAGGCCATCGCCGCCAAGTAACCCACCTAGCATCTCAGCGATATGAAGCTCAAAGTTTATAAGTCCGACGGCTCCGCCTTTACCGAAAAGGAATTCGATATTCCTTCCTTCGAAGGCTCCAAAGGCGTCGCCCTGCTCAAGCAGGTGATCGTCTCCTACCAGGCCAACAAGCGCCAGGGCACCTCTAAGACCAAGGATTACGGCGAAGTCGCTGGTTCTGGTAAGAAGGTCCTCCCGCAGAAGGGTTCCGGCGGTTCTCGTCACGGCGACAAGCGCGCCCCTCAGATGTTCAAGGGTGGCGTCGTCTTCGGTCCTCGCCCCCGCGATTGGTCCAAGACCATCACCGCTCAGGCCAAGAAGATTGCCCTCGCCCGCGCGCTCTTCGAGCTCGCTGCTGACGGCGGCATCTCGGTCATCGAGAAGTTCGAAGTCGCCCAGCCCAAGACCAAGCTCTTCGCCAAGGTCCTCACCAACGTGAGCCCTGCCGGCAAGCGCCTCCTCGTCGTCGACACCGCCTGGTCCGACAACGTCGTCCGCGCCAGCCGCAACCTGAGCCGCGCCATCTTCTCTAACTCTTCCAATCTCAACGCTCTCGATCTCGTGCGCACCCCGCGCATCCTGATCTCGGAAGAAGGCCTCAACAAGGTCCTCGAGCGCGCTAAAAACTAAGTCAGACATCCCATGAAGCCCGCTTCTGAAATCATCAGCCGCCCGATCCTCACGGAAAAGGCCTCCGGCCTCGCCGAAGCCAACAAGTACGTCTTCGAAGTCTACCCTGGCGCCGATCGCGCTCAGATCAAGAAGGCCGTCGAGGCCTCCTTCAAGGTAACCGTCGAGAAGATCAATATCCTCATCCGTAAGGGCAAGCTGCGCCGCAGCCGTCTCTCCGGAGGTTCGATCTACACCGAGACGAATTCTCGTCGTGCCATCGTCACCCTCAAGAAGGGCGACGTCATTTCCCTCGCCTAATCTCGGAGCAGCAAAGCCATGCCCATCATCACTCATCGTCCTATCACCCCCGGTACGCGCTTCCTTGTGCGCGTTAAGACCGAGGGCCTGCACGCCGGTCGCCCCGAGCGCTCCCTTACCGAGTTCAAGCACCGCGCGATGGGCCGTAACTGTTACGGCCGCATCACCTCCCGCCGTCGTGGCGGAGGTCATAAGAAGCTCTATCGCGCCATCGACTTCCGTCGTGACCGCCTGGATTCCCCTGCGACCGTGCTCCGTATCGAATACGATCCGAACCGCACCTCCCACCTGGCCCTCATCGAGTACGCCGACAAGACCCTGAACTACATCCTCGCACCGGATGGCCTCAAGGTCGGCGACACGGTCGTCAGCACCAACACTGCCCAGGAGCAGCTCACCCCCGGCCTTTCCCTGCCGCTGAGCCTGATCCCTCCGGCTACCTTCATCCATTGCATCGAAATCGAACCCGGCAAGGGTGGTCAGCTCGCCCGCTCCGCCGGCGGCTTCGCCCAGCTCCTCGGTCTCGAAGAAGGACGCGCCATCCTGCGCATGCCTTCCGGTGAGCAGCGCTACCTTAACGCCGATTGCCGTGCCACCGTGGGCATCGTCGGCAACGTCGACCACCACAACGCCAGCCTCGGTAAGGCCGGACGCAGCCGCTGGAAGGGCATCCGTCCTCGTCAGCGCGGTATGTCCATGAACCCTGTCGATCACCCGAACGGTGGTGGCGGCGGTAAGAAAAAGGGTGGCGGCGGTCGTCAGCACCTCAAGTCCCCGTGGGGCCAGCTCGCCAAGGGCTTCCCGACCCGCACCAAGGCGAAGGCCTCCAACAACCAAATCATCCTGCGCCGCAACGGCCGCAAGGTGAAGCAGGTCTAACCCTTCCTGATCCTCTCATAACATGGCACGCTCCCGCAAAAAGGGTTTCTATGTCGACGCCCACCTCGTCGACAAAGTCTCCGTCGCCCAGAAGGCCAACAGCCGTAAGCCGATCAAGACCTGGTCTCGCCGCTCGACTGTCACCCCGGACTTCATCGGTCTCAATCTTGAGGTCCACAATGGTAAGGCCTTCGTTCCCGTCTATGTGACGGAAAACATGGTCGGCCATAAGCTCGGAGAGTTCGCCCCTACGCGTACCTTCCGCCAGCACACCCAGCCCTCCCGCAAGGAAGCTCAGTAATCCAAACCGTGCGCAACGTCCTCACCATGTCCGCTCTTCTCGTCACCGCCACCGCGGTCGGCGCGGAAGTCCGTGCGCTTGGTGCGGCCGAAGCGGATGGCAAGGCTCCGGTCGTCGCGGTCGTCTCCGCCCGCGCGACGGATCTGGTTGTCTTGGATGGCGGACACGACCGCGGCTTCCGCCCCGGTACGGTCTGTAACGTGAGCCGTGATGGTCGCGCCTTCGGCGCCCTCGTCATCGCCGAAGCCGGTCTGCACCGCTCGGTCGCCCTCATCCTCTCCCTCGACAACTCCGCTGGCATCAATGCCGGCGACCTCGTCACTCCCCGCGCCAATCCCCGCATCTAACCCAACCTTTACCAAAGTCATGGAAGTCCACGCCACCACCCGTTTTGCCCGTATGTCGCCCCAGAAGGTCCGCGAAGTCGCGCGCCAGATTCAGGGCCTCCCCGCCGAGGAAGCCATCCAGCTCCTCCGCTTCATTCCGCGCAAGTCCGCCCGCCTCCTGGCCAAGACCCTCGCCAGCGCGATGGCCAACGCCGAGAACAATCACAACCTCTCCAGCAGCGATCTCGTGATCGTCTCCGCCACGGTCAACCAGGGTCCGGTCATCAAGCGTTCGATGCCGGCCGCCCGCGGTTCCGCTCACCCTATCCACAAATCCATGAGCCACATCCGCGTGTCTCTGGGTTCCGCCACCAAGTAATTTTCGAAACATGGGCCAGAAAGTAAATCCGATCGGCTTCCGTCTAGCCGTCCGCCGCAACTGGGAATCCCGCTGGTACGCCACCAAGCGCGACTTCCCGGCTAACATCCTCGAGGACTATCGCATCCGCGTGTTCCTCAAGGAGAAGCTCCGCCAGGCCGCCGTGCCCCGCATCTTCATCGAACGCGCCGGACAGAAGGTCCGCGTCCGCATCTGGACCGCCCGTCCGGGCGTCGTCATCGGCCGCAAGGGCGATGAGCTCAAGAACCTCCGCGCCGAGATCCAGAAGGTCGCCGGCAAGGCCCGCATCGACGATATCATCCTCGAAGTGAACGAAGTGAAGCGCCCCGACCTCGTGGCCCAGCTCGTCGCCGAGAACATCGCCCTGCAGCTCGAACGCCGCATCTCCTTCCGCCGCGCCATGAAGAAGGCCGTTCAGACCACTATGACCAACGGTGCCGATGGTATCCGTATCCGCCTCGGCGGTCGTCTCGGTGGCGCTGAAATCGCCCGCGTCGAGTCCGCCCGCGTCGGTCGCGTGCCGCTCCACACCCTACGCGAGAATATCGACTACGGTTTCACCGAAGCCCGCACCCTAGCCGGCAAGGTCGGCATCAAGTGCTGGATCTGCTCCAAGGACTCCGAGTTCTAAGCCATCCCTCCAACCCTTCACCTTCTAGACCAACATGGCCAATCTCCAACCCGCTCGCACCAAGTGGCGCAAGCACCGCAAGGGCAAGATCCGTGGCAACGCCACGGCCTGCAATACGCTTTCCTTCGGCGACTTCGGTATCCAGTCCCTCTCTCGTGGCCGCGTCCCGGCCAACCAAATCGAGGCTGCCCGTATCGCCATCTCCCGCTCGCTTAAGCGTAAGGGCAAGATGTGGATGCGTATCTTCCCTCACACTCCGGTCACCCGGAAGCCTGCCGAAGTCCGAATGGGCTCTGGTAAGGGTAGCGTCGAGTACTACGTGGCCTGCATCAAGCCGGGCACCATGCTCTTCGAGGTCGGCGGCGTGCCGATCACCGTCGCCCGTGAAGCCATGCGCCTCGCCGACACCAAGCTCCAGCTCCGCTGCCGCTTCGTGGCCCGCGAAGAGCTCGAAAAGTATTGATGCATCAGGCCCCGACCACCCATAACTGACCCTTTTCACCGATGTCCTCCCCCCGGAAAGATAAGCCCACCGCCGCTACGGCCCTGCGCCCCCTGGCTCCTGCCGAATTGCAGAAGCGTATCCGCGAGTCCCGCGAAGAACTCCTCAGCCTCCGCCTCAAGAAGGCTACCGGCGCTGTCGAGAACTCCTCCCGTTTCCGCGCCCTGCGCCGCGACGTCGCCCGTTGCATGACCATCCTCTCCGGTAAGTCCACCCCGGCGAAGAAGAAGTAATCCATCCTCTAACTCCATTTCCCGATGTCCGAAGACCGCTCCAACCGTAAGACCCTCCTGGGTCTCGTCGCCTCCCGCTCGGGCGACAAATCCATCAAGGTGAACTTCCAGTACACCGTTCCTCACCCCGTCTACGGGAAGGAAGTCAAGCGCCGCACCGTCCTGCACGCCCACGACGAAAAGAACGAGTGCAAGCCTGGCGACAAGGTTGAGATCATGGAGACCCGCCCCCTCTCGAAGCTTAAGCGCTGGCGCGTCGTCCGCGTCGTCGAAGCCGCTAAGGTCGCCGCCGAGTCCATCGACGACTAATCGGCCCCACTTAACTCCAGACCTTTCTTACAATGATTCAGATGCTTTCCCGGCTCGAAGTAGCCGACAACACCGGAGCCCGCAGGGTCCGCATGATCCGCCGTCTCGGCCAGCTCACCGACACCGCCGGCGTGGGTGACATCATCATCTGCTCCGTCAAGGATTCCACCCCTGACGCCCAGGTGAAGAAGGGTTCCGTCTGCCGTGCCGTGATCGTTCGCACCGTCGCCCCCATCCGCCGTGCGGATGGTAGCTACCTGCGCTTCGACACCAACGCCGTCGTCATCCTCGACGAAAATGGCAACCCCAAGGGCACCCGCATCTTCGGGCCCGTTGCTCGCGAACTCCGCAGCAAGAACTTCATGAAGATCATCTCCCTCGCTCCCGAGGTACTCTGAACAACCATGTCCAAGACCGACATCAAGAAGGGTGACGAAGTCGTCGTCATCTCCGGCGCCGAAAAAGGCAAGCGTGGCAAGATCGTCAGCTACAACCGTGCCGACGAACGCGTCACCATCGAGGGCCTGAACCTCGTCAAGCGCCACCTGAAGCGCACCCAGGACGGACAGGGCGGCATCACCGAGCGTGAAGCCCCCATCCATCGCTCTAACGTGATGCTCGGCTCCCTCTGGGACGCCCGTCGCGCCAAGAAGCCGGCCAAGGCCGCCAAGAAGTAAACCCGACGAAACCCCCCGAGACTTAACACGAAAATGGCAACCGTCCCTTACCTGAAGAAGTACTACCTCGAGAAGGTCGTCCCCGAGCTCATCAAGAGCCGTGGTTACAAGAACATCCATCAGGTCCCGAACCTGAAGAAGATCGTCCTCAATTCCGCCTTCAAAGCCGAAGCCGACAAAGGCCACATCGCCGAAGTCGTCAAGGAGCTCACCAAGCTCTCCGGCCAGAAGCCCGTCATCACCAAGGCCTCCAAGTCCGTCGCCGCCTTCAAGGTCCGCGAAGGCATGACCCTCGGCTGCATGGTCACCCTCCGTGGCGCCCGCATGTGGGAATTCTACCTCCGCCTCACCGCGGTGGCCCTCCCGATGATCCGCGACTTCCGCGGTACCTCGAACCGCCTCGACGGACGCGGCAACTACTCGCTCGGCATCTCCGACCACACCATCTTCCCTGAGACCCAGGCTGACGGTTCGCAGCGTGCCAACATCGGCATGGACGTCATCATCGTGACTTCCGCCAACAACGACGACGAAGGTCGCGAACTGCTCCGCCTCCTCGGCATGCCGTTCCGCCGCTCCAGCGCCGCCGACGCGGCCGCCGCCACCGCCGCCAAGGCCTAAACCCTCCCACTCCTTACCAGCATGGCCAAGAAGTCCGTCATCCAGCGCGCCCTCAAGCGCGATCGCCTCGTCAAGAAGTACGCCGTCAAGCGCGCCGAACTCAAGAAGACCCTCGCCGACCCCAAGGTCACCGAGGAGGCTTTCTACGAAGCCCAGCGCGCCCTCGCTAAGCTGCCCCGCAGCTCGTCGAAGGTCCGCCAGAAGAACCGCTGCTCCATCTCCGGTCGTCCGCGTGCGTTCATCCGCAAGTTCGGCCTTTCCCGTATCACCTTCCGCGAGCTCGCGCTCAACGGCCAGATTCCCGGCGTCACCAAGGCCTCCTGGTAATCCAACAGCAAAAACAAAACCATGTCCGCTTCTACTGACACCGTCGGGGATTTCCTGACCTCCATCCGCAACGCTTCGCAGGCCAACAAGGCCGTGATCACCGTCCAGTGGTCCCGTCTTCGCGAAGGCGTCGCCAAGATCCTCGTCGACGCCGGTTACGTCGCCTCCGCCCGCAAGGCTGAGCGCGAAGGCCTGCCCGTCCTCGAAGTCTCCCTTAAGTACGTCGCCGGCGTCCCCGCCATCACCAGCATCGAGCGCGTCTCGACCCCTGGACGTCGCGTCTACGCCGGATACAGCTCCGTCCCGAAAGTCATCGGCGGCATGGGCGTCTCCATCCTTACCACCTCTCGTGGCGTCATGACTGACGCCGAAGCCCGCCGCCAGAAGGTCGGTGGCGAGCTCCTCGCGAAGGTCTGGTAATCCGTCCAACCCTTAAAACAAGAAACTCAATGAGCCGAATTGGTAAGCAGCCTATCAACATCCCTGAAAAGGTGACCGTGTCCGTTAAGGACAACGTCGTCGTCGTCAAGGGACCTAAGGGCGAACTCTCGAAACCCTTCCCGAAGGAGATCGGCGTCGTCGTCGACGCCAAGATCGTCAACGTCACTGACCTCACCGAGGTCAAGGACGCTGCCGGCAAGGTCCAGAAGCCCGGCACCGCCGGCGCTCTCCACGGCACCGTCCGCGCCATCATCCGCAATATGTGCGAAGGCGTGGCCACTGGTTACTCCAAGACCCTCCTGATCGAAGGCGTCGGTTTCAAGGCTGCCCTCAAGGGTAACGTCCTCGACCTCGCCCTCGGTTACTCCCACCCGATCCGCTACACCATCCCGACCGGCGTCAACGTCGTCGTCACCGATGGCACCAAGCTGCTGATCACCGGCGCCGACCGCCACATGGTCGGCCAGGTCGCTTCCTCGATCAAGCTCTACAAGCCGGTCGAGCCTTACAAGGGTAAGGGCGTCCGCGTCGAAGGTGAATTCGTCCGCCGCAAGGAAGGCAAGAAGACGGCCTAATCCGCCCGAACCGAACACATTCCATGAAACTGCAGAAGAAGAATCTCCTAGCGCAGAAGCGCCGCTGGCGCATCCGCAAGACGGTGCGCGGCACCGCCGCCCGTCCCCGTCTGGCCCTCAAGATGACCCACATGCATCTCTACGCCCAGGCCATCGACGACGACAAGGGCGTGACCCTCGTCTCCCTCGCCTCCACCTCCAAGGATCTCCGCGGACAGAAGCTGAAAGCCAACGTCGGTGGCGCCGCCACCTTCGGTACTGCTTTCGGTGCCAAGGCCAAGGCCGCCGGTCTCACGACCGTCGTCTTCGACCGTGCCGGCCGCCGTTACCACGGCACCGTCAAGTCCTTCGCCGAAGCCGCCCGTCTGGCCGGCCTGACCTTCTAATTTCATGAGCGCAGAAAACACCCCCGCCGCGGCTCCCGCCGCCTCCGCCCCCGCTGCTTCCAGCGCCCCCGGCGCCCCTGGCCGTTCCGGTCCTGGTGGCGATCGTCGTGGTCCTGGTGGTCCTGGTGGCCCTGGTGGTCCCGGCGGCCGTCGTAACGGTCCTGGCGGCCCTGGCCGCGGTCCTCGTCGCGATAACCGCAACGACGCCCCTGCTTCCGAATTCAACGACAAGGTCGTCCACATCAATCGCTGCTCGAAGGTCGTCAAAGGCGGCCGTCGCTTCAACTTCGCCGCGCTCATCGTGGCAGGTGATGGCAAGGGCCGCGTTGGCGTCGGTTACGGTAAGGCCAAGGAAGTTCCCGATGCGATCCGCAAGGGAACTGACCGCGCCCACCGCGCCCTCGTTCGCGTCAATCTCCGCGGCAATACCATCCCGCACGAAGTCATCGGCCACGCCGACGGCGGCGTCGTGATGCTCCGTCCGGCTGCTCCCGGTACCGGCCTCATCGCTGGCGGTGGCGTCCGTGCTGTGCTCGAAGTGGCTGGTTACAAGGATGTCCTTTCGAAGTCCATGGGATCCAACAATCCCCAGGCTGTCGTCAAGGCCACTCTGGACGGTCTCTCCAAGCTCCGTACCCTCGAACAAATCAAGGCTCTCCGCGCCTAAGCGGAACACACAGACATGAAACTCGACTCTCTGCCCAAAATTAAGGGCTCCACTCACCGCCATAAGATCCTCGGCCGCGGTCGCGGTACCGGTCACGGCAAGACTTCCGGTCGTGGTCACAAAGGCATGAAGGCCCGCTCCGGCGGTGGCCATCGCCCCGGCTTCGAAGGCGGTCAGATGCCTCTCTACCGTCGTCTGCCCAAGCGCGGCTTTAACAACGTCAACCGCATCGAGTACGCTGTGCTCAACGTGCGCGACTTCGAAGAACTCGAAGGCAAGACCTTCGGCCTCGAAGAACTCGTCGCCGCCGGCGTCCTGCGCAAGTCCGCCCCTCTCCTTAAGATTCTTGGCACCGGCGAGCTCACGCGCGCCGTCACCGTCAAGGCCCACCGTTTCTCCAAGGACGCGAAAGCGAAGATCGAGAAGGCCGGCGGTAAGGCGGTCCTAATCGAAATCAAGAAGTCGGCCACCGCCGCTGAGTGAGCCTAGGCTCGCCCCTGTCCTCGATGTTCTCGGCCTTCGCCAACTGCTGGAGGATTCCTGAGCTCAGGGCCCGGCTGATTGCTACCGTGGCCCTGGTGTTCGTCGCCCGTATCGGCGCGAACATCCCGCTGCCGGGTATCGATCCGAAGGACATCATGGATTACTACCACTCCATGGCCGACAAGTCGTCGGGCGGAGTGGTCGCAATGTACAACATGTTCACGGGCGGCGCGCTCCTCAAGGGCGCAGTTTTCTCGTTGGGCATCATGCCGTACATCAGTGCCTCCATCATCATGCAACTGATGTCGGCGGTCGTCCCGTCGATTGCGCGCCTACAGCAGGAAGGTGAGATCGGCCGCCAGAAGGTCGCCCAGTACTCGCGCTACCTCACCATCCTCATCGCCATCGTCCAGTCGGCGTTGCTCCTCGGCGCTTTCTGCAATCCGCAGCAGGTCGGCCAGGCCCTCGGCCTCGGCAACTTCACTGGCACCATCGTTGTGATGCAGAGCAAGATGCTCTTTGTCTGCCTCGGGGTCTGCCTGCTCACTTCTGGAGCGATCGTCATGCTCTGGCTTGGTGAGCAGATTACCCAGCGTGGCATCGGTAACGGCACCTCCGTCCTAATCACCATCGGCATTCTTGCTGACATCCCCGGCGCCCTCACCTCCTTCGTCGATATGACGTTCGGCGGCAAGGTCGGCGCCGCTGCCGCCAACTCCCATGGCTGGGAGAAGGCCGCCGGCATGATTCTCCTCTTCGTCGCCGTCACCGCGGCGATGGTCGCGATCAACCAGGCCGTCCGTAAGATCCCCATCCAGTACGCGCAGCGTATGGTCGGTCGTAAGATGTACGGCGCGCAGACCAACTACCTCCCGCTCAAGGTCAACTACGCGGGCGTGATGCCGGTCATCTTCGCTGGGGCCATCATGAGCTTCCCGCCCATGCTGCTCAATCCGTTGGCGACCTATTTCCCGACGCACCCCTTCCTGCATGATTGGGCCGGATATTTCTCCCGTAGCAACGCCTTCTACTACACTGTCTACTCGGTTCTGATCTTCGGCTTCAGTTACTTCTGGATCTCGATCATGTTCCGCCCGGTGCAGATCGCCGACGACCTCAAGAAGAACAACGGCTACATCCTCGGCGTCCGCCCTGGCGAGCACACCGCCCAGTTCCTAGACTTCGTGATGACCCGGCTCACGCTGGCGGGCTCGGTCTTCCTGCTCACCATCGCGCTGATGCCTGATCTCTTCATCAGCCAGCTCAGCTTCCCGATGCGTCTCGCGACGTTCCTTGGCGGCACGGGCGGCCTGATCACCGTCGGCGTCATGCTTGACACCATGCGCCAGGTGGAGACCTACCTGTTGCAGCGTAACTACGAAGGCTTCCTGAAGAAGGGCCGCATCGGTGGCATTCCGGTGCCCGCCGCCGGCCTCCGCACCGACTCTGAAGTTTCCGCCCTCGGCTCCCTCGAGAAGACCTGCCTGACCCTGTTCATCTTCGGCGTCATCGCCTGGGGATTGAATCACTGGGGTGCGTTCGCCCGCTAAGCTTTTTCTGGGATGATCGATTTGAAGTCGGCCGAAGACGTGAGTCGCATGCGCGCCGCCTGTGCGGCCGCGGCTCGTGTCTTGCATGACCTAGCGACGCTCGTGGTCCCGGGTATCTCCACCGCTGGCTTGGATTCCGCCGCCCGCGGGCTCATGGCCCGCCATGGATGCGAGAGTGCCTGCCACGGCTACGTCGTCGGCCGTCTGAGCTACCCCGGCTACGTCTGCATCTCCCTCAATGATGAGATCGTCCACGGCATCGGCGCCGCCGATCGCATCATCCGGGATGGCGATCTGGTCTCCCTGGACGTGGTCGTCCGCCGCGATGGTTTCATCGGGGACAACGCCCGGACCGTCATGGTCGGGGCCGTCGACCCTCGCGCCCGCCAGCTTTGCTTGGATACCGAAAAGTCCCTCATGGCCGGCATCGCCGCCGTGAAGCCCGGCAATAGGGTAGGGGACATCTCCGCTGCCATCCAGGAGGCGCTTGCCCCCGGGGGGTATGGCATTGTCCGTGACTTCGTCGGCCACGGTGTCGGCCGCAAGATGCACGAAGAGCCCCAGATTCCTAACTACGGCAAGGCTGGAACTGGTCCTAAGTTATTGCCTGGCATGGCCTTAGCAATTGAGCCCATGGTAAATCTCGGTTCCCATAAGATCGTCATGGCTTCGGACGGCTGGACCGCCCGGACGGCCGACGGTAAGGTCTCAGCGCACTTCGAACACACCGTTTTAGTGACCGAAAACGGGGCAGAAATCCTGACCCTCGTTTAAACCGCATTTTTTGCTTTCAAATCCCACCAGAACCTCCAAGTTCCGACCTCTTTCCCACCTTCCAAACAGCACGGACACCATGCCACGAATCCTCGGCGTAGACATTCCCAACAACAAGAAAGTAGAGATCTCTCTCCGCTATATCTATGGTATCGGCCCCTGCCGTGCCTCAGAGATTTGCGATGCTCTCGGCTTTGATCCGGCCATGCGCGCTCAGAATCTTTCTGAAGAGCAGCTGAACAAGATCGTCGAGTACATCGTCCGCATGGGCTATAAGTGCGAAGGCGACCTCCGCCGCGACATCGCCCAGAACCTGAAGCGCCTCCAGGCGATCAAGTGCTACCGCGGTCTCCGTCACTTCCGCGGCCTCCCGGTCCGTGGCCAGCGCACGCGCACCAACGCCCGTACCCGCAAGGGCAAGCGCAAGACCGTCGGCGTCGCCGCGGCTCCCTCCAAGTAAGCCAACCTTTCTCCTAAAACTATTTTACGATGAGCGAAGAAGCCCCCAAGACGCCCACGGCCAAGAAGCCGAAGGCCCCCGCCGCCGAAGGCGCCGCCGCCCCCGAAGTCGTCGCTGCCGCGGCCGCTCCGGCCGAAGCCGCCGCCCCGGAACGCAAGGAGATCACCGCCAAGGAACTCCTCGGCGAAGAACTCGGCGAAGTGAAGGTCCGTCGCGCCAAAGGCTCGAAGAACATCACCACCGGCATCTGCCACATCCTCGCGACCTTCAACAACACGAAGGTCACGATCACCGACGCCAACGGCAACGTGATCTCCTGGGGCAGCGCCGGCCGTCACCAGTTCCGTGGCTCCCGTAAGTCCACCGCTTACGCCGCGCAGGTCGTCTGCTCCGAAGCCGCCAAGCTCGCCATGGCTCACGGCCTCAAGGACGTCTCCGTCCGCGTCAAGGGTCCGGGCATGGGTCGCGACAGCGCCATCCGCGCCCTCCAGGTGCTCGGCCTGAACGTCACCTCGATCCTCGACACCACCCCGATCCCGCACAACGGC
>JAPLTV010000016.1 GCA_026397955.1 Verrucomicrobiota bacterium | reverse complement strand
TAGCCATCCATCATCCAACCCAGGAAGCCGGCGAGAAGGGTCATCTGCATGCCCTTGGTGATCGCATCGCGGGTGTCTTTGGCGTCGTGCATGGGGATGGCCCCATCAGAAGGACTTAACCCCAGCCTTCAAGGGGCGATTTGTGCTTGGCCGCAGGCGGTGCAACAAATGTTTTCAAGCGTCCAATTACCTGCTAGGGCTTTCGCCCCATGAAGCCGCTGATCGACCGCCCCGAGGACCTGCTGCCGACGACCCCTTGGTCCGCGACCAAATGGGCCTGGACGGCCGAGGAAGCCCTCGTCGACCACCGCACCAAGGCCCGCCTGTGCTCGGCGGTGCTCCTGCCCTTCCAGGACGGCCGTCCGGACTGGCAAAGCTTCGTGTCCGAGATCCGCTGGCAGAAGGCCGCCGCCG
This sequence comes from Verrucomicrobiota bacterium, assembly GCA_026397955.1. Lineage (GTDB taxonomy): Bacteria > Verrucomicrobiota > Verrucomicrobiia > Opitutales > UBA953 > UBA953. Next base: position 67,665 of record JAPLTV010000016.1, on the reverse strand, counting down.
ACCATTACGGCATCGAACTCGTGCCGGTGCTCAACGCCGATACGGGTTATATCTTCGACCTCGACGACAAGATGTACGCCGAGGTGCTCCGCCAATTCCGCCTAGCCTTCCCGGACATGCGCTTCATCGCCGGTATCACGGCCCGCGGCGCGCAGGACGACACCTCCTTCCAGGCCGAGCGCTACCGCGCGCTGCTGGACCTCGTCCAGGTGCACGACAACTGCGAGGTGATGATCATGACGTCGAAGTGGCTGAACTCGCTCGACCCCGAGCGTCGCCGCGACGGCTACTACCAGATTGCCGAGTGGCTCGTCCGCCCCGGTATCGTCCACGCCCTCGAACCCTCTTTTGTCTCCTGGGCCACACCTTATGAGCCCTGGCTCCTGCACCAGCTCGCGATCCATCCGAAGTTCGTCGGCGGCAAGGTGAGCACGCTCGACGAACCACACTTCCTCTACTGGGCCGCGATGTGCAAGGACCTGAAGCTCGATTTCACCCCGCACAGCGGGGACGACTACGGCATCGCCACCGCGATCAAGACCGGCCTGCCCCTACTCATTGGCGCCGCCAGCAGCGCGGCCCCGCAGATCTGCGCCGCCAAGGACATGTGGCTCGACGACGGCGCCCCGGGCAAGAAGTTCCCCACGGGTACGGGTCGCTTCGACACCCGCGTCTACAAGCTCTTCGAGGCCTTCCAGTCGCTCGAAGATCAGGTCTTCCGTCTCGATGCCAAAGGCAGCGCCGCCGCCTACAAGCACAGCACCGCCCACCTGCTCCATCAGCTCGGCGTCATCGCTTCCCCCGAACCGCACCCGGCCTGCAAGGATGTGCGCGGATCCGACGAGGCCGCCCGCATGAGCGAAGCGATGGTACGCACCCGTCGTATCTCCGATCGCCTCGGCATCCCTCGCTGAACCTCGCCATGACTACCCCTTTCAAACTCACCCGCGTCGCGACGCTCAAGACCGTCGCCGACTTCCGCGCCCATTGCGCTAGCGTCGGCGCCGACCTCCCGCTCGAGGACGCCATCGAAGCCGGCGCCGGCAATCCCCTCTCGCAGCCGATCACGCGCACGAAGGTCAACGGTAAGACCATCGGCAATCGTATCGCCATCCATCCGATGGAAGGCTGGGACGGCACCACCACCGGCGGAATCTCCGAGGAGATGAAACGTCGCTGGCAGCGCTTCGGCGCAAGCGGTGCGAAGATGATCTGCGGCGCCGAAGCGATGGCCGTCCGCGCCGACGGCCGCGCGAACATGAACCAGCTGATCATCAATGAGGAGAACCAGCCCGGCATCACGGAACTCGTCGGCATCCTCAAGGCCGAGCACCTCGCCCGCTGGGGTTCGGTCGACGACCTGGTCATCGGCTTCCAGCTCACGCACTCCGGCCGTTTCTGCCGCCCGCATGACAAGAAGCGCTGGGAATCCCGCGTGGCCTACCGCCACCCGATCCTGGACAAGAAGTTCAACGTGACCTCGGACGCCCAGGTGCTGACCGACGCCGACGTCGAGGAGTTGATCCGTTGCTACGTCAAGGCCGCCCGCGTGGCCCGCGACTGCGGCGCCGACTTCGTGGACATCAAGCATTGCCACGGCTACCTGCTGCACGAGTTCCTCGGCGCCTTCACGCGTCCGGGCAAGTTCGGCGGCTCCTTCGAGAACCGTACCCGCATCCTGCGCGACATCATCGCCGGTATCCGTGCCGATGGTAACGCCATCGACATCGGCGTGCGCCTCAGCCTCTTTGACATGGTGCCTTTCCGTCCGGACCCCGCCCTGAGCGTGCCCGGCAAGCTCGGTCCCGGCATCCCCGAGGTTTTCTCCGCCTGCCTACCCTATCACTACGCTTTCGGCGTCAATCAGGCACAGCCCACCGAGATCGACCTCACCGAGACCTTCGCCTTCGTGCAACTGCTCGGTGAACTGGGCGTAAAAATCCTCAACACCACCGCCGGCTCGCCCTACTATAACCCCCACCTCCAGCGTCCGGCGGCTTATCCGCCCAGCGACGGCTACCAGCCGGCGCATGACCCGCTCATCGACGTCGCCCGTCAAGTCCGCGTCGTCCGTGAAGTCCGCGCGCAGGCCCCTGCCGGCATGATTGTCGTAAGTTCTGGCCTCAGCTACGTGCAGGAATACCTACCCCACCTCGCGCAGCACATCCTGCGCACCGGCGGTAGCGACGCGATCGGCGTCGGCCGAGCGGTGCTCAGTTATCCCGCCATGCTCGCCGAAGCGGCGAAGAACGGGGCGATGGAGACCAAGTTCATCTGCCGGACTTTTAGCGACTGCACGACCGCCCCGCGCAATGGACTCATCTCCGGCTGTTATCCGCTCGATAAGTATTACACCGCCAAGCCGGAGTTCCAGCAACTCAAGGACATCAAGAAGAACGTCGGGGCCTGAGCCCGCTCAGGGCTTCTCGAAGATCAGCAGGTGCTGCCACGGCAGGTCCGGCTTATTCATTACGAACCGGAAGCCAGCGGCTTCGAATTCCTTGCGGGCCTGCGCCTCGGTCATCTTGTGGTGCGGCTTGATCGGCACGTTGTCATCCTCCGCGCGATACTCCAGGAGGTAGATGCGGCCTTTCGATTTCAGGGCCGAACGCAGCGAAGCCAGCATCTCCACCGGGTGGTCGAACTCGTGATAGGCGTCGACCATCAGGGCGGCGTCGATCGAGGCTGGGGGGAGCTTCACGTCATCGATTGCCCCCAGATGGGGCTGCACGTTACTGATACCGAGCTTGGCGGATTCGGCCTTCAGGAAATCGAGCATCTCCGGCTGAATATCCACCGCGACGACTTTGCCGCGGGGTAGCTTGCGGGCGATACGGAAGGAATAATAGCCTGAGCCGGCGCCGATGTCGGCCAGGACGGCGTCGGGCGCCAATTCCAGCAAGGCGATGGCCTTGGAAGGCGCCTCCTCCTTCTCACGGTCGGTACGCTCGAGCCAGCCGATACCAGGATGGCCCATCACGTGCGAGATCTCGCGGCCCATCCAGACCTTGCCGATCCCGTCGCGCGAAGGCGTGCAGGCTTCATATTTGACGGGGGCAGCGGTCGGAGCGGCGGAGACCGGACGCGTGAAGAAGAACAAGGCGACCGCGCCACCGACGAGCAGCACGGAGGAAAGGAAGGGGTAACGCTTCAGCATGGGCGCAGACTGCGACATGACTGGACGTTCGCAAGCGCGACCGCGCGGCGCGTCACTTCTTCGCCGGCTCGTTGCAATGATCGCAGACCTTGCCGGCCTTGGCGGCCTTCACGCAGCAGGGATGGACGCACTTCTCGCCCTTCTTCACGGCCTTGTCGCAGCAGCTGCCTTCCTGATATTTCGGAGCGACCGGCGCGGGAGCCGCGGCCGGTTTGTCGGCGGCAAAAAGGAGGACGGCAGAAGCAAGCAAGAGAGCCAGGTGTCGCATACCACCCATTCCTGCAAAACTCTGGGGGACGACAAGCGGAAACAAAAAGGGCCGGACAAATGTCCGGCCCTTCAGGCGATTGGGAGGAACCGATTACTTCTTGAACGGACGCTTATCGTCGTTGGACTTCTTCTCGACTTCCTTCTTCTCGGGAGCCTTCGGAGCTTCCTTCTTCTCGGGAGCTTTGGTCGTGGTACCAGTGGTGGTCGGCTTGGTGCACGGCGGCTTCACCGTCGGCGTGGTGGTCGGAGTCGTCGGAGTCGTGGGCGGAACACCGCCACCGACGGCGGCGGCACCGAAAAGAGAAACTGAGGCGAAAAGGAGCACTGCGGCCAGAAGCGGGGTTTTCATGACAAAAGTTCACTATGCCCGTATCCGTGGCCTGAAAACACTTATTTTATATCACTTATCTAAGGTAAGCATGTCAGCTTGCGGGCCGACTTTGCGGACAGGGGGCAGAGGTGGCTCTTGCCTGAGGTTTAAAATGAGTAATAATACTCATACCACCCTCAAGGTGGCACGGCATGAAACACAGCAAGCGAAGCCCCGGTTTCAGCCTCATCCTGTCCCTGACGGTGATGGCGGGAATCTTCATGCTGCTAGTCACCGTTTCCGCCTTTATCACGGTCGAATCTCGCGCGGTCATGAACCAGCAGCTGGCGACGCGCGCTAAACTCAACTCGATCGTCGCGATGCGTCTCGCCCTCGCGCACCTCCAGCAGGAGGCCGGGCCCGACCGACGCGCCACCGCGCGGGCTGACATCACGCAACCCGACGCGACCGCCAGCACGGTCCGTAATCCGATGTGGACCGGCATCTGGCGCACCGATCTTCCTGACCTTCCGCCCTCTTGGCTCGTTTCCGGACGCGCCGACCAACCGGCCGGCACGCAGTCCCTTTCTCTTTATCAGACCGGCTCCACGCCCGACTACCATGCGGGTTACTGGGCCCCGTGGCAGACCGGCTACAATCCCGACGTCGCGTCAATGGTGAACCTCGTCGGCACCGGCAGCGCCGCAGCGGCGGAAGGCAGCCGCCCCAGCGGGCTCGTCGCCCTCCCCAAGGTCGCGCTCCCGGACGACCGCATCAAAGGCAACTACGCCTACTGGATCGGCGACGAAGGCATCAAGGCCCGCATCAACCTGCGCGATGTACGCACTCCGGATGATACGAACAACGCAGACCAGATGATTTCACTGCGCAGCCCACTGACGCCCGGCTACTCCTTGGTCGACGGGCTCAGCCTGCTGACGAACCCCACGCAGCTGACCAGCCTCGACTCCGTGCGCCAGCTGCCGCTCCTTAGCGGCTACTCCAAGACCACTGGTGGCAGTTCCACCCCCAACGTCCGCCTGCTCTTCCATGACGTCACCGCGACTTCCGCCGGAGTGCTCGCCGACTCGCTCAACGGAGGCCTCAAGCGCGATCTCTCCGTCGCCTTCGAACTCAGCGATGCCCAGTTCGCGGCTACCGAATTCGGACAAGGCGTCGCCGGCGCCGCCGCCACGACGACCGAGAAAGGCGTCGAGGCGACCGCAATGCCGGTGCTAATGCAAGGCTCCAAGAAGACCACCGCCGCGCCGGTCTTCAGCCGCACCGTCAGCGACGGCCAGGTCCGCGGCCCCGCCTGGTGGGCCCTGCGCGACTACCATCGCCTCTACAAGCAGCTCGGCTGGACCGGCAGCGCCACCTCGAACGCCCGCTCTACCGGCACCCCTACCCTTCGCGCCCGCACGCTCTGGCCCAACGTCGCCGCCGCCCACCCTAGCGGCACGCCCGCCAGCAGCGGCCTGCCCAACAACAGCCTGCGCAACCGACTCTACGGCTACTCGGACGTCTACGACGGCGACCTGCCGGCCTCGAGCAACAATAACCCCAACGCGAACGACTACCGCAACGGCGACACGAATAACATCGTCACGCGCCCACTGAACGTCGCCGCCACGCCTTACCTGCAACGCGTCACCCTCGCCTTCACAGTGAACAAGATGCAGTACTGGGACTGGACGCTGATCCGCCGCGGCAAGCTCGCCTATTGGAGCTGGGACGAGTGGGTCGACATCCGCCTCAACATCACCCCCATCGTCGTCATCCATAATCCGTTCAACGTCCGCATGACCTGGACCCCGGGTACCGCCAGCGGCGGCGCCAACAAGACTCCCTACGCCGCGGCCATCGGTTTCGCGGACATGGCCGACTGGAAATTCCGCTTCAAACAGTACAAGACCGGCACGCTGGCCAATCCCTACGTCTACGAGACCAAGATTACCGACTTCTTCACCCGCCAAGCCCCGGATAGCGACAACGACGACACCTTCCGCTTCTACCTGACCAAGGACGCCAGTGCCAGCATCACACTGGAGCCGGGCGAGATGCGCGTCTTCTCCTGCGAACCGAAGATGGGCGAATGGGCGAAGTCCATCGTCCTCGATAACACCTACAATATCCAGGGCGGCTACCGCGACAACGTCTGGGACTGGAACTTCGGCGAAGCCGCCACGCTGACCTTCAACATCGATAATCCGATTGCGCTCGAGATCATACCCGGCGGCAACCTTCGCGTTCGTCACGCGCTCAGCTGCTGGCCGGGAGACCAGCTCGAACTCAACACCAACGCCAAGAGCAATCCTTCGGCCGATAAGAGTGACTTCCTCGCCAAGACGAGCGAGACCAGCGAAATCGCCTTCAACGATATCGGCCAGATAAAGTACCCGAGCCCTGGAGAGAAATTCTTCCTCAGCTGGCGCCACGTGCAGAACAAGTATCCCCGCCCGGACATCCCGGAATGGGACGGCCGCAACCCTTACCCGACAGCTGACTCCCCTCCCCTCCCCGCGGACATCGTCACAGTCATTGACGTCTCGGCCAAGACCTCCGACCACGCCGCCGCGCCCTACGCCACTTACACACATTCGAACCCCATGGCGGCGGTCCAGAAGCCCAGCGCCGCCGGTCGCGTCGGCTCGACCGGCGCCCGCGGGTCGTCGCCCAGCTACCAGCTCAGCGTCCGGACCGGAGCTTGGGAAAACGTGCTGGAGAACACTGGCGCCGGTAAGCTCGCCTTCGGCGGTAATTCCGCCACCGCCGCGACCGGAGACTCGCGCGTAATCCTCGCCGAAATCCCCCTCGTCCAGCCCGTCTCGTTGGCCCAATACGCCCACGCCAACTTTGGTATCCGCGATCAGCAACCGCTCCTCAGCATCGGAAACAGCTTCGCCTCACCTCTGGTCGACGCCAAGAAAGCGCTACAGGACAACGGCTCGAACTGGTCCGAGTTCGACCAGAGTTACCTCCTCAACGCCACGCTTTGGGATGGCTATTTCCTTTCGAGCCTCGCGCCTTGGATGAAATCCGGCACCGGCGGCGTCATCACCCCGACGACACCCACGCCGACCGACCCCGTCACCATCGCCAGCAAGACCTCCACCCCGCCGACGGACCCCAACGAGAAGAAGTCGATGACCCAAGTCATCAGCGATTTCGTTAATAACGGCATGCCGCTAGACAACCCGCGCTTCTCCCTGGAAAGCGGCCGCGACGCCATGGCCACCGCGGCCGCCCTCGCCGACTACCGACGCTCCGCCGCCGTGCTCCTCAACAAGGGCGCCTTCAACGTCAACTCCACCTCCGTGACTGCTTGGACCGCGTTCCTCGGCAGCGCCAAGAACCTCGCGGTGGCGGACAAGACGAGTTCCAGCCCGTCTTCGACCAACAATGCCCGCTTCCCTCGCGTGCTGACCAAGGACACCGCCGCGATCGCCGCTGGCAACACCGATGACCCCAGCAACTGGGCCGGCTTCGCCAACCTCAGCGATACGCAGATCGCCAACCTCGCCAACGCGATCGTCGCGGAGAACAAGGCACGCTTCGCCCTCATTGCGCGCAGCGAGCGCGACCTCGCCAAGGCTCCCGGCAGCCGACTCTTCGGCGGATTGGCCAAGGCCACCACTCCTTACCTCGGTCTTTCCGAATTCATCAACCGCTTCCTCACGCCTGAGACCTGGGCCAGCCGTTGCGGTGCGCTGCAGGCGGCGATTTTCCGCGCCGACCAGACCTATAACGCCGGGCTGAGCGACCGCCTCTTCGCCAATGCCGCCGACCGCAAACTCACCCAAAATTCGCTCAAGACGGCGACCTCCAGCTGGTTCCCCAATCCCGAGAACATCGAGACGACCGCGCAGACCGGCACTAGCCGCTCGCACACCGCCATGGGCGCCCCCGGCAACCTCCTGCAATCTGACCTTCTCCAAAGCCTCGGCTCCGCCTTAGCCACCCGTTCCGATACCTTTACCCTTCGATGCTACGGCGAAGCCGGCCTCGACAACGGTGAGATTGGTTCGGCCTGGATGGAGGTCGTCGTCCAGCGCATCCCTGAGTTCGTCGATCCCACCAATGCGGCCGAAACGGGTAACAGCGCACCGAAGCCGCTGAAGATCGCCCCGTCGGCGGCGACCGACGCGACCTTGAGCACCGCGCTCACCCCCGTAAATAATGTGCTCGGCCGCCGCTTCAAGATCGTCTCAATGCGCTGGCTCAAAGCCGATGAGATCTGACCTAGGAAAAATCCTGCTCGCGACCCTGTTCCTCACCTGCGGCTCTGCCCAGGCCGCGGACGGCCCCATCGTCGAAGCCTATATCAAGTTCATCTCGGCCAACAAGCCTCTGGCCGGGATCGGCATCATGCAGGACAAGAAGGTCAACGGACTCGTCATCCCCACGGACATGCTCACCGACGCGTTCTATTATCGCGGCCCAGCCCGGATGGAATTGATCGAATTGGCCGCCACCGAGATTCCTGGGGAGCCTGTACCAAAAACCGGCGAGAAGACCGAAGTCGTCAAGCGACCGATCCGCGGCATCAAGGCGGCCACCCCGACGCACGCTTTGGCTTCGGCCGGAAAACCCCCGATTGCCTGGATCGACCTGCCGGCAAAACAAGGGCAGCTCCACCTCATCCTGATGGTAAACCCCGGCAAGGATAACGGGATCACCGCCATCCAGGACATCCCAGGTTCCTTCCCCCCTGGCAGCAACCGCTACTTCAACCTCTGCAGTTTCCCACTGACGATCAAACTCCCCTCGGGCGACCAGCTTATTCCTGCCGGCAGCTCCAAGGTAGCCCGACCAGGCAGCAAGGATAACGACTACTACGACCTGCAGATTGCCAGCCGCATCAACGAGACCGAGCTCCCCGCTTATTCCGGCCGGGTCTTCCACATGGAGAGTACCCGCAAACTTTACATGCTCTCACCCGGTCCCGGTGATCTCGGCCGTATCGTGCTCAAGGTGATCGAAGACCGCCCCCCGCCCGCGCGCAGCCTAGCCCAGAAGCCGCCGGCACCGAAGGGCGAAAAGTAAGCCGGCGGGGCGTCACATAACTTTCATATAACAGGAGCCGTCCGGACTTGAGGGCCTCGGGGATGGCCGCAGAATAATGAGGTGCCCACCGACTCCGTGACGCCGCGCCGCCGCTCCGGCTTCAGCCTCGTGCTGTCGCTCGTGGTGATGTCCATCGTGCTGATGACGGTCATCACGGTGGCTTCGTTCGTGACCATCGAGTCGCGCCTCTCGGCGCAGCACCAGAACTACCTGCGGGCGAAACTCAACGCGGCCGTCGCGCTCCGCCTCGCCCTCGCACACCTACAGCAGGAAGCGGGTCCCGACCGGCGCATGACCGCGCGGGCCGACATCCTGGCCAACACCACGCAACCAGGCTGGACCTGGAACACCATCCGCAACCCGCTGTGGACCGGCGTCTGGCGCAGCGACCAGCAGTTACAGCCGCCCTCGTGGCTAATCAGCGGACGACACGACCAGCTGCCGGGCACGCAGTCGGCGAACCTCCACGGACAGGCTGACTTCTACGTCGACCAATGGGTGCCTTGGCAGAACGACTTCTCCATCCCCGCCAACCTGCTCGTACCGCTGGTCGGCGACACCTGCGCCAGCGGCCCAGAGCTTGCGAGCTCGACCAGCCCCGGGAAACCCGACGGCCGCATCAGCCTGCCGCGCATCGCCCTCCCCGATATCGATGCGAACGGCTCCTACTGCTACTGGATCGGCGACGAGGGCGTCAAAGCGCGCATCAACCTCACCGACCCGCGGCTCACCCCGCCCACGGGCACGACGACACCCCAATTACAGCAGGAAGCGCTGCGCGGTACGGCCCGCTCGGGGACCGGCATCCTGGCCGGGCTGGAGAACATGCCCCTCAGCGGCATCGACCCACGCATCACGCAGATGAGGGAGCTGCCCTTCCTGACGAACTCCGGGCTCGGGCTGACGGAGACCTCCCCGCCGACGCGCGCGAAGCGCCTCTTTACCGAAGCCACCCTCTGGTCCCGCGGGGTAAACAGCGACGCGCTCTGGGGCGGGCTCAAAGTAGACCTCTCGCTGGCCTTCGAGAAGACGGACGCCGAATGGAAGCTATCCGAATTCAGCGAAGGCACCGCCCCCAAGGATTCCGCCGGCGCGCAGCTATCCGGGGTGACGTACACCTTCCATCCGAACGGTAGCAGCGTACGCAGCGCCTACGCCGACGCTAAGGTGACGATCAGGCATGACGGCGCCTCCCGTAATATCGCGCCGCTCTATTCCTTCTCGAACAGCGGCACCACGCGCGGCCCGACCTGGGAATCCCTGCGCAGCTACCATCGCCTCTACAAAGAACTCAACTGGTTCAATCCGGTCGCGCCCGAACTCAACGCCCGGGCGCACTTCCCCAACGCGGCCGCGCTTTCAGCCTCTGCCTACGGCGACCGCAGCCATTATGGGCGCTTCTACAACCGCGCTGAGTCGACCGGCGACTTCCTCAACGCCACTACGATCAACGGGCTTTATCCGCCCAAGCCGACCAAGGTGGCGGTCTCCCCCTACGTCTGCCGACAACTGACCGTCTGGGGCCTTCAGGACGGCGGCGGGGGCGCGTTGCGGCTCACCGTCACGCCCATCGTCGTGCTCCACAATCCTTACAACGTCTCGCTGCGACTAGCCCGCGACAGTTCTTCACTGGAACTCACCGCCATGCGGCTCTCGTTCCGCAACTGGGATAGCCTGACCGTGCAGTTCCAGACCCCCGCCAAGAGCTGGACCAAGACCATCGGCGAACTCGCCCGGGCCGTCGACCTGACTTCGAACGCGGTGGAGAACTTCCGGATGAACATCGGCGTCGACAACGTGCTCCTACCGGGCGAGTTCCGCGTCTACTCCTACCCGGCAGTCGGCGTGGCACCCACCTATGACAGCACCTGGCCGTTCACCCGCACGCCAGGCAACGCAATCGTGGGCCTCGATACCCGCGGCGGCTTCTGGATGCCCTGCACCGACCCCGACGGCAATCCGGTGACGGTGGCGGCCAGCGCCAACGGAGAGAACGTGACGGTCTCCCTGCTGAATGCTGGCTCCTATGAAGCCCGCGTGCTGCTGACCTCCTGGCCGGGCGACCGGATCACGGGAACCTCCAACGGCTCGCTGAGCGGCGCCTTCAACGCCTGCAGCGAACTGAATGCGCTGACCGCGACGGATTTCAGCCGCAGCGGCGCCGCGACCTCCCTCGCGCTCGGCGCATCAGGCATCACGCTGCCCGACAGCAAGTCCGAGCCGAGGATCCTGGGTATCCATGACTTCAACCTCCGCTGGCCCAAGGACACCCTGCCCTTTCCGATCTTCTCACATTCGAACCCCATGGCGGCCGTGACCCGCGGCGATGCCAACGGTATGGCGAGCGCGGCGACACCGGCTGGCTATGCCTTCACGTCGCCCAGCTACAAGATGATGCAGCGCCCGGCCAATAACTGGAACGAGGTCATCGAGACGCCAGCCATCGCCGGCTGGCAGGCCTACGGAGGCCTCAGCGTGACGTCGGGCCTCGGCGGCGTGACCTCGGCCGTCTATACCAGCGTGCCGTTCGCGCCCCCGCTTTCCCTTGCCCAGTACACACACGCCAACTTCGGCCTGCGCGACCAGGAGCCGCTCTTCCAGATTGGTAACAGCTTCTCGCCGCTAAATACCTACAACAGCATGACCTATGTGACGGACTCGCTCTGCGGTGTCGCTAACCATGACCATGCCTGGATGGCCAATTCGGCAATCTACGACCGTTTCTTCCTTTCGGGCGCCGCCCCAATCATCAGTCGTAGCAAGGTCGTCACGGAGACCAAGACCTTAGCCGCGGTGCTCGATGAATTCGCCGCCGGCACGGGCCGGCTCGCCAATCCGCGCACGAAACTCTACGCCACCCGCGACCCGCTCACCGTCCGGGCGATGCTCGCCGACCATCGGCGCATCGCGGGAACCATCTTGTCAGACGGCACGTTCAACGTGAACAGCACCTCGGTCGACGCCTGGGCCGCCTTGCTGGCCAGCGCCAAGCGTAACGCGATGGGTTCCGCCACCGAACTCCTGCCCGGCACCGACAAAAACGCCCGCTTCCCCCGGGCCACCCGCGCCGATTCCGCGGATTACAATTACAAGACCGCCCTCAACGACAAGAAGACGTGGACCGGTTTGGCCACCCTGGACGATGCGCAGATCAAACTGCTGGCGAAATCCATCGTCGAAGAGACCCGTATGCGCATCCGCTACAACCATCGCTACCAATACGGCATCAAGGTCGGAATTTCGGATGTCCACTACGTGATCAAGAACCGCGGCGTTGAGGTCCCTCTTCCTTACATCGGCCTGGCCCAGTTCGTGAACCGATTCAACTGCGGCGCGTATCCCAACCAGGTCGCGTGGCAGGGCTGCCTCCAGAATGCCATCCTGCGAGCCGACGTCGACGGAGCCAATCTTTCGAACCGTAACTCTCCGATGACCTCGGCGCCGGCCTACACGGACGCGCAGCTCGCGCCCATCACCACCAGCAATCCTGACACGAATCCGGCCGTTGCCGGCTTGGTGCCTTACACGTACATGCGGACCAACGTCATCGCGACCGACCCTCGGACGAACTCCAGCAAAGGACACTCGCTCCGCGCCGCCCCGACCTCACTGCTACAGTCAGACATCCTAGAGGCAGTCGGCTCCTCGCTCAGCACCCGCTCGGACACCTTTGTCATCCGTTGCTACGGAGAAGCGACGGACCCGCTCGATCAGACCCGCACCCTGTCTGGCTGTTGGATCGAAGCCGTCGTGCAACGCATCCCGGAGTTCTGCGACCCCAGCCAACCGCCCGAGACCGAAGTGGCGAAGCTCACCGATGGACAATTGCACAACCCCTTGCTCAACCAGATCAACCGGACCCTTGGCCGGCGCTTCGTGATCCTCTCCACCCGCACGCTCACGCAGAAGGACCTATGATCGCCCGCACCGCCCTTCTCTGGCCGCTCCTCGCGGCGACCCTCTTCGCCCAGACCGCCGACAAGCCCGGATTGAGCATCCGTTTCCGCGCGCTCGCCTTTGATGAGGCGATCCCCGGCGCCAGCTACCTTGAGGGCGAGACGTTGCGACGGCTCAGCATCCCGAACAACGCCTTCACCGCGGAGATTACCTACAAAGGTGCTCATACGCTACGCTTCATCACCATCGACGAAGAGACGCTGAATCCTCGACCGCTCTCACCCGACATGACGGCGGCCATCCAGCGCCTCCGCCGCGCCCAGGCGGTCACCTTGCAGGCGTCGGACGAGTTCGCCCAGATCACCCGCTTGCTGAACACGCTCAACCTGCAGACCTCCGAGCGCGCCCGCAAACCGTCCCCCGGAGACCAGGCTCAGCTCGATGCCCTTAACGAAAGGCTCAAAGAACTTTCAGGTATCCTTACCTCAGCATCGAAAGAGACCGAAGAAGCCAATCTCCTGATCCTGCGCTTGGAATCCGCGCCCAAAGAGCCGCTGAAAGCGCCCAAAAAGAAAGGCGGCAAGGCGCCTAGGCCGACGTCTACGCCCACGGCTGAATACACCTTTCAAAATGACGGAAAATACCTGCTGCTCTTCTCTTCGGGCGGCAACGGACACCAAATCCTCGCCTTGGACGACACCGAGGGCACCTTCCCTTACGGCTCCCTTCAATTCATCAACCTCACCGGTAAGGACGTCGAGTTACGCTACCCCGAGCGCAAGGTCACGCTGCGGGTGAACGCACGTACCGTCGTCAAAAATCCGACGTCGGACCATCAATACGCCTTGGCCGAAATCCACACGAAGGCCGACGACGGCTATGACCTCGGCCACGTCTACCGCTCGCTGCAGCAACCGAACCTACGATCGCTCGTCTTTCTCCTCCCGATTCCCGACGAGCCTCATGCAATCCGCAGCAAGACCATCGAAGATCGACGTCCAGCGGAAGCCGCGGGCGCGAAGTAATCAGGAGGCGTAGCGCCAGTCGAGGATTTCGGCCTGCGGGATACGGCGTCCCTGCCAGCGGTTCCACTGCAGCTTGACGGCCATCTCGATCGCCTTACCGGGTTCCGGCATGCGGTCAGCCATGCGCCAGGCGACGAAGTTCAGGCGGCGGCCGCCGCTGAGCGGAAGCTGGTGCCGGAAATTGCCTTCGCCGAAAGGCGTGGGCGGACGGTCGAAGACGAATCCTTTGAAGCCAAAGACTGGCTCGCTATTCCCTTCGCCGAACGGCTGTAGCAGGTCGAGATCGTCGAGCAGCTGGTCGGTCACCTCGGAAGGCTTGATCCAGTGGGCAATATCGATGTCACGGCCATCAGCCTGGACGACGCCGGCGAGACGCTGGCTTTCGACGGCGGCGGCGAAGCGCGCACGGAAGGCTTCGACGTCGATGACATTGAGCGAGACACCAACGGCCATCGGGTGGCCGCCGTAAGTCTTGAGCAGGTCGGCACAGGCCCCGAGTGCTTCGACGAGATTGGTACCTGGGACGCTGCGGCCAGAGCCCTTGGCGCTCTCCCCTTCCTTCCCGAGGACGATGACGGGACGATCAAGTGCGCGGCAGATCTTGCCGGCGGCGATGCCAACGACTCCGGGATGCCAGTCGCCATGGACGACATAACCGGCGAGGTCACCCATCGCCTTGGCCTGGGCCATGGCCTCTTCGGTGACCTTCTTGTCGATCTCCTGGCGTTCGCGATTGATGGCATCCAGCTGCGCAGCGTCACGCAGACAGTCAGCCGGATCGTCGGAGAGCAGCAGACGCAACGGTAGCGAGGCGTCGGCGAGACGGCCGCTGGCGTTGATCCGCGGACCGATGCGATAAGAGACGTCGACCGAGGTAAGCACCCCACCCGGCTCCATACCGCTGACGGCGATGAGGGCGCGCACCCCTTGACGGCGGGCTTCGCCGAGGGCCTTGAGGCCATGGGCGGCAAGGATGCGATTCTCTGTGCGGAGAGGCACCAGGTCGGCGATCGTGCCGAGGGCGGCGAGGTCGAGGTAATCCTTTACCGCGATGCTTGTACCGCGTTCGTCGCCGGCAAGGCGCAGGACCTTCAGCACGCCATGGACGAGTTTGAAGACCAGTCCGGCGGTGCAAAGCGTCTGCCACGGGGCATCCTCGGCGTCGTTGACGCGCGGGTTGACGAGCGTGCAGGTCACGCGGGTTTCCTTGGCCACGTGATGGTCCACCACGATGACGTCGACGCCTTCAGTGCGGAGTCGGTCGACTTCTGGCTTGGAGTTCGTGCCGCAATCGAGGGCAACGAAGAGCTGGGGCTTCGCTTCGGCGAGCACGCGTTCGAGCGCGGCCATCGAAAGCCCGTAACCTTCCTCGAGGCGGCGAGGGACGAAATATTCCGGGTGCGCGCCGAGGCGGCGGAGGAAGTGGACGAGCAGATGACGCTCCGCTTCGGCCTCGTCCGCGAAGGAGCGGGCGAGGACTGTGGCTAGGGGTTCGGAAACCCCCAGCGCAGCCGCGATCCGTCGGGCAAGCCCGGCGTCCGCGGCCCGGTGAGACCAGGCGGCCATGTGCGGGGTGGCCCTTAGGCGTCCTTGTCGGAGCCAGCCTCCCAGGAGTAGGTGCGCGGGAGTTCCGCGGCATCGACGCCCTTACGTTCACCCTTATGCCACCAGTAGAAGACGGGGCTGGCGATGAAGATGGAGGAGAAGGTTCCGGTGAGCACGCCGTAGATGAAGATCTCGCCGTAGAGGCGGACATCGCCAGCACCGAAGGCCCAGAGAGCGATGGCGCAGAGGAGGACCGTCGCAGAGGTGAGGGTCGTACGGGAAAGCGTGCGGTTGATTGCGAAGTGAATCACATCGCGGAGCGATCGACCCGGGTTCGATTGCAGCTCCTCGCGGATTCGGTCGAAGACGACGATCGTGTCGTTGATCGAGTAGCCGATGATGAGCAGGATCGCGGCGATGAGGGTCGCATTGAACTGACCGCCGAAGAAGACGAACAGCGCGATGGTCATCAGCACGTCGTGGAGCGTGGCCACCATGGCGGCGACACCGAAGCCCGTCTCAAAGCGAAGCGACACGTAGATACCGATACCAAGGAGTGCCAGGATAACGGACCAGATGGCATTGGTGCGCAGCTCGCCGCTCACGGAACCACCGATAGCTTCCTTGGAGAGCATCAGCTTATCGACGGGAGCGCTCCGATCCTTGAGGATTTCGGGGTTCTTGGCCTGGATGGCACCCACGATGGCCGCGACATTGGCGAACTCGCCCTTGGACTTGTCCTTGGTGAGTTCGGTCTCGATACGGAGAATCGGTTCACCGCCGCCCACCGGGGTCTGCACGGTGATGGTCGTATCGGCTAGGCCGATAGACGTCGCCAGCGCGGCGATCTTACCCGTGTCGACCTTGGCGCCGGGAGCGATGGCCACGAGAGCGGATTCACCACCGCGGAAGTCTTTGCCGAAGGCTTCCTTGCCCTTGTAGGCGAGTTCACCGAGGCCGAGCGCAATGATGAGCCACGAGACGATGAATGCGAGTCGAGCGAAGTTAAGGAACGGGATATCGAGCGTCGGCTTGAAGACCGGCAGGCCGAAGACGCGCGTCATCACGCCGCGGGAAATCGCCAGTTCCTGCAGGCCACGGCAGGTCACCAGCGACGTGAACACCGTGGTGAAGATACCGATGGTCAGCGTGATACCGAAGCCTCGGATGGGACCGGAGCCCATGAAGACGAGGATGAGGGCGGTCAGCAACGTCGTCAGATTGGCGTCGACGATCGTCCAGGTGGCGCGGGCATAACCCTCGCGCAGGGCCACGGAGCGGTCCTTGCCTAAGGCGGCCTCTTCACGGACACGCTCGAAGATCAGGATGTTGGCATCGACGGCCATGCCGAGCGTGAGCACGAGCGCGGCGACGCCGGGCAGCGTGATCGTGGCGCCGAAGTAGGCCAAGGCGCCGAGGATCATGACCAAGTTGAGGATCATGCCGAGGATGGCGATGAAGCCGCCCCAGACGTAGAACCCGACCATGAAGAAGACGACGAGGCCGACGGCCACGAGGGAGGCCACCACGGACTTACCTTGGGCATCCTTCGCGAGCGAAGGACCGACGGAGGTGACGTCTTGGGTGATCAGCGGGAATTCGAGGGGGTTATTGAGCACGTTGGCGAGCTCGACGGCCTCTTCGCGGGAGAAGGAGCCGGTGATGGTCGCGCCGGTGCTACGGATGGCTTCGCGCACGGTCGGTGCGGACTGCAGCTTGCCGTCGAGGACGATGGCGAGCTGGCCGATGGAGCGGGAGTTGCCTTCGGCGATCTTGGCGGTGAGGTCACCGAACTTCTTGGAGCCTTCGTCGGTGAACTTCATGTCCACGTAGAAGGAGATGCCGTCATCGGAGCGGCCGGAAGCGGCCTTGATAATCTTGCCGGTGGCGTCGGCGGCCTTGCGGACGTAGTAACGGTTGATGGCGATTTCGCCGGAACGGTTATCGACGTCGCGGAGCGTGAGCACCTCGTAGGTCGAGATTGCGGAAGCATCGCCCAGCATCGGATCCACGGGCATCGAGCGAAGCGAATGCTCGCGGTCGGTCGGGGCGGGCCGCTCGGTGCGGTACACTTGGCGGAACTCGAGCTTCGCAGGCTTCTTCAGCGCATCGATGACGTCGGGATTATTGGCAGCGTCTTCGCCGGGGAGTTGGACCTCAAGGGAGAGGTCGCCCACGGGGCGGAGGACCGGCTCGGCGACGCCGAACTGATTGACGCGCTGCTCCATGACCTGGAGGGCCTGGTTGACCATATCCGCATGGGAGACGTTGGACTTGTCGCCCGCGGTCTTCTCACCGGATTCAGCACCGGTCGGGTCGACCTTGAGCGTGAAGGACACCCCACCCTGCAGGTCGAGACCGAGCTTGAGACGGCCCTGAGAGGCGACCATCAGCTGCTTGAGCACGATGCCGTTGCGCTTAGCCTGGTCAGGCTCGCGGACGATCTGGGCTTCGGTGAAGAAGAACGGACGGAAGTCGACCGGGGCGGCGCGACCACGGCCTTCGCCGATGTCACGCAAGGCCTGGAAGTAGGAGACCGACTTCTTGTCGGCCGCGACGGCGGCGTCCTTGTAATGTTTCACACGCTCGAGGGCTTCGGCGTGGAGCTTGTCGAATTCGGGCTTCTGCGCGATGACCTGCGCGGGCACGAACTGGTCGAGAGGGATCGGAGCGATCGGGTGGAACTCGAACCAGGCGACAGCCAGGGCGACGAGCGAAACCGCGATCTTCCAGAACCAGGTCCTGGATGTCATTGTGTCAGGGTCGGTAAGGGGTGAACGTCCTTAGGCCTGGACGACGGCGTCGACGTCCTTGCCCATGATTGCGGACTTGTGGACGACCAGACGGCCGGAATCGAGTTCAAGGGTGATACGGTCTTCCTTGATGGAGACCACGCGACCGTAGATGCCGCCGGCAGCCAGGACCTTATCGCCCACGGCGAGATCGGACTGGAGCTTTTCGAGCTCCTTCTGGCGCTTGCGCTGGGGGGCAATGAGCAGGAAGTACATGCCCGCAAGCATCAGGAGCGGGAAGAGCAGGCTGACAGGATTGAATGCTTCCTGAGTAGCCCCAGCAGGCACGTCTGCCGCAAAACCTTGATTGATAACAGTTTGGATGATATTCATTGTTCGTATTGTTTGGAAAGCAGGGAAAGGGAACGTCTGGAGATGCGATTTAAGGGCAAAAAAGCAAGCCCCAGCACGCCCCGATTGGCTTTGATTACCCCTCAGGACCTGTCATTGTGAATAACTCTCCATGAGCCAGCCCGCCCAGGAGCCTATCGAAGGCTCCGCCCCCGTCAAACCCCTCACTGTGGCGGCCACCATCGCTGCGCTGGGAGTGGTCTTCGGTGACATCGGGACCAGCCCGCTCTACGCCTTTAAGGAATGCCTACGGGTCAAGGACGCGGATTCTAACATTCTGGGCTCATCGCAAGTGGTCCCGATCCTTTCGCTCATCATCTGGTCACTCATTTTCGTGGTGATGGTGAAATATGTCCTCTTGGTCATGGAAGCCAACGAGGACGGTGAAGGCGGCATCATGACCTTGGTCTCCCTCGCATCCGCCAAGGATAAGGAGAAGACCAAGCGGAAGCACCGGAGCGTCCTCGTCCTCCTCGGCGTCTTCGGAGCTGCCCTGCTCTATGGCGACGGCGTCATCACCCCGGCCATCTCGGTCGTATCCGCACTGGAAGGCGTCAAGGAAGCCAACGAGCGTCTGCACGGACCCCTCTCCGCCGGTTTCCTCAAATACTTCATCCCCACTGCAGCCGTCCTGATCCTCGTAGGTATCTTTTGGCTCCAGAAGATCGGCACCGGCCGCGTCGGTATGTATTTCGGTCCGATCACCATGGTGTGGTTCGCCGTGATCGGCGGCCTTGGTGTCCTCTCACTGGTGCTGAACCATGCAGTCCTCGGGCAGATCATGTGGGCTTTCAACCCGCTCGAAGGGCTACATCTACTTATTACCCACCCCGGGCTGGGCATTCT
Source organism: Verrucomicrobiota bacterium (assembly GCA_026397955.1). Taxonomy (GTDB): domain Bacteria; phylum Verrucomicrobiota; class Verrucomicrobiia; order Opitutales; family UBA953; genus UBA953. The sequence goes on along the minus strand of JAPLTV010000016.1, from coordinate 48,405 downwards.
GATCCTCGGTGCGGTCTTCCTCTCGGTGACGGGAGCCGAAGCACTTTACGCGGACATGGGCCACTTCGGGCAGAAGCCGATCCGTGCGGCGTGGTGCTTCATCGTCTTCCCTGCCCTCATCCTGAACTACCTCGGCCAGGGAGCATGGGCTCTCGCGCACCCAGCTGAACTCCTGGAGCCCGGCTTCAATCCCTTCTTCAACATGGCGCCGAACTGGGCGCAGATTCCGCTCGTGGTCATCGCGACGCTCGCGGCCATCATCGCCTCGCAGGCCCTCATCGCCGGCGCGTTCTCGATCACCATGCAGGCGATTCAGCTGAACTACCTGCCCCGCATGCGCATCGACCGTACTTCCGACCATGAATCAGGACAGGTCTACGTTCCGATCATCAACTGGCTCCTCATGACCGGATCGATCTACCTGGTCCTGCATTACGAGACCTCCGAGAACCTCGCCAGCGCCTACGGTATTGCGGTGAGCCTCACGATGCTGGTGACCACGATCCTCTTTGGACAGTACCTCCGCCACAAGTTGAACATCCCTTCCGCCGGCGCCTATGCACTGCTCACGCCCTTCATCCTGCTAGAAGTCCTCTTTGTCCTCGGTAATTCGCATAAGATTCTGCCCAACGGCTGGATGCCACTGCTGATTGGCATCATCGTCTACTACCTGATGGCCGTCTGGAATAAGGGCCGCATCGCGATGAAGCAAAAACTGAGCGAAGGCGAGGCCGCCGGCGACTTTGAGAACTTCCTCGATAGCGTCGAAGACCGGTTCGTCGCGGGCAAGTTCGCGCGCGTGAAGGGAACGGCAATCTATCTTGCCGGCTCGACCAAGGCCGTGCCAATGGCCCTGGCCCACAACCTCAAGCATAACCGTGCGCTTCATGATCATATCATCGTCGTCACACTCAAGGTCGACGAGGATCGTGCCATCGTACCGATGTCGGACCGCGTGAGCTTCAACACCCGCGGACCGAAGTTCTGCAAGATAGATAGCCATGAGGAATTCCCCTCCGTCCTCAGCGTCACGGGTACGTTCGGCTTCCGCGAGAAGCAGGATGTCTTCCCGGTGCTGGATGCGGCGTACCAGGAAATGGGCATCGCACCCAATCCGCTCGAGGTGACCTACTTCCTCAGCCGCGAGACGATTGTCCGCGCGACGACCGGCTTCTCGCTCAACGCCGTCCAGGAAAAGCTGTTCGAAGTGCTCAACCGTAATTCCCTTTCGGCGACGGCCTACTTCAATCTGCCGCCCGGCCGCGTGGTCGAGCTGGGAATGCAGGTCGAGCTCTGAGGCCTCCGCTCAACGGGGCGCCTCGACCTTGAAGACGAAGGCCTGCTTGCACGGGTGATTCTCTTCGTCGGCCATCTCGCGCGGCGTCGTGATGACGCAGACGGCGCCGAGCTGCTCCCAAGGCAACAGATCCGACCAGCCGAGGAGCATGATCTTCGAACCAGGCGCCGGGCGCAGCACGCGTGAGCGCACCTGCGGGCCGGGCCAGCCGTACGAGATGAGATAAGTCGAGCGGCCGTCGGCCAAGCGCGTGAAACGGAACGAGCCTTCAACGGGGATCGTGCCCGGGCGTACGCCCACGACGGACTCGCCGTTCACGTCGAGCCACTCCTCGACATAGACGAACTGCTTGATGGTGTCTTCATCGACGGGGTCGACGTTGTGATACCGATCCGACGAGGAACGGCCGGCGACGGCGTCTTCGATGAGACGAGTCAAGGCCTCCTCCGGGGAACGGGGAGACGACGACGCGCAACCGGCGAGGCCGAGGGCGAAGCAAAGGGCTGCGAGAAGTCGTGCAGCCATGGCGTTGGGCTTATTTAGCGCCCTTGCTCTTGGCAATCAGGTCGTAGAACCGATCGAAGAGCACATCCGCGTCGTTCGGCCCAGGGCCGGCTTCCGGGTGATACTGGACGGAGAAGACCGGCTTATCCTTGAGACGCAGGCCAGAGACCGTGTCGTCGTTCAGGTTCACTTCGGTGACGATGGCACCGCAGCGCTCGAGATCCTCGCGCTTCGAGGCGAAGCCGTGGTTCTGGGCGGTGATGGCCACGCGGTCTTCTTCGGTGTTCTTGACAGGCTGGTTGCCGCCGCGGTGGCCGAACTTCAGCTTGTAAGTCGAGGCGCCGATGGCGTGCGTGATAATCTGGTGACCGAGGCAGATGCCGAAGACCGGGTAGGTCTTAATGAGGTCGGCCACGGCTTCGTGGGCATACTTCAGGGCGGCGGGATCGCCCGGGCCGTTGGAGAGGAACACGCCGTCAGGATTGAAGGCGCGGATCTCGGAAGCCGGGGTGCGGGCCGGGAAGACGTGCACGTCGAAACCGGAGGCGACGAGGCGACGGAAGATCGAGGTCTTGGCGCCGAAGTCATAGGCCGCGATGCGGTACTTCTTGGCGCGAGCCTTGGGCTTGTTGAGATGCGTGCCCGGCACGGTGAAGGCCTCGCAGTCGCCGGCATTGGCGTTGTAGTGGTAAGGCGCCTTGCAGGTGACGTCCTTGACGAAGTCAGCGCCGACGGTGCCGGTCCAGGCGCGGGCGCGCTTGAGGGCTTCCTCGTCAGTGATGCCTTCGGTGGAGAGGCAGGCCTTCATCACGCCGGCGGAGCGCAGCTTCTTGGTAAGCGAGCGGGTGTCGACGCCTTCGATGCCAGGGATGCCATACTTCGTGAGCCAGGTGCTCAGGTCGGTCGTGGCGCGCCAGTTGGAGACGATGGGCGAAAGGTCGCGCACGACAAAACCGGCGACGTGCGGGCGGGCGGATTCGAAGTCATCTTCGTTCACGCCGTAGTTGCCGATCTGCGGGGTCGTCATGGTGACGATCTGGCCGAAGTAGGAAGGGTCCGTGAGGATCTCCTGGTAGCCGGTCATGCTCGTGTTGAACACGACTTCTCCGCAGAGGGTGGCCGTGGCTCCGAACGCCCTGCCCCGAAGAATGGTTCCATCTTCAAGAGCGAGCACGGCAGGTCGGTTCATGAGGTCGTTTTGAATGAGGGTTCCGCCCCCGAGTGAAGCAAAAAAAGTTCCCATTCGAAGATAGTCCCAAACCCGAGGTCCGGCATGAGACCGACAAGCGTCGCCGGCCTGCTCAGAAACCCTTGGCGACGTCGCCGCCCAAGGGCGCCGGCGGCCGGGCTCGAGCGTCCAGACTGTCGGCCGAATAGGGCTTATGGACCTGCCAACCTGCCCGATACGGGGCACCCCCCTGCTTCACCTGCTCGGTAATGGTCCGCAATACGGCTGGATCGGCCCGACGCGACCATTCCGGGTGGAGCCAGACGTTCGGGCTAAGCCACTTGCCGCCGACGGCCTCGGTCCAGCGGGTGATGCTATCCGGCGCCTCGACGATGAGTTTGACCTCGTCCGCCCGAGCCAGGGATTCAGCCAAGGGCGGCTTAGCCCACTTGGGGCTGACGGTCACCCAGGCGAAGCCTGAGGCAATCGGGTAGGCCCCGCAGGTCTCGAGGTGAACCTTGAGTCCGATCGAGGCCATGGCGGCCAGCAAAGCGGTCAAATCGTGGATGCAGGGCTCGCCCCCGGTCAGCACCACGAATTCCGGGCGGGCGGCGGCGGCCTCATCGGCCAGTTCCCCAGCCGAAGCCTTGCGGACCTGCTTGGGGACGAACTGCGGATGCCAGGTGGACGCGGAGTCGCACCAGGCGCACTTTACGGGGCATCCCTGCAGGCGGATGAAGAAGGCCTTGCGGCCAAGATGGACCCCTTCCCCCTGCCAACTGAGGAACGTCTCATTGACGGGGTAGAGCTCTGCCATGGTCAGGCCTTCGGCTGGTAGCTCGCCTTGTTCTTGGTGTCCTCGTGCAGGATGATCTGCCGGACCCAGGCGCGACCGCTGGTCTCCTTGCGGACCATCGGGTCAAAGGTCTCGAAGAGGAACTTTGCGATGCCTTCGGTGGAGACGGAATCGATGACGAGCGGACGGAAAAGCTTGGGGTAATCCTTGAGGAGCTGCTCGCGGATCGGGTCTTCCTTAGCAAAGAGACAGGCGTGATCGAGATGATCGGCGATCCAGGTCTTCAGGAAAGCGAGGCCGCCGAAGTCCACGACGAAGCCGCGCTCATCGAGCTGCTCGCAACCGAACTCGATCTCGATGCCCCAGTTATGACCGTGCAGAAACGAGCAATGCCCGTCGTGCCGGTGCTGCCGGTGGGCGAACGGGATGTCGCGATAGGTCTTGCTGCAGGTGAACATGGGACAGCCAGCAGATAGGAGGGCGAATGGCCCGGTCGCAAGGAAGATGAAGCCCCTCCCCTGCGTAAAAGGCCCAAAAAAGAGGCCTGCCGCATCCTCATACGGCAGGCCTCGCAAGGCGATGAAGCGGGTTCGCTTAGAACGAGTGCGAGAGTCCCAGCGACCAAATCGCGGTGGCGTGCACCGGATTGACGAGGGACGTGGCGCTCTTGGCGACGTAGTTGCGGGTCTCCACCGGCTGGCTGTAGAACAGATACGCGCTGGTGGCGCCGCTGATCTTATACGACAGGCCGGCCGCCAGACTGGTCGTCAGACCGCCCGACTCGAGATCCTCATCGTAGACCGACTTAGACGGAGCGGCGACCTGACGCTGAGTCGTCGGGTCGAGACGCATGGTGTTCTTGTCGCGGAACTGACGGAGCAGCGAACCCTGCAGCGAGGCCGCGAGGCTGTCGGTCAGCTTGTAACGCACGCCGGCGCTCAGCGAGAGCGTCGTACCCGGACGGAAGTTCACATCCGAAGCGATCGCTCCTTCCGCCTGCAGCTGCACGAACTCGGACCAAGCCGAACCGGCGGCGCCGAAGTCCTTACGGAGTCCGGCCAGCACGTCGGTCGAACCGGTGCCCGGCTGCAGGTAGCGACGCGACAGGCCGCCATCGGGGTCGGCGAAGACGATGTCGTCCTTGCCCGTGGGCAGCTTGACGCCGGCGTTGACGGTGAAACCGTTCCAGTCGAAACGCGTGCCGACGGTGATGTCACCTAGGCCGACGACCGTCTGGTCGTAGTTGATCGCCCCAAGGGCCGTCTTGTCGGTATGCAGGTGACGTTCGACGCGCGGGACCGAGAGGAACCAGGTCTGACCGCCCAGCTGCGTCTCGACCGTGGCGGTCGTGAGGAAGTGCGAGCCATACCAATGGGCGTGGGCCGCATCGTTACGCTCGTTCTGGTCGATGGCGTCGAAACGCACGTCGAGCACGAACGGACTAGCCGCGGAGACAGCCGGACGATCGGCCAGGTTATCGACGCAGATCTTTACGCAGCCGCAGGGACAGGCCTGCGCTTCGGTATAAGCGCCGAGCGCGAGGAGTAGGAGGAGCGCGACCCGCGTGGTGCGCTCGGAGAAGAAGTAAGCCTTCATGATGTGTGATTTTAGGGTGTCTTCGACGCAGGTGTGGCGGACCGCGCAGTCGACGATGCGCACCGAGTGGGTGCGACTTGGGAAGGATGATGGATGCCACGCGCGAGCCGACTGACCGCAGCCCGCAACGGTGATCAGCCGAGCGCTCGCGGCGGTGGTACGGGCACCTCAGCCACGCGTGACACGCTCACCTCATCCGAAGGACGCGTATAATCGGGTGGCGTTATCGACCGACATCTTCGTCCAAGCCACGACCTGCAGGAGGTCCCACGACAAACCGGACGCGGCCAGCCACGCCACGAGGGCGAGCCAGGCGAAGGGTTTACGAAGACGGCGGAGCACGGGTTCAAATTGCCACCCAGGCAGGTCGGCGCAATCCCAATGACCGTCAGGCCCCAAGGTGTTACCTCTGCTTATCTTAAGAATAAGACTACCCGACGTAGGGAGTCGGATCCTGCACGCCGGCGCGCAGGAAAGCCTCCTTGCGCTCCACGCAGGTACCGCACTTGCCGCAATGCTTGTCGCCGCCGACGTAACACGACCAGGTCAAAGCGAAGGGGACGCCGAGCTCGACGCCACGCTTCACGATAGCCGTCTTGTCCATGCCGACGAACGGGCGTTCAAGGGAGACCTCATGCCAATCAGCGAGACGGATGGCCTTATCCAAGGCGTCCGCGAAAGCCGGGCGACAATCGGGATAGATGGCGTGGTCTCCGCCGTGCGCGCCATACGCGACCGAAGTGGCCTTGAGCGACATCGCCCAGGCGGCGGCGGTCGCGATGAGGAGCATGTTCCGGTTGGGCACGACGGTGGCCTTCATGCTGGCCTCCTCGTAGTGACCTTCGGGGACGTCGATATGGGAATCCGTGAGCGCATTGGCGCCGAAGAGCGGCGTCAACCCACGCAGATCAGCGATGCGGTGCGGTACCTTATAATGGGCGCAGATCTCGGCGGCGGCCACGAGTTCGCGGCGATGGCGCTGACCGTAGTCGACCGACAGCGCATGGACTTCCCTGCCCTCGGCCACGAGATGGGCCAGGAGGACGGTGGAATCCATGCCACCGGAGTGAATGATGACGGTACGCTTCATCAGCGGGGAAGTTGGACGCGGACAGCCCCGAGGGCGAGTCCGTTAATCGCGGACGCGCAGCTTGGCGCCCAGCTTGTCGAGGTGGGAGACCGCCACAGCCTCGCCGACGCGCATGGCGGCGGACTCTTTGCGATTACCGTCGCGCAAGCCGGAAAGGTGCAGCCAGCCGTGCGCCACGTAGAGACGCAGCTCGGTGGCCAGCGTGACGCCGTGCTCCTTCGCGGCCCGGCGGGCCTGATCGATGTTCACACAGATCTCACCGGCGAACGCTTCGCCAGGGTGCTCTTCGCCGACGAACGTGATCACGTCGGTCACGGTCGGGTCGCCCAGGAATTCGTCGTGGAGCTTGGCGGTCTCCTTGTCGCCAAGGAAGGCGATGGAGAGCGAACCTTCGGGGCAACGGTATCCTTTGAGCTTGTCGAGCGCGTGGACGACGCGCTGGACGGAGACCGCGGAGACCTTGGTCTTAGCATGACGGACAGAGATGTCGACAACGCGGCTCATACGGCGGCGAAGACAGGCTTAAGACGCGTCCAGAGTTCGGATAGCGCCTGCGGCAGGACGCGCGTGTCACCGATGACCGGCATGAAGTTATGGTCGCCGTCCCAGCGCGGCACGATGTGGAAGTGGAGGTGCGTCGGGATACCTGCACCGGCGGCCTTGCCGAGATTGAGGCCCATATTGAAGCCCGCCGGGCTCATCACCTTCTGCAAGACGCCCTGACAACGCACGAGTAGGTCCATCATCTCGGCGCGTTCGGCCGCGGTGAGGTCTGCCAGTTCGCCGACCTCACGATTCGGCAGCACCATCAGGTGGCCCGGATTATAAGGAGAGTTGTTGAGGATGACGAAGCAGTGTGCGCCGCGATGTAGGATCAGGTTGGCTTCGTCGTCGTTCGCCGCGAGCAAGGCCGCGAACGGACTACCTGCGCCAGGCTCCTTGCGGGTGCGGATGTACTGGATGCGCCAGTGCGGGTGAAGCTGTTCGGACATCGGATCAGGAGGCATAGCCCTTGGGTCGGGCCATGTGCCAATTGCATGCCGTCAGCACGATGCTGTCGAGCGTGTCGTAGCGGGGGACCCAGCCGAGTTCGCGGCGAACCTTGGAGGCGTCGGCGTAAAGGGCGGGCGGGTCGCCTTCGCGGCGCGGGGCGAACGCGTGCGGGACGGGGCGGCCGAGGATGCGGCCGACGCTGGCGATGACGTCTTTGACCGAATACGGCGTGCCGGTGCCTAGATTATAGAACAAGGCCTGCCCGGGCTGGCCGAGCTTCGGGAGCACGTCAAGGTGGGCCCTAGAAAGGTCGTCGACATGCACATAGTCGCGCAGGCAGGTTCCATCCGGGGTCGGATAGTCGGAGCCGAAGACCTGGAGTGGCGGGCGGCGGCCCAGGGCGGCGGCGATCGCGAGCGGGATCAGGTGCGTTTCGGGTGCATGGTCTTCGCCGATCGCACCGTCAGCCGAAGACCCGGCAGCGTTGAAGTAGCGGAACGCGGCGAAGCTCAAGCCCTGCGAGACGGCGAGCTCGCGCAGGCGCTTTTCGACCGCGAGCTTCGTGGCGCCGTAAGGATTGATTGGGTTCTGCGGAAGGTCCTCCGTCATCGGCATCTTCTCCGGGATGCCATAGGTCGCGCAGGTGCTCGAGAAGACCAGCTTCTTGACGCCCTCGGTGAGCATCGACTGGAGCAGGCCTTCGGTGCGCACGACGTTGTTGTCGTGGTAGCGTTCGGGCTGCTGGACGGATTCGCCGACATTGGTGAACGCCGCAAAATCGATGACCACTTCGGCGGCGGACTCGCGCAAGGCAGCGCGGACGGCGGCCTGGTCGCCCATGTCGGCGCGGAACAGCTTCACCCCGGCGGGAACGGACTCGGCGTGGCCGTAAGACAGGTCGTCCAGCACGGCCACCTTGTGCCCGGCGGCCAGCGCCTGCCGGACGCAATGGCTGCCGATGTAGCCGGCACCGCCCACCACGAGCACGTTCATGAGTGGCAGATAACCCCCGCCGGACGGCCTAGGCAAGCGGGATAGGGCCCGCGGACGCTCCAAAACCTTGCCAGCGCCGTCCCGAACCTCCTATCTGCACGCATTCATGGAAACTTCGGAAACAAAACCCGGCAGCTACGATTTCCCCGCCTTCGAGCAGAAGTGGCAGGCCGTCTGGAAAGCCAATGCCACCTTCCGCACCGAGCCGATCTCTTGCGGCAAGCCGAAGTACTACGTCCTGGACATGTTCCCCTACCCCTCCGGCGCCGGCCTGCACATCGGCCACCCCGAGGGCTACACCGCTTCCGACATCCTCGCCCGCTACAAGAAGGCCAACGGCTTCAACGTCCTCCACCCGATGGGTTGGGACGCCTTCGGTCTACCCGCCGAACAGCACGCGATCGCGACCGGCGAGCACCCTGCCGTCCAGACCAAGCGTAACATCGACAACTTCCGGCGCCAGCTGCAGATGCTCGGCTTCGCCATCGACTGGGACCGCGAACTCTCGACCACCGACGAGAACTACTTCCGCTGGACGCAGTGGATCTTCCTCAAGCTCTTCCGCCACGGTCTGGCGTACGTCTCCGAGAAGCCGGTCTGGTTCTGCCCGGCGCTCGGCACGGTGCTCGCCAACGAGGAAGTGCTTAACACGCCCGAAGGCCCGCGCTCCGATCGCGGCAATCACCCCGTCGAACGCCGTCCGATTCGCCAGTGGGTCCTGCGCATCACCGCTTACGCCGACAAGCTCATCGAAGGCCTCGATCACGTCGATTGGCCCGATTCCACCAAGCGCCTTCAGAAGAACTGGATCGGCAAGTCCGAAGGCGCCGAAGTCACCTTCAAACTCGACGGCCATGCCGACACGCTGACCGTCTTCACGACGCGTCCAGACACCCTTTACGGCGCGACCTACATGGTCATCGCGCCTGAGCACCCGCTCATCGGCAAACTCACCAGCGCGGCCCAGAAGAACGCCGTCGAAAGCTACGTCGCCGCGGTCCGTAACAAGACCGACCTCGAACGTACCGACCTCGCCGCTAAGAAAAAGACCGGCGTCTTCACCGGTGCCTACGCGATCAACCCCGTCAACGGCGCAAAGATTCCCGTCTGGACCGCCGACTACGTGCTTATCACCTACGGCACCGGCGCCATCATGGCTGTTCCGGCACACGACGAACGCGACTGGGAGTTCGCCAAGGAATTCAAGCTGCCGATCATCCAGGTCGTCGGCTCCAAGGAAGCGGTCGACGTCAACGAGAAGCCCTGGACCGAAGACGGCCCGATGGTGAACTCGGGTCCGTTCGACGGCCTCTCCGCCGTCGAGACCAAGAAGAAGATCACCGCCGACCTCGAGTCCAAGGGCCAGGGCAAGCTCGCCGTGAACTTCAAGCTGCGCGACTGGCTCTTCTCGCGTCAGCGCTACTGGGGCGAGCCCTTCCCGCTCCTCTGGGTGTCCCGCGAAGACTACGCCAAGATCCCGGCCGATTCTGAAGTGCGCGAGTTCCTGCCGAAAGAACCCGTCACCTGCCAGCTCAACGGCGTCGAAGTCTGCGCCGTGCCGCTGACCTCCAAGCAACTCCCGCTCACCCTGCCTCAGGTCAAATCCTACCAACCCTCCCCGACCGGCGATTCGCCGCTGTCCAAGGAACCCGAGTGGACCGAGGTCTGGTACGACATCGCTTCCGGCGCTACCGTCTCGCAGTCCAAGTCGCAGCCGGGTCCGCTCTGGATCAAGGCCTCCCGCGAGACCAACACGATGCCCCAGTGGGCCGGCTCCTGCTGGTACTACCTGCGCTACATCGACCCCAAGAACGCCGAGGCCCTCGCCTCCAAGGCCGACCTAGAATACTGGGGCTGCCCCGACTTCTATATCGGCGGCGCCGAGCACGCCGTGCTCCACCTGCTGTATGCACGCTTCTGGCACCGCTTCCTCTACGAGATCGGCGTCCTGCCGACCGCCGAACCGTTCAAGAAACTCTTCCACCAGGGCCTCATCATGGGCGAAGACGGCGAGAAGATGTCCAAGAGCCGCGGCAACGTCGTGAACCCTGACTCCATCGTCAAGGACCACGGCGCCGACGCGCTCCGCATGTACCTGATGTTCCTCGGGCCGCTCGAGGCCTCCAAGCCTTGGAACTCCGACGGCATCATCGGCATCACCCGCTTCCTCCGTCGCCTCTGGCGCCTGGCGGTCGACGAGAACACCGGCAAAGTCTCGACGAAGATCAGCGCTGACGGCGCCGAATCCGAAGAGCTCGTCCGCGAACTCCAACGCACCATCCAGAAGGTTGAGAAGGACATCGAGACCCTGCAGTTCAACACCGCCATCTCGCAGATGATGATCCTGATGAACGTCGCCGAGAAGTCCCCTGCCCTGCGTCGTTCGACCGTCGAGGACTTCGTGCGCCTCGCCGCGCCGTTCGCTCCTCACGTGTGCGAGGAGATCTGGGCCCGCCTCGGCCATAAGGAGAACGTCACCGCCGCCGGCTGGCCCAAGCTCGACGCCTCCAAGCTCATCGAGACCACCGTCGAGGTCATCTTCCAGGTCAACGGCAAGGTCCGCGCCACCGCCAAGGTCGCCAAGGACATCTCTAAGGACGCCCTGCTCGCGCTGGCCAAGGCCAACGCCGACGTAATCAAGTTCACCGACGGCAAGCCCGTCGTGAAGGAGATCGTCGTCCCGGGTAAGCTCGTGAACATCGTCGTCGCCGGCTAAGCTCCGCGCTCGCCGCCAATAAAAAGGGCCCCGTCACGGGGCCCTTTTCTTTTACCGATGAGGCGAGCCTCAGAGGACGGCCTTCTCGAGCTTCGGCACCAGCGCGTGGTGAATGGCGAAGGCGATGACGTAGGCGAAGGCGCAGAAGCTGAAGAGGATCGCGTAACCGCCCGTCGGGTTAGCGTCGAGCACCGCGCCGGCGACGATCGGGAAGATCATGCCACCGATGGAACCAGCGAAGCCACCCATGCCAGACACGGAGGCGACGGCGTTCTTAGAGAACGTGTCGGAAACCGTGGCGTAGAGGCTGGCAGACCAGGCTTGGTGGGCGGAGGCGCCAAAGGCGATGAGGAAGACCGCTTCCCACATGCCAAGGCCGCGGACGAAGAAGATCGGCAGCGAGCAGACCGCGAAGATGAGCATCGAGACCTTACGGACCTTCACGATGTCGAAGCCCGATTCGGCGAACTTCTTGACGAGCCAGCCGGCGAAGATGCTCAGGACGGTGACGATGGAATAGAGCACGACCAGCGGCTGGCTGAACATCCAGCCGATGAATTCGAAAGGATGCAGGAGGCTGGGCACGACACCAAGGTGCTTGAGATCGAGGTGCTGCTCCTTCTTGAAGTAGTCAGGCAGCCAGATCAGGTAGAACCACCAGACCGGGTCCGTCATGAACTTCGCGACCATGTAGGCCCAAGCCTGACGGGTGCCGAAGAGCTGACCCCAGGAGACCTTCTCGGTCGGCTCGCCGATATCGTCGTCCTGCGCAGGAGGGTTACGGAAAAGAGGAATCCAGAAGAAGACCCAGACGATACCGATCGCACCGGCGATCACGAAGGTGGAGCGCCAACCCCAAGCGGCGGCGATGGGCAGGACGACCAACGGGGCGACGACGGAACCGATGTTCGAACCAGAATTAAAAAGCGCGTTCGCGAATGCACGCTCCCCGCGCGGGAACCATTGGGCGACGGTCTTGATAGCAGCGGGGAAGTTGCCTCCTTCGCCGAGACCAAGGAAGACGCGGGCGACGGTGAAACCGAACACCGTGCTGACCAAGGCATGTCCGGCGGCGGCGACCGACCAGAAGACAATCGAGAAAGCGTAGCCAATCTTGGTACCGAAACGGTCAATGAACCAACCGAAGCCCAGCAGGCCGAAAGCGTAGGCGAACTGGAAGGCCGAGTTGACGTACCCGTATTGGATATTCGTCCAACCGAGCTCCTTATCGAGATACTCCGGCTTGATCAGCGACAGGATCGAACGGTCAATATAGTTGATCGTGGTGGCGAAGAACAGCAGGGCCAGGATGACCCAGCGGTGCTTGTTTGCGGCCGGCGCGGAGCCAGGGGCGGATTCGTTCATATAAGTGGGGCTGAGGGTTACGAAACGCCGATTTTCGGGTAAGTCCACCCCAGAAGTCCTGTTGACGGAACCCCGCCATAAAGCCACTAATCGACGAGCATATGCACGAAACGATGACTCGCATCCTCCTCACGACCACTTCCTTCCAAGACACCCCCGGCGAGCACCATAAGTTGCTGGCCGAAACGGGCTGGGAAGTCGTCACCGCCCGCGGTCCGCTCAACGAAGCCGACACGCTCGCACTGATGGGCGAGTTCGACGGCTATATCTGCGGCGACGACCTGATCACCGCCGCGGTCATCGAGAAGGCCCTCCCCCGCCTCAAGGTCGTCTCGAAATACGGAATCGGCGTCGACAAGATCGATGTGAAGACCCTCACGGCCAAGGGCATCCCCCTGCTCTTCACCCCCGGCGTCAACCACACCACGGTCGCCGAGCACACGTTCCTGCTCCTGCTCGCCATGGAGAAGAACTTCTACTTCCACACCGACTCCACCCGCTCCGGCGGCTGGAAGCGCAAGACGGGCCATGAGCTGCTCGACAAGACGATCGGCATCATCGGCATGGGCCGCATCGGCAAGGAAGTCGCCATCCGCGCCCGCGCCTTCGGCATGAAGGTCGTCGGCTTCGACCTCTATTGGGACGACAAGTTCGCCGCCCAGTACGACGTGAAGCGCGCCGCCACGATGGACGAAGTCTTCGGCGCCGCCGACTACCTTTCGCTGCACACCAACCTGACCCCCGAGACGCGCGACCTGATCCGCGCCGAGAACATCGCCAAGATGAAGAAGGGCGTGCTCATCCTCAACTGCGCCCGCGGCGAGATCGTCCACACCGATGACATCGCGGCCGCCCTCAAGTCCGGCCAGGTCGGCGGCTACGGCACCGACGTACTCGATGAAGAGCCGCCTCGCGCCGACCACCCGCTCACGAAGCTTCCGAACTGCGTCGTCACGCCGCACATCGGCTCCCGCACCGCCGAGAGCGTCCAGCGCCAGGCTGTCGCCGCCGTCACGAACCTCATCCGCGCGATGCACGGCGAAAAGCCGCTCGCCCAGATCAACCCGGAAGTCCCGGTGAAGAAGGTCGTCTAATCTCCCACCCGAAACCTTACCCATGAGCGAAGTCTTCTACGTCATCCCCCGCGCCGCCCACGAGGCGCTTGTCACCGCCGCCTATGTTAAGCGCGGCTTCGGCGCCAAGGAATCGGCCCAGGCCGCCCAGATGTCCAGCATGGCCACGCACCACGGCATCCGCACGCACAACGCGCTGAAGGCCCTGCATCTCGACGAACTGTTCGGCTCCGGCGCCAAGGTCCCGGGCTGCACGCCCAACGCCACCGTCACGAAGAAGGCCACGCGCTTCGAGGCCGCCGAAGTCTGGGACGCCCACCAGAAGCTCGGCCAGGCCGTCGCCGTCGACGCCATCAACCGCTGCATCGAGCTCGCCGACAAGTACGGCGTGGGCACGGTCTCAGTCGACAACGCCTTCCACTACCTCTGGGGCGGCGGCTACGTGATGGAAGCAGCCAAGCGCGGTTACATCGCTTACACGAACTGCACCGCCACGCTCGCGGAAGTCGTCCCCTTCCAAGGCAAGCACCCGACGCTCGGCACCAATCCGCACTCGTGGGGCTTCCCCACCACCGACGCCGTCGGCTTCCCGATCGTGATCGACTGGGCGACCTCCGTCATCGCCATGGGCCGCGTCCAGGTGCTCAAGCGCGAAGGCAAGATGCTCCCGCCTGACGCCGCCGTGGACAAGGACGGCAAGGTCACCCTCGACCCGAACGAAGCCGTCTCGCTCATCCCCTTCGGCGCCCACAAGGGCTATGGCCTCTCGCTCATCAACGAGATCGTCGCCGGCTTCATCGGCGGATCGCTGCCGACCATCCGCAGCCGCACGCACGTCCCCGGCGAGAAGCAGGCCTGCGCCTTCTTCTTCCAGGTGATCCACCCGGACGCCATCAGCTCAGGCGTCTTCGCCAAGGGCCGCAGCCAGTCCGAGAACGTCAAGGCGGTCCTCGCCGACGTCCTCGGCCACGGCAACGAGAAGTGCATGCTCCCCGGCCAGCTCGAGGCGACCTTCGCCGCGCGCAGCGAAAAGGCCGGCGGCCTGCTGTTTTCCAAAGCTGAAATCGAAGAGTTCAATAAAGTCGCGGAACACATCGGCCACCAGCCGTTCGACCTCGCGACCTTGCCCACGGCCTAAGCACCCTCACTTTAAAACCCAACCCTCCCCACAACCATGGCTCTCAAGATTAAGTCGGCGAAGGAATGCGCCTTCGACCAAGTCTCCCTCGGTGAAATCATGCTCCGCCTCGACCCGGGCGAAGGCCGCGTGCGTACCACGCGCCAGTTCCAGGTCTGGGAAGGCGGCGGCGAATACAACGTCGCCCGCGGGCTCCGCAAGTGCTTCAACCTGCGCACCTCCGTGTGCACGGCGTTCGTCGACAACGAGGTCGGCCGCCTGCTCGAGGACTTCGTGATGCAGGGCGGCGTGAACACCGACTTCATCAAGTGGCGCGAGGACGACGGCATCGGCCGCACGGTCCGCAACGGCCTCAACTTCACCGAGCGTGGCTTCGGCATCCGCGGCGCCGTCGGCGTCCCGGACCGCGGCAACACCGCCGCCTCGCAGATCAAGCCTGGCGACTTCGACTGGGAATACCTCTTCGGTACGCTCGGCGTCCGCTGGCTCCACACGGGCGGCATCTTCGCGGCCCTCTCCGAGACCACCGCGCAGGCCACCATCGAGGCCGTCAAGATCGCCAAGAAGCACGGCACCATCGTCTCCTACGACCTCAACTACCGCCCTTCCCTCTGGAAGACCATCGGCGGCCTCAAGAAGGCCCAGGAAGTGAACCGCGAGATTGCCAAGTACGTCGACGTGATGATCGGCAACGAAGAAGACTTCACCGCCTCCCTCGGCTTCGAGGTCAAGGGCGCTGATCATAGCCTCTCCCACATCGAGACTCAGGCCTTCAAGGACATGATCGGCGAAGCCGTGAAGCAGTTCCCGAACTTCAAGGTCGCCGCGACCACGCTGCGTCGCGTGATCACCGCCACGAAGAACGACTGGAGCGCCATCTGCTGGCACGACGGCAAATTCTACGACAGCATCCAGTTCCCCGAGCTCGAGATCCTCGACCGCGTCGGCGGTGGCGACAGCTTCGCCTCGGGCCTGGTCTTCGGCTTCCTCGAGCACAACGACGCCCAAAAGGCTGTAAACTACGGTGCTGCCCACGGCGCACTGGCGTCCACGACTCCTGGCGACACCTCGATGGTCACCCGTAAGGAAGTCGAGAAGCAGCTCGCTGGCGGCGGCGCCCGCGTCGTCCGCTAAGCTCCCGCCCTCCCCTATACTCGATACTCCAAACTCCATACTCTAGACCCATGTCCTCCCTCGATCTCTTCTCCCTCAAAGGCCGCACGGCCGTCGTCATCGGCGGCACCGGTGAACTCTGCGGTGCCATGGCCGAAGGCTTCGCCTCCGCCGGCGCTCACGTGATTCTCGTCGGTCGCGACCCCGCCAAGGCCGACGCCCGCCTCGCCAAGATCAAAGCCGCTGGCGGCTCCGGCGAATTCATCTCCTGTGAAGCCACCAACAAGGCCGAACTCATCAAACTGCGCGACGGCATCCTCGCCAAGCACGGCAAGGTCGACGTCCTCGTCAACGGCGCCGGCGTCAACTCGCCCACGCCCTTCCTCGAGATCGACGAAGCGCAGATCGACAAGATCCTCACCGTGAACGTCAAGGGCGTCATCTTCGGCTGCCAGGTGTTCGGCGAGGCGATGGTCGCCGCCGGCAAGGGCTCGATCATCAACCTCGGCTCGGAATCCGGCATCCTGCCGCTCTCCCGCGTCTTCACCTACTCGGCCTCCAAGGCCGCGGTGCACAACCTCTCGAAGAACCTCGCCCGCGAATGGGCCGCCAAGGGCGTCCGCGTGAACACGCTCGTCCCGGGCTTCTTCCCCGCCGAACAGAACCGCAAGGTGCTCACCCCTGAGCGCGTGGCGATGATCCTGGGCAAGACCCCGATGAACCGCTTCGGCGAAGCCAAGGAACTCATCGGTGCCTCCCTCCTCCTCGCTTCCGACGCCGGTAGCTTCGTCACCGGCGCTGAGATCGTCGTCGACGGCGGCTTCGCCGCGATGTCCATCTAAGCGAGACCGACGACGATGGCCTTCATGGACGACCACTTCATCCTCTCGACCGGCACGGCGCAGAAGCTCTACCACGGCGTGGCGAAAGACCAGCCGATCGTCGACTACCACTGCCACCTCAGCCCGAAGGACATCGCTGACGACCGTCGCTTCGAAGACCTCACGGCCATCTGGCTCGCCGGCGACCACTACAAGTGGCGCGCGATGCGCGCGAACGGCGTCAGCGAGGACCTCATCACCGGCGACAAGTCCACGTCGCGCGAGAAGTTCCAGGCCTGGGCCGAGACGGTCCCCTCCACGCTCCGTAATCCCCTCTTCCACTGGACGCACCTCGAGCTGCGCCGCCACTTCGGCATCCAGGACGTCCTCGAAGGCGCCACGGCCCAGAAAATCTGGGACGAAGCCAACCGCCAGCTGAAGAACGGCGACCTCACGGCTCGCGGCATCCTCAAGCTGATGAAGGTCCGCGTGGTCGGCACCACCGATGACCCCGCCGACTCGCTAGACCTGCACCACCAGATCGCGAAGTCCGGCTTCGAGACCAAGATCGTCCCGACCTACCGCCCCGACGCGTGCCTCAAGGTCCGCACCCCTGACCGCGTGCAGGCTTGGGCTAAGCGCCTCGCCGCCGCCACGGGCAAGGGCGCCGATACCTTCGCCGGCCTGATCGCCGGACTCAATCAGCGCCACGACGACTTCGCCGCCGCCGGTTGCCGCGCCTCCGACCACGGCCTCGACACCCTGCCGGACGCCGCCTGCACCGAAGCCGAAGCCAAGGCCATCTGGGAGAACGCTATCTCCGGTAAAGCTGCCACGCTCGAGGAAGCCGAAAAATTCACGGCCTTCATCATGCTGCACGTGGGCCGCCTCAACCACGCCAAGGGCTGGGCCACCCAGCTCCACCTCGGCGCCGTCCGCGACCCGAACCTCGGCCTGCTCAAGCGTCTCGGCTCCGACGCCGGCTGCGATACCATCGGCGACTTCCGACAGGGGCCCGGCCTTATCCGCTGGTTCGGTACGCTCTCCGGCGAGAACGCCCTCGGCAAGACGATCCTCTACAACCTTAACCCCGCCGACACGGCCCTCTTCGCCTGCCTCCCCGGCTCCTTCCAGGACGGCGTCACGCCGGGCAAGATCCAGTACGGCTCGGGCTGGTGGTTCCTGGACCAAGAACGCGGCATGCGCGACCAGATCAACGCGCTGTCCGACCTCGGCCTGCTCAGCCGCTTCATCGGCATGATCACCGACTCGCGCTCGTTCCTCTCATATCCGCGTCACGAATACTTCCGCCGCATCCTGTGCGACCTCGTCGGCCAAGACGTCGAGTCGGGCCGCATGCCGGACCGCCAGGACTGGAACGAACGCCTGATCGCCGACGTCTGCTACGGCAACGCCAGCCAGTACTTCGGATTCAAGAAGTAAGCAGCCTCCCGAAGCATGGGAGCCTACATACCTGTCTGCTTCTTCCTGATCATCCTGGGGCGCTACCTCGTCATGCGCGGTCCGGCCGGACTCACCGCCTTGGAGAACGACCGCACCCCTGACTTAGGTGAAAAGGCCCTCTCATGGGCAAGCATGGCTTTGACCGCTGCTGTCGGAGTAGAGGTGCACATCTTGAAGGGTGACTTTCTTTCCTCCAGCGAAGCGTACTGGCTTAACATCCTGCCGCTCCTGTGGCTGGCGCTAACCCTTTACCGCAAAGATATCCCCGGAGACCGGACCGCAACCAACGTCGGAATATGGACGCTAGCCCCCTACGCCGCCTACGCCTTAAGCCCGAAGGAGATGCCCGGAAGCACGTGGCTAAGCGTGTGCCTGTTCGGTGCGGCCTTCTTTGTCGGCATCTTGCGCGATATCAAACGCCCGGCCTGAGTCGCGGGCTTGCCTGCGTCCGGGCGAAGGACAGGATGAGCCTACCCCGATGCTCAAGCCTCTCCTGCTCACCCTATTCTCCACCCTCACCTTGCTGGGCGCCGCGGACCCGAGCACGAAGAACTACCACCTGCGCGACTTCAATCTCGGCAACCACCTCACGGGACCGCGCGTCACCGAAGCCGTCCTCAAGGGTAAGGCCGTCGCAATCGTCAGCATGGGCACCCTCTCCGGCAACCGGAACTCATGGGCGGCGGCGTGGACGCCGGAGTTCGAAGCCTTGCACGAAGCCCACGGCAAGAAGGTCGTGGTCATCGGCTCGGCCTGGAGCAAGGGACTGGTCGCCAAGGACCTCGCGGAGTACGCCAAGAAGTTCAAGATCGAGTTCACCATCCAGGCCGGCATCGAGCACGCGCCGTTCGAAGTGCCGCACGACGGCCATTGCCTACTCTTCAACTCTGAAGGGAAGCTAATCTACAGCGGTACGCCGGCCAAAGGTAACGCCGACTTCAAGGCCGCCATCAAGGCGATCACCGAATGATCCGCTTCCTTTTCGACTGTCTACTTTGGGGCCTCGGCTCCCAGCCGCGTGGCGCCGAGACCTCATCGGGCTTCGGCTCCGATCAGCTCATCCCGACGCGCGAACGCAACAGCCTCGAGGCGGCCACCCGGATCCTCAGCTCATTGCTATTCCTCCTAGCGATCTTCGCCCAGTTCCTGCCCGATGAACTAGCCTTGCTGACCGCGCCGCAGCTTCACCTGCTCGCCCTCGCCAGCGTCGTCTGGGGGCTGCAGATGATTCTGCGCCCGTCTGTCCCGATGGATAGCACCGCGATCAGCACCGCCCTCTGGAGCTTCGCCGGCTATTTCCCGTTCTTCCTCCTGGGCAACCTCTCGCCCTTCTTCGACAAGGATCCGACGAACCTGTATACGCTCATCGGTCAGGGTGCCGTGGTGGGCGCCCTGATGGTCTACGGCCTGTTCCGGGACATCCGGCGCGAGAACCGCGCGGAATAGCCCTGAATCGGAATACTGGGCCGACCTGCGGTCTTGTTATTAAATATAAGAAGAGCACCCTTTTGACATGCGCCTCGCCCTCCTCATGCTCCTCTGGCTCACAACGGTATTCGGCGCCGAGAAGAAATACAACTTCCGCACCGACTTCTCGCTCGGTCGTTACATCGACGGCCCGCGCGTGACGCCCGTGTTACAGAAGGACAAGGGCACTCTACTTTTCTTCTGGGCCTACGAACTGGAAAACCCCAGCGGCTCCAACCTTAAGATCTTCCAGAAGATCGCCGACGAACATAAGGACGACCTCGTCGTCATCGGCGTCGAGAATCTCGGCTACGCCGGCTCGCCCAAGAACATCACCACCCTGCTGAAGAAGTCCGGCGTGACCTACAGTAACTACAGCGGCTGCCGCGGACCGATCAAGACCAACGCCTATCCTTACGTCTGCGCCTTCGACCGCGAAGGCAAGATGGTCTACAGCAGCGTCCCGGACGGCGAAGAACTGGCCGACGCTATCACCAAGGCCGTCGCCAAAATCGAGAAGAAGGACGGCAAGGACGAGCCGAAGAAGGACGAAAAGGAAAAGCCTAAGGTTGACCCGAAGAAGGCGGCCTGAAATCAGCGCACGCCCTGCAAGCTCCGCCAGGTCAGCGGCAGCTTTTCGCGGACGAGTCCCGCCGTCGCGCCGGGCAGCTTGTCCGCCGTCATGGGGACGTTGACCGTGTCCTCGCGCCCGACCTGATTAGGGGAACGCCCATATTTATATTCGTAAGCCAACGTGCCGTCAGGGGCCAGGCCGACGCCCGGCCACTGCGGGTTCGCGACGGAAATAAAGAACTGGTCGCCGGACGATGGCTTCGTCACCGCCATCATCTTGGCGCCACGGAGCGAACGCCAGAGAGCCTCAGCGGTCCAGGCGGCGGGATTCACCTGCTTGAGCCGGGGCGCCACGAGCGCGGCATACGGCTTGCGGCCAGCCGCATCGGATTGTTCGCGCCAATAGGCGAAGGCCGCGGCGATCTCATCGGCGACCAACGGATAGTGGGTGCAGCCGAGCATCAAGGTATCGATCGGCGCAGCGCCGTCGGCGGCGGCCGACTTGAGGAACGTGCCAACATCGGCGCGGATGATATCGCGGATCGGCGTCTTGACCGAAGGGTCACCCTCAATCGCGGCGGCGAGGCTGGCGGATCCTAGCTGGCGGACCGGACGGCCGGTGACCTTGGCGATAGCCTTGGGATAAGCATTAGACGCGCACGTCCCCACGGTGGCGAGCACGGCCACCCCGCCCTGCGCGCCGTCCGCGGTCTCGACCAGGCCTTGCGCGCCCGCTTCGACGACCCCGATGACGACGACCGGGATACCCCAGGCCTTCACCGCGGCCCGAATGTCTTCCAGTCCGTAAGCGGTGGCGGTATTGCAGGCGATGACGATGGCCTTCACCGGCGGCTTGGTGCCGTTCGCGTAACGCCGCCCGAGCAGGAACAAGGCGTCACGCAGAATGAGTTCACGCAGAAAATCCGTCCGCCCCACCGCGGAATAATTTCCGTAAGGCATATTCGCCTGATCGCCGAAATACACGAAGCGTTCGCCGGCGAAATCGGGCACGCCGTCGGGGCCTTCCGCCCCGGTCTGATTGTGATGGCGGTCATGGGCTTTGATGGCCTCGAGGACCGTCAGGCCGCCGACACCGGAATCAAAGACTCCGATCGGCAGATCACGCAGGTCGCCCCGATAATCTGCCGCGACAAAGCTGGCGGGGGCATCGCCCTGCGGATGGGCCTTGGCATGGCCGATGGCGGCGGCAAGGGGGTCATCCGACGCGCGTAAGACGGTCGCAAGGACGCAGAGCAGCGCGAGACGGAGGGCGACGGACATATTAGGTGCGGTCGGTGCGATAGACGCGCTGCACGCGCTGGGTGAGCGTGCACAGGGCCTCCCATGGGATGCAATCCGCCCAAGCGCAGAACTCCGCCACGGTAATGCGATCAGCACCTTGCGCGCCCAGGATTGTCGCGATATCTCCCACGACGACGGAAGGGACATCGGTGATATCCACGATGGTCTGGTCCATGGTCACGCGACCGAGGATCGGGCAGCGCTGTCCCCTCACGAGGAAGAACCCGCGGTTGCTCGCAGCCGTCGGGACGCCATCGCCGTAGCCCACGGCGACGATGCCAACGCGGGTCGGGCGGGAAAGGGTCTTGGTGCGGTTATAACTGACAGCGGTACCGGCCGGCAGGTCTTTCACGAGCACCACGCGCGCATGGAAAGAAAGTACGGGCTCCGGACGGAGGCTGGCCAGGAACGATCCCGAGGACGGCGGTAGGCCGTATTGCATCAGGCCGACGCGCACGGCGTTGAAAGGTGCGGAAGCCGAGAAGCTCTCGAGGCCGGCGCTGTTGTCGGCATGGATCATCAGTCCCGCGCGGACGGCAGCAGGAATTCGTTCCAGCAACTTGAGGAAGATGGCACGCTGAACGGCGGTGTAGGCGGCATCGCTGTCGGCATCCGAGAAGTGCGTGTAGACGCCGCGCCACTCGAAGGTGGCATTATCCTGGACGAAGGCGAAGAGCTCGGCGGCTTGCTCATGCCAGACCCCGGCGCGGCCCATGCCGGTGTCGACCTTGACGTGCACCTTAGCCTTGAGTCCCGACTTCGCGGACGCGGCGGCCAGCGCCTGCGCTTCATCGAGCGAGTTTAAGGTGACATCGAGTCCGAGGGCCAAAGCTCGAGGAAGCTCGCTGGGTAAGGTCGGGCTGAGCAGGAGGATGTCGGCGTCGTGGCCGATTTCGCGCAGGTTGGCGGCCTCGGCGACGTTCGCCACCGCGAAGCAATCCACGCCCGCCTGCAGAAGGCGCGTGGCGACCTCGGGCATGCCATGGCCGTAGGCATTGGCCTTCACCACGGCGACATAGCGCACATGCGGTGGCAGCGCCTGCTTGATGCGACCGACATTGCGGTCGATCGCCGGCAGGTCGATCTCGACCCAGGCGCGCGCGGCGGAAGCATTCGACGAAGCGCTCATGAGCGGTGGCGCTCCCCGGACCAGGTGGCGAAATCGTTGGCGACGTTCAACGCATCGGGGCGAGGCTCCTCGCGCAGGAAGCCGGGCTGAGTGAAGAAGGTCGGCAAGGCCGACCAGGGATGCGGGACGGCGACGTGCGACGTCAGCACGCCGGCAGCGGCTTCGCTCGAGGCCAGCACGCGACGACCAGAGGAATTCAACTGTGCTGCCTCGGCTTCGAAGGGCACGCCGAGGGAACCACCGGCAGAAACCTCGAGCGCATGCCAGCGCTTCAGACGGGATTCCGCGGCGACAAGGAACGGGCCTTTCTCGCCGGCGGCGAGCGCGGAGCGCGCGATACCCGCGAGGGATTCCCAGACGAAGATTGGGCGCGGCTCGAGCGCGGTCCACGAACGTACCGCGAGTGCGGCGATACGGATACCGAGTACGGAGCCCGGACCGACGCACAAGGCGAAGGAACGGATATCAGCCAGCGACAGCTTGGCTTCGGCCAAGGCGGCTTCGACACAACCGAAGAGGCCTTCCAGGGCACCATCAGGTGAGATGCCCTGCCCTACCCAGCGACCTCCGGAGAGAACTCCCACCCGGACTCCGGCACGGGCGGAGCCGTCGAGGACGAGGCAGGGTTCGGGCGCGCTCATAGCCTCAGCCTGGCGGCCAATCGAGGGCTCGTCCACCCAGCAGATGCACGTGGAGGTGCGGGACCGTCTCACCGCCGTCAGGGCCGTTGTTGATCACGACGCGGAAACCCTTGGCCAAGCCGAGCTGGCGGGAAAGCTGTCCAGCCACAAGTAGCAGGTGCCCGAGGGTAGCCTGATCTTCCCCGGTCGCCTCGGCGACGCGCGGGATGGCCTTACGGGGCACGATCAGCACATGCGTCGGCGCCTGCGGGGCGATGTCATAGAAGGCCACGCACACGGCATCCTCATGGATGAACTTCGCGGGGATCTCCTTGTCGGCGATCTTCTGGAACAGCGTCTTCGGGGCGCTCATGGAAAAATCAGAGAACGACGACCGTCACGCGGCGGCGGCCAGCCTGACGGGCGACGAGCCCCTGCAGCGTGTCGACCGCTTCGTCGTAGGCGGCACGCCAGCGGGTCGAACGGGCGCGGGTGCCGGCGAGATATTGGTCCTGCAGGCCAACGACCCAGAAGAGCACGTCGGCGGCTTCGCCGGTGGTGGCTAAGGCGGCTTCGACGCGTTCATGCGCCCAGAGGGCGTCGAACGGATCAGCACGATGATCGAGTACGGCGACAGTCGGCACCGCCCGATCCGGTGAAAGCAGGCGGAAGATTTGGGCGGCCGCAGCGGCGAGGTCCGTGGCGTTGAGGCGCGGGTCGGTCTCGTCGTCGGCCTCGAACACGCGCAGCACCGCATCGACGTCGCTGCGGAGCTGGGGAGCGGTGCCCACCATCGAAGCCAGCAGCGCGTTGAGCGTGCGGAGGCGGATCGACTTGGGCAGAGCGGCGGTCACTTGATCTTTCCTCCCTTGCGGAGCTGATCGATGGCCTTGGCGAGCTCGTCGATATCGCGGAATTCGCGGTAGACGCTGGCGAAGCGGACGTAGGCGATCTGGTCGACCGACTGGAGGAGGTTCATGATCTCCTCGCCGATGGCGCTGGAGGGAACCTCGTCGCCGAACTTCACCTGCAGGTTCTCGACGATCTCGGAAATCATCAGGTTGATGCGCTCGAGCTCGATGGGACGCTTGTCGGTGGCCTTGCGGACGCCGGAGGCGATCTTGCCGATGTCGAATTCTTCGCGGGCGCCGTTACGCTTCACGACGACCATGCCTTCGCGGACGATTTCCTCGATGGTGCTGAAGCGATGGTCGCACGCCAGGCACTCGCGGCGACGGCGGATGGAATGGTTACCCTTCCCGAGGCGGGTCTCCAAGACCTTCGTATCCTCGTGATTACAGCGGGGGCAGAACATCGCTCAGAGTTTGAGGAAGTTCCCCAGGAGCTGGAGGCCGTGCTCAGTGGCGAAGGATTCTGGATGGAACTGGACGCCCCAGATGGGCAGTTCGCGATGGCGCAGGCCCATCACGAGACCGTCTTCGGTCCAGGCCGTCACCTCGAGGGCGGCGGGGAAAGTGGCACGCTCGACGACCAGCGAATGGTAGCGGGTCGCGGCAAACGGCGAAGGCAGGCCCTTGAAGACGTCGGTGTTATTGTGGAACACCGGCGAGGTCTTGCCGTGCATCAGGTGCGGGGCGCGGATGACGTTGCCGCCGAAGACATGGCCAATGGCCTGGTGGCCGAGGCACACGCCGAGGATCGGCTTCTTGCCGGCGAAGGCCTTGATCATCGCGCACGAGACACCGGCTTCGGCGGGCGAGCACGGACCGGGCGAAATCATCACCCGATCGGGATTCAGCGCGAGCGCTTCCTCGACCGTGATCTGGTCATTACGGTACACCTTCTGCTCCACGCCCAACTGCCCGAAGTATTGGACCAGGTTGTAGGTGAACGAATCGTAGTTATCGATGACCAGCAGCACGTGCGGACGATTTGCCCAGCGCTGCGAAGTGTCAAGGAACCGCGGCCCCGTGTGAACAAGTGAGCGTGCGAACAATGTTCGCTCGAGGGGCAGAGACAGGGCCAGGGACAGGGCTCGGACGATGCGTTGTTCACAGCGATGAAATCATCACGATGACTGGCGCGCGCGCCGTCGTTCATCGTTCGTTGTTCCTGGTTGGCCCCATCCTGAATCCCATCCGCATCTGACTTTCCAGCCCTAGCCCAAGCCCCGGCCCTAGCCCTAAAAAGCCCCTACCCCCACCCCCTACCCCTCCGCCGTGAATTTCAACCCAAACCCCTCGAAAGTAGGCCTTTACAGAGGGAGGGGGGTGTGAATAACTGTGTGAACGGTATGAAACAGCGCACCCTTGGCAAAGAAGCCTCCGTAAAGGGCAAAGCCCTCCACACCGGCCAGGACGTCACCCTGACCCTGAAACCGGGTGCTCCTAATACCGGCCTAGTCTTCCGTCGCATCGACCTTTTCGGCAAACCTGAGGTTCGCCCGGTGTCCGAGATGATCACCGAACTGGAGCGCAAGACGACCGTCTCCTCCGACGCCGTCAAGCTGCACACCATCGAGCACGTGCTCTCGGCCCTCAGCGGTATGGCCGTGGACAACGCCATCATCGAGCTCGACGCCTCGGAGCCGCCCATCGTCGACGGCTCGGCCCGCCCCTTCACGACGCTCATCCACCAGTGTGGTATCATCGAACAGGAAGCCCAGCGCGAGACGTTCACGCTCACGCACCCCATCACGATCAATGAAGGCAGCCGCTCCATCATCGCCCTTCCCTTCGACGGCCTGCGCATCACCTGCACCTCGGCCGATGACCGAGGCATCCACACGCAGCACCTGACGATCGACATCGACTCCGAGACCTACGAAGCGCAGATCGCTCCGGCCCGCACGTTCACGATCTACGAAGACATCGAAGGCCTCATCGAGAAGGGCCTCATCAAGGGCGGCACGCTCGACTCTGCGATCATCCTCAAGGGCGACAAGATCGTCAGCAAGGAGCCCCTGCGTTTCAAGGACGAGCTCGTCCGCCATAAGATCCTCGATATCGTCGGCGACATCGTCCTCGCCGGCATCCGCCTCAAGGCCCACATCATCGCCGTCCGCCCCGGCCACGCGCTCAATGCCCGCCTCGCCGCAGCCGTCCGCAAGCAGTGGCAGGAATCCAAGGCTCCCAAGGCCAAGCCCGCTCCGGCAGGCCCTAAGGTCGAAGCACCGACCGCCCCCGCTGGCTCGGCCCTGGACATCCGCCAGATTCTCAACGCCCTGCCCCATCGCTATCCCTTCGTGATGGTCGACCGCGTGGTCGAGCTCAACGAAGACTCCCTCGTCGCGATCAAGAACGTCACGATCAACGAACCTTATTTCCAGGGCCACTTCCCCGGCCAGCCAGTCATGCCGGGCGTCCTGCAGATCGAGGCGATGGCCCAGGCCGCCGGCCTCATCATGCTGCGCCGCGGCGCCGCCGACGAAGCCCCGAAGGTCGTGTTCTTCATGAGCGCCGACAAGGTGAAGTTCCGCAAGGCGGTTACGCCGGGCGACACCCTGGAGATCCGCGCCAAGCTCACCAAGGTCCGCGGCCGTATCGCTGCTGCCGAATGCGAATGCCTCGTCAACGGCGAGTGCGTCTCGTCCGCCGAACTGCTCTTCACCATCGCCGACTCGCCTAACGGCTGAACCGGATGGCCACGCAAGTCCACCCCACCGCGATCGTCGAAGCTGGCGCCAAGCTCGGCCACGACGTCGTTATCGGCGCCTACGCCTACGTGGGCGGCGACGTCACCTTGGGCGACGGCTGCTTGCTGCACCACCACGCGACGGTCGAGGGCTACACGCAGCTCGGCCCGCAGTGCGAGGTCTTCCCTTACGCTTTCATCGGCGGGCGAACGCAGGACCTCAAAGCGAAACCGGGCAAGCCTGGCCTCAAAGTCGGGGCCCGTAACACCTTTCGCGAATACGTCAGCGTCCACCTCGGCACCCAGGAAGGCGAATGGACCATCCTCGGCGACGACAACGTCCTGCTGGCCTATTCGCACGTCGCGCATGACTGCGTGATCGGCAACCACCTCGTCATCTCCAGCCACTCCGCCGTGGCCGGCCACGTGCATGTCGGCGACCACGTGAACATCGGCTGGAACGCCGGCATCCACCAGTTCTGCCGCATCGGCGACCACGCCATGGTCGCGGCCTGCTCCAAGTGCGTCCAGGACGTCCCTCCTTTCGTCATCGCCGACGGCAATCCGTGCGAGACCAAGATGATCAACGCCGTCGGCCTGAAGCGATCGGGCTTCACCGATGAAGAAATCGCCACAGCCAAGTTGATGCACCGGATCTTCTACCGCGACGGGCTTAATACCACGCAGGCCCTCGAGAAGGCCCGCACCTTGCCCGAGGCTTCCGGCCGGGTCGCCAAGGCCTTCGTGGACTTCGCGGCGTCGACCAAGCGCGGTCTGGCCTAAGTTGGTAGGCGCTTGCGCCGACGGACGGCTTTCCTAAGTTGGCGGGCATGAAAGCCCTCCTACCTTCCCTCCTCGCTATCCTAAGCTCCTTTGGCCCGCTCTCCGCGGCCATCGTCGAGAAGCCTCTTGAATATAAGTCCGGCGACGTCCTCTGCGAAGGCTGGCAAGCCTATGACGACGCCGTGAGCGGCAAGCGCCCGGGCGTGCTCGTCGTGCACCAGTGGACTGGCATCAGCGACCACGAGAAGGAAGCCGCCCGCAAGCTCGCCGCCCTCGGTTACAACATCCTCGTCGCCGACATCTACGGTAAGGGCATCCGCCCGCAGCCTCCGGCCGCCGGCAAGGAAGCCGGCAAGTACAAGGGCGACCGCCCCCTGCTTCGCGCCCGCGTTAACGCCGCGCTCGACGTTCTGAGCCACGACGCCCGCACCGACGCTTCGAAGCTCGCCGCGACCGGCTACTGCTTCGGCGGCACGACCGTCATCGAACTCGCCCGCAGTGGCGCCAAGGTGAAAGGCGTCGTCAGCTTCCACGGTGGTCTCGATTCCCCGACCCCGGCCGACGGCAAGAATATCCAGGCCAAGGTCCTCGCACTGCACGGCGCCGATGACCCTTACGTCCCCGCCAAGGATGTCGCCGCCTTCGAGGCCGAGATGAAGACCTCCGGCGTGGACTACAAACTCGTGAAGTATCCCGGCGCCGTCCACAGCTTCACCCACAAGGCCGCCGGTAACGACAACTCCAAGGGCGCCGCCTACAACGCCGACGCCGACCGCGACTCTTGGATCGAGATGGAGAAATTCCTGAAGCTGGTCCTCTAAGATGCGGTTCCTCCCGGCGCTCCTGGTCGCACTCGTGGCAGCTGGCTGTAAGCCGGCGACGGAGACGTTACGCGGGCTGCCGACGGAGCTCAGCGCGATCCGGAGCACGGGTGAGCGCGCTTTCAGCGCAGGGGATGTCGTGACCTGGGCTCAGCTCGACGATCACTTCCGCGACCGGACGGCGAAGCTCGAGGTCGGCCAGGCCGACGGCAAAGCCCTGCTGGGACGACTCGTGGTGCTGGAGAACGGCGACGAGGCGGCCGACTTCCTTAAAGCGCACGGCTGTGCGCAGATTTCGGGTCCGACGGGCGTGCGGAAGCTATCGACCGCCCTTGAGGTGGAGGTGGAACTCGTCGGCAAGGATGGCCAGAAGCTCATCCTCATCCTGAAGTCCGACGGCACGCCGCAGGGCGAAGGCTGAAAACGAAAGAGCCGCGGCGTCAGGCGACCGTCCATTCGGACGCGAGCATCGCATACACGGCGTGATCGACTTTACGTCCGTAGATCCATTCGGCTTCCCGCGCGACACCCTCGAAGCGGAAGCCTAACCTCTCAGCGACCTTCCGGCTCGCATGATTCTCGGTCGCGGCCGCGATGACCTGACGATTCAGCCGACGTTGAGCGAATCCGTAGCCCACGAGGCCACGGACCGCGCGCGACATCACGCCCCGGCCACGCATGTGTTCGGACAGCCAATAGCCGATCGTGGCGG
The DNA here is from genome assembly GCA_026397955.1 of Verrucomicrobiota bacterium. GTDB lineage: Bacteria > Verrucomicrobiota > Verrucomicrobiia > Opitutales > UBA953 > UBA953. The sequence continues at coordinate 19,277 of JAPLTV010000016.1, read as the reverse complement.
AGCGATTGAACGTCGAGATCGTGTTATATCCGACCGCCCCGACCATCTCTCCATGCAGGCGGATGGCCAGATGCAGCGACTCACCTTTGGCCGATTCATCCGCCCAGGCGGCGATCCGTCCCTTCATCGCCTCGACCGTGGCACAGCGGTCAAGCCAAGGCAGCCAGACGCGCAGATAGGCGTCGTTCCTGACCACCAGGCGGAACGTCTCCTCGGCTTCGGCCTCGCTGCGAACCGTCAGCAAAAGGCCGTCACCGCAGTCGATCGAAACACTCATGCCCGTTCACCGACCGAGCCGAATCCGGCTCAGGCCACACGCTCGACGACGAGCGGGGGCATGTTCGGGCGCTTGGGAGCGAGGCGATAGGCGTCGCGGAAGTACGGGAGGGCGGCGTCGACCTTGGCCTCGTCGTTGTAATGGATCATGATCAGCGGCTCACCCTGCTTGACCTGCGTGCCGACCTTGCGGATCTCGGTGACGCCGACCGACGGGTCGAGCGTGCCATCCTTGAGGGTGGCGAGAAGACGGACGCCCTGGGCGATCTTGCCGGCATCGATGGTGTGCACGTAGCCGCGCTTCGGGGCGGGCAGCTTGCGGATGAACTTCGCCTTGGGGAACTTCGCGGGATCGTCGATCCAGTCGGTCTTGCCGCCCTGGGCGCGGACCATCGCCTTGAACTTCTCGAGGGCGGAACCGTCCTTGAGGTGCTTCTCGACGGTCTGCTTGGCGGAAAGGGTCGAACCGGCGACGCCGGCGAGGCGCACGACTTCCATGCCCAGCTTCAGGACGAGGTCCTGCAGGTCTTCGGGGCCTTCGCCCTTCAGGAGGCGGACGGCTTCGAGCACTTCGAGGCCCGTGCCAACGGAGTCGCCGAGAGGCTGGTTGATGTCGGTCACGAGGGCCACGCACTTGCGGTTAAGGGAGCGGGCGACGCGGGTGACGATGCGGGCGAGCTGCTTGGCCTGCTCGAGGTCGCGGATAAAGGAACCGTTGCCCCACTTCACGTCGATCACCAGGCCTTCGCAGCCTTCGGCGAGCTTCTTGGAGAGGATGCTGCCCGTGATGAGCGGGAGGGACGGAATCGTGCCCGTCTTCTGGCGGAGCTTGTAGAGGATATCATCCGCCGGAGCGATTTCGCTGCACTGCTCGGTCACCGCGCAACCCACGCGTTCGAGCTGCTGACGGAACTGATCCATCGTGGCCTTGCCCTTGAAGCCCGGAATCGAGCTAAGCTTCTCGACGGTGGAGATGCAGAACTCCTCGTCCTTGCCGTTCATGCCGGGCATGATGACGCCGGCGGCGGCGCCGAGAGGGCCGAGCACCATGGAAGTCTTGTCGCCCACGCCACCGGTCGAGACCTTGGCGATCTTGGGCTGGGTGAGACGGTCGAGGTCGATGACGTCGCCAGAGAGGCGGAGCTCTTCGGCCAGGAGCGCGGTTTCCTGCGCGGACATCTGCTTGAAGTAAATCGCCATGGCCAAGGCGGCCTGCTGGGCCTCCGGCATTTCGGAATCCATCACCGAGTCGACGATATGACGGATCTCGTCGGCGGTGAACTCGCCCCCATCCCGCTTCTTCTCGATGAGAGATGTGAAGGAGGGCTTCTCCTTACGCTTGTGGTCCAAGATTTTCTCTGTCATAAGTAGTTAGGATTTAGAAGGTTAGGGCCATTCTGCTTTGGACAGGGAGGCGGACTCGCTGTGATGTAAGTTTTTCTTGAAAAGTCGAGCCAAAACAGGCAAAGCGATCCCTTTGGGACAAAAAGACACCCCCTCGCCTGCTTTAGATGCGGGAATAACCCCTAATTCTGCTTAGGAGCCTTTTGGGGGCTATCGGCAGGACTTACCCCAGATGACCCTGATAAAGGGCGTCAGAACCCACCAGGGAGGTCCGTAGGCCCCCCACCGGCAAGGCGACCCCATCATGCCAGCTCGGGGCTTCCGCATCGCCCGTTCGTGGGGCGACGAAGGCGTAAAGGTAATCGGCGGATCCAGCCGAGAGCATGGCCGAAGCCAGGCGCGGACCGGCTTCGATCATCACGCCGCTGATCTTCTCTTGGGCGCAGCGCTCAGCCCAGACCTTCAGGAAGGAAGCCTCATCGCCGACCAAGGACCAGAGCTTGATGCCTTCGGCCTCATACCAGGCGAGGTCTGACTTCTTGGCCGCGGAGCCCAGGCCGACGACGATGGTCCGAGTACGGTGGGCGTCCTGGAAGAGATTCAGGCCCGTGCGACCAGCGGTCTTGAAATGCCGGTCCAGCACAAAGCGCACCGGGCAGACCTCGCCCTCGTCACCTCGCGCGGTCAGGCGGGGATTGTCCGCGAGCGCAGTATCGGCGCTGACGGCGATGGCGGGAAAGAGCCGGCGGAGGCGATGCACATAGGCCGCAGCCTCCGGACCGGTGATCGCCCTACCCTGCCCCGGAGGCAAGGTGAGTTTACCATCGAGCGTCGAGGCGACCTTGAGCGCGAGCAGCGGAGAGCCGCGGACGATCCAGTGATTGAAGATCAGGTTCAGTTCGGTGCACTCGTCGCCCAGCACGCCTTCGACGACTGCGACGCCTTGGGCACGCAGCCGTTCGAGGCCATGGCCCGCGTGGGCCGGATTCGGATCGCGAGCGCCCACGACGACGGTGCGAATGCCGGAAGCCAGGATGGCATCGACGCATGGCGGCGTGCGGCCATGCGTGCAGCAGGGCTCGAGCGTGACGTGCAAGATGGCGTCCGCGGCGGGCTTACGGCCCAAGGCGCGCAGGGCCATCACCTCGGCATGCGGCTCGCCGGCCTTGGCGTGGAAGCCTTCGGCGACAACCTTACCGCCTTCCGTAATCACCGCCCCGACCATCGGGTTGGGGTGCGTTCGGCCCCAAGCCTGACGGGCGAGCTCGAGGGCTCGCCGCATCGGAGGCTCGGAAGCGGGGACGGACACGATCAGCGGTTGCGCTTACGCGAAGCAGTCGCCGCCTTGGCGCTGCCCGGGGTCAGCTGCGGCTCGGAGTAGTAGCGGAAGCCTTCGAGCTTACGGCGCTCGATGGTGCGACCGAGGAGAACCTCGATCTGCTGGAGATGGTGCATCTCGTCCGGAGAGAAAAGCGTGAAGGCTTCGCCTTCGGCGGAGGCGCGGCCGGTACGGCCGATACGGTGGACGTAATCTTCAGCGTGCTCAGGCACGTTGTAATTGATGACGTGCGTGACGCCGCGGATGTCGAGGCCGCGCGAGGCGATGTCGGTCGCCACCATGATGGTGAACTTGCCGGACTTGAAGCCCGCGAGGGCGGCGGCGCGCTCCGACTGAGAACGGTCGGCATGCATCGTGGCGACGGGCGTGCCGTGGCCTTCGATCCACTCGGCGATACGGTCGGCGTCGCGCTTGGTGCGGGTGAAGACAATGACGGACTTGTAGCCGCTCTTGTTGAGCAGGGACAGCAGCAGGTCGTACTTCTGGAAGATATCGACCGGGTAGATCGCGTGCTCGACCGTGTCGGCGGCGCCGAGGCCCGTGCGGACGTCGACCGTGACCGGATCGCGGAGCGCCCAACCGGCGATGCGGCCAATGGCGTCGGAGATCGTGGCGGAGAAGAGCAGCGTCTGGCGCTCCTTCGGGCAGTAGTTGACGATGCGGGTGACGTCCTCGATGAAGCCCATGTCCAGCATGCGGTCGACTTCGTCCATGATCAGCATCTGGATGGACTTCAGGTCCAAGATCTTCTGCTCATGCAGGTCGAGCAGGCGGCCCGGGGTCGCAATGACGACGTCGACGCCCTCTTCGAGCGCCTTGACCTGGGCGCCGTAGCCCACGCCGCCGTAAAGGAGCGCGGTGCGGGTACCGAAGTGCTTACCGTATTTCTGGAAGTTTTCGTCGACCTGAACGGCGAGTTCGCGCGTCGGGACGAGGACGAGGCAGCGGGGCTTGCCAGCGGCCGGGCCAAGGAGCGAAAGCGTCGGGAGAGCGAAGGCAGCGGTCTTACCGGTACCGGTCTGGGCAGCGCCGATGAGATCCTTGCGGGCCATGATGACCGGGATCGCCTGAGCCTGAATGGGGGTCGGGGTCACGTAGCCGTGTTCGGCTAAGGAGCGCAGGACTGGCTCGGGCAGACCGAGGTCGGAAAACGTAGACATAAAGTTGAGTTAGAAAGCGATACGCAGGGGCAAAGGGAAAGGATAAAGGGAGGAAAACTCGGCCGAGAAGGCAAACCTCAGGCTGGACGTGGCTTTTCAGCGCTTTCGGGTCCGGGTTTGACAATCCCCGCGGGATTCCCTGCATAGGGCTTCCTTCCGCTAAAGAAGGAACGCACGGTGGTTGTAGCTCAGTTGGTTAGAGCACTGGTTTGTGGTACCAGGGGTCGGGGGTTCAAGTCCCCTCAATCACCCCACTTTGCAGGAGCCCCGGAGCAATCCGGGGCTTTTCTGCGTGCGCATGCGGCTTCGCCCTCCCCTAACCTCAGCCCTGCGCGCCCTTGGACTTGAAGTAGGCCTCGATCGTGTCGCGGATAGCCTTCTCGAAAGCGTCGTCCTTCGACTTCAGTTCCGCGTCGATCTTCGGTTCGCCGACCTGCACGCCGCGTCGGAACAGTTTGTCTTCACCGAGGGCGAGGCGCTGGCCGTAATAGGTCACGTACGTGACATGAAACTTATAACCGGACGGGTAGTTCGTCAGCGTCACGTAGGCCTTGTCGACCGGATAGTCGGACTTGATCTGCTGCAAGGCCTTGCGGACCTCGGCGGTGACTTCCTTGGACTCGCACTTGATTTTGTTGTCCATGAAGCGCGCATCGGCGAACTCGACTTCGAACGGGAAGAAGATGCCCGTCTGCAGGCCGTGGAACTCCGTGGTCGGTACGCCGAAATACAGGACAGCTCCGGAGACGCCGGTCACGGCGGCCAAGGCCAGCAGGCCGACCACCGGAGACATTGGCTTCTTGAGTTCGACGGAGCACATGGACGATAGAGATAGGTAGCCCCGGCCCCGAATCAATCAGATTGGGACCGGGGCCGAGGGACTTACTTCAGGGTCTGAAGGAAGGCCTTCACGTCCTCGAGCTCCTGCGGCTTGAGAATCAGTCCCATGGGCGGCATCGGGGAGACACCGAGTTTCTCGAAACCCTTCGCGAGGACCTTGTTGGGTTCGAGCAGGGATTCCTGGATGTAGGCCGCCGTGGAGCGCGTAGCGATACCGTCCAACGCGGGACCGATGGCGCTGCCCTTCCCTCCGACCATGTGACAGATCGCGCAGGCGGCGACGGGGTGCTTCCAGAAGATCTGCTCGCCGCGAGCCGGGACTCCGGCGGTCACCGGAGCTTCGCCAGCCATCGTCAGCTCGCAGAGTTTCACGTCGTCATAGAAGGAATCGCCGACGGCGACGTGCAGGAGGTTGATGCTGGCCTTGGGGTGCTTACCGCTATTGAAGACGACCTCGACCTCGGCCCAGTCCGACTCGCGAGCGGTCACCTTCTCGGTCTCGGCGCGGCCGATGTGGTCATTGAGGCTAGCCTTGCCGCGCATGGCGTGGGTTTTGATCCAGGCACTGAGGCGATATTCGGTATTCGGCTTCAATGCGACGTCAGCGAAGAAGCTCGTGTCGGCGTCGGCGCGGGTGATGGCGCGCATCGCATACTTGCCGGAACGGACGTTCTTCGGATCGATGACAATACCCCACTGCGCATCCTTATTGCCGGGTTTGCTGCCGTAATCACGGCGCTTCCAGCCGACCGGCGTCTTCTTGTCGTCGGCGACCTCTTCGAAACCGGGGTTAGGCAAAAGGTTCGGACCTTCGACGAAAGTGGCGGTCTTATGCTTCTTGGCGAGGAGACGCGAAGCCTCGTAGAGCCATTCATCGGACTTCACCGCGACATCAGCCGAGAGCTGGCGGACGAGCGTCTGCACTTCCGGGGTGGTCGGGAAATCGGCGAGCTTCACGAAAGCAGCCAGACGATTCGCGGGGGCCTTGTCGGCGACGACGCCGGCGCCAAAGAAGAGCTTCTGAGCGGAATCGTCCGCGCCGAGGGCGCGGATGGCGTTGCGGCGAAGCTCCGCCGAAGAGGAGAGCAACGCGGCCTGATGCGTGGCGGCGTCGAGCTCGCCGAGGCCCTGCAAGGACCAGAGAGCATGGATGGCGCCGATGTCAGCGGAGGACTTCGTCACGAGGTCGCGAAGGGCTGGAGCGAGGTCCTGCTTCTTGCCTTCGACAATCAGGCGCTGGGCGCGGAGGCGGCCGTACTGGGTGCTGCCGGAAAGACCGGCGACAAGCTCGGCGGCGGAGTCGCCCTGGGCGGCCTTGGCGACGGAGCCCGGCTTGTCCCAAACGAGACGGTAGATACGACCACGGGCGTGGTCTCGTAGGTCGTTCTCGTGCGCGCCACCGACGCCAGTCTTGGCGTCATAGCCGCCGCGACCGACGCTGGGGGTCGGGTTGTGCTGGATAATGAAGTTCTGCCAGTCGGCGAACCAGATGGCGCCATCCGGGCCAACTTCGGCAAAGACGGGCGACATCCATTCGTCGGAGCTAGCAACGAGGCTGTAGGCGTCCTTGGCCACGTAGCCGGCGCCGTCAGGCTGGACGTCCATGAGACCGATCAGCTTCATCGTCGGCTCACAGACCATCGCTTTGCCCTGCAGGCGCGGAGGCAACTGGGCGGAGTAGATAAAGGTGGAGCCGGCCGCGGCGGTCCAGCCGCCCATCACGTCGACCTGACGGAAGTTCGGGGTAATCGTATGCGCCTTGTCGACGACGTTGATCTTCTTGGCGGACATGCCGCGCGAACCCTTGGCCCAGGCCGTGGCGGGGATACCGCCGAAGAAAATTGGAGCGTTGTTGGCGGTGCCACCGAAGGAGTCGCCGACGGCGTTGGCGCCGTAACCCCAGGTGTTGTTCGAGAACTGGTGGAGGAACTCGAGCTTGGCGCCGTCCGCGGTGAAGCGATAGCTGCCCATCGCGAAGTTCTTCTTCTCGCCGCCGACCTCGCCGGCGAAGCCGCTGTAGCCAACCGCGCCACGTAGCCAGTTGTCATAGCCATAGGAGAGGCTGCTCGTCTGGGCGTGGGTATCGCGGATGCCCCAGCCGGTCAGGATGACCTGGCGCACGTCGGCCTTGTCGTCGCCATCGGTGTCCTTGAGGAAGACGAAGTTGGGAGCCTGCGCGACGATCACGCCGCCGTTGGCGAAGACGAGGCTCGTGGGGATGTTCAGGTGGTCCGCGAAGACCGTGAACTTATCGGCCTTACCGTCGCCGTCGGTGTCTTCGCAGATCTTGATGCGATCGTTGCCCTGCTGCTGGTCTTCCTTCACGCCGTGCGGATAATCGGAAGTCTCGCAGACCCAAAGGCGGCCGCGGGCATCCCAAGCGAACGCGATAGGCTTCGTGATGTCGGGCTCGGAAGCGAAGAGCACCAGCTTCATGTCCGCCGGGACCTGCGTGCGCTCCATGCTGCCCTTGACGGAATAAGGCTTCTGGAAGGTCAGCGGCTCGGGGCGTTTCTCGTAGTTGGCCACGTTGCCATTCTTCTCGCGGACTTCGGGTTCGCGCTGCGCAAGGAATTTCCGCCAGGCGGATTTGCGGTCGGGAAACAGCGCGGCCTCGAGCTCGGAGCGGAAACCGGCGGGAGTGGTGTCGGCCTTGATGACGATCACCGCGACCGTGGCGCCGTTAGGCAGCTTGATCGAAGTGTTGAGGGCGGGCGAACCATCGGCGTTCGGCTTCACCGCCAGGGCGTCGTAGCGTTCGAGCGTCGCGGCGTCGGGCGTGGCTCCCGTCGCATAGTCGAACCAGATGGCGTCACGGCCGAGCTCGGCCATCAGCGAGTGCAGCGGACCGACGGCGGACTGCTCAGCGCCGCTGGCGTCCAGATACAAGACGCGGATCGGGCCGACGGAGGGGGCCGCGGAGGCGAGGACGGAGAGACAGACCGAGAGGAAAGCGACGAGGAGGCGCATAGGGGTATGGGAAAAGACAAACAACCCCCGCGCCCATGGCAATACGACGAAGACAAGAAACCTAGTGCTTAAAGCCCTCCCTGGTGGGGCGGTTGTCGTAAAAATGAAAGGTGCGCCGCCCTGGCGGCCAGGTGGGCACAAAAAACGGCGCCCAAATGGGCGCCGTTGTTCAAACGACTGTCAGCGACCTCAGTGGTCGTGGTGGTCGCCGCCGGCCGCAGGCTTGTTATCCTCCGGCATGTCGGTGATGAGGCACTCGGTCGTGAGCAGCAGGCCGGCCACGGAGGCGGCGTTGATGATCGCGGTGCGGGTGACCTTGGTCGGGTCGACGACGCCGGCCTTGATGAGGTCTTCGTAAGCGCCGGTCGCCACGTTGTAACCCTCAGCACCCTTATGCTTGAGCATCACTTCCTGGACGATGAGGGAGCCTTCGACGCCGGCGTTGAAGCACAGCGTGCGGAGGGGCTCTTCGATCGCCTTACGGACGATCTGGGCGCCAATCTTTTCGTCGCCGACGAGGGAGTTGATCACAGCATCGATGGCCTTGACGGTGCGCAGGAGAGCGACACCACCACCGGGGACGATGCCTTCTTCAACGGCCGCACGGGTGGCGTGCAGGGCGTCGTCGACGCGGTCCTTCTTCTCCTTGAGCTCGGTCTCAGTCGCAGCACCCACGTGGATGACGGCGACGCCGCCGGCCAGCTTGGCGAGGCGTTCCTGAAGCTTTTCCTTATCGTAGTCGGAGGTGGTTTCGTCGATCTGGCGACGGATGAGCTTCACGCGGCCCTGGATGTCGGCGGACTTGCCGGCGCCCTGGATGATCGTGGTGTTTTCCTTGTCGGCGACGATGCGCTTGGCGCGACCGAGGTCGGCCACCTTGACGGACTCGAGTTTGATGCCGAGGTCATCAGTGACGAAGCGGCCACCGGTGAGGACAGCGATATCTTCCATCATGGCCTTGCGGCGATCGCCGAAGCCAGGAGCCTTGACGGCGCAGACGTTGATCGTGCCACGGAGGCGGTTGACGACGAGGGTAGCGAGGGCTTCGCCTTCGATTTCCTCAGCGATGATCAGGAGCGGCTTGCCGGTCTTGGCGACTTCCTGGAGGAGAGGCAGCAGGTCCTTCATGGCGCTTACCTTCTTCTCGTAGAGAAGGATGTAAGCGTCTTCGAGGATGGCCTCGAGCGTCTCGGCGTTGGTCGCGAAGTACGGGGAGAGGTAACCCTTGTCGAACTGCATGCCTTCGACGACGTCGAGGGTGGTCTCGATGGTCTTGGCTTCTTCGACGGTGATGGTGCCGTCCTTACCCACGCGGTCCATGGCTTCGGCGATGATGTCGCCGATGGATTCGTCCCAATTGGCGGAGACGGTGGCGACCTGCTTGATTTCCTTGCGGTCCTTGACCTTCTTGGAGATCACGGCGAGTTCCTTGACGATGGCTTCAGTGGCCTTGTCGACGCCACGCTTGACGAAGATCGGGTTGGCACCGGCGGCTACGAAGCGGAGGCCTTCTTTGTAGATGGCTTCGGCCAGGACGGTCGCGGTGGTCGTGCCGTCACCCGCCTTGTCGGCGGTCTTGGAGGCGACTTCGCGCACCATCTGGGCGCCCATGTTTTCGTAAGGATCGTCGAGTTCGATCTCCTTGGCGACGGTCACGCCGTCCTTGGTGACCTTCGGGGCGCCGAACTTCTTGTCGATCATCACATTGCGGCCCTTAGGACCGAGGGTGACTTTGACGGCACGGGCGAGGATGGAGACGCCATTGAGCACCTTGCGGCGGGCGGCTTCGTCGAACAGAATCTGCTTCTTGGACATAGTGGTATGGTTTGAGAGTTAGGGGTGAGATTATTCGATGACGGCGAGGATCTCTTCTTCGCGGAGGAGGAGGTAGATCACTTCGTCGAGCTTCACTTCGGTGCCGGCGTACTTGCCGACGAGGACCTTGTCGCCGACCTTAACGTTGAAGGCGACCTTCTTGCCGTCCTTGTCGAGGGCGCCGGTGCCGAGGGCAATAACCTTGGCTTCCTGCGGCTTCTCCTTGGCGGAGTCAGGGATGATGATGCCGCCCTTGATTTCTTCAGCTTCTTCGATGCGCTGGAGGAGGACGCGGTCGCCGAGGGGCTTGACGCTGGGTTTGGTGTTTTTAGCCATGGTGGGTATTTGGGTAGAGGGTGGTCGTTGGGGACGTCTGCGACTTTGCAGAACAGATGCCAAAGCCGTTTTGCTGAGGTTTAGCAAACGATTTAGGGGTTTTTCTGGGCTACTACCCCCTCTCGACCCCGCAAACGGGTCAATGTTCCCCGTTTTGCTCGGGACAGCCTGTCTCACGGGTGGGACAAGTTAAACGCTAGGGGTAGGGATAGGGGTTGGGGGCGGGGCAGGCACGACACCTTGTTTTCCTGCCTCTCAAACTACCCCTACCCCTACCCCTACCCCTGCCCCAACCCCTCTCGTTCAGAGTTCCCCCGGCTGCTTGCCTTCCGGCTCCTTCAACTGATCGCCCCAGCCGAGGATGCGGGCCTGGGCACCGTGGTGCTCGGCCTTGGTCTTGTCGCCGCGCTCCATCCAGATGCGGGACATCGAGGTGTGGATGTGGATGTCCTTCGGGCGAAGCGTGAGGGCCTGTTCGCCGGCAGCCAGGGCTTCGTCATACTGACCAGCAGCGAAGTGGACTTCGGCCTTGGCCAGCCACGCCTCGAAGCAGGCCGGATCGGTGGTCACCGCTGCCTGCAGCTTCGTCAACGCCGCCGCTTCGTCGCCCATCGCAAAGTCAAACGCCGCCTCATCCGCCAAGGCCAGGGCGCGCGCATGAGGCGAAGAATCAGACATGCGGACACCGTGCGTGGCGCCCGCGGCATCGCAAGCGCTCCTTTCACGCTTGGAAAGGGGCCGAGGGGGTCGCAACTTACCCGCATCATGGATCCTCGCTACGGAAAGCTCGCCGACGTGCTCTGCGGTTTCTCAACCCGCCTCAAGAAGGGGGAGAGCGTGCTCATTGACGCCCACGATGTGCCGGAAGACTTCGTCATCGCCCTCATCCGGGCCGCCCGCGAACGCGGTGCCACCCCGATGGTGAACCTCCACAAGGCCCGAGTCGGCCGCGAGATGGTCAAGGGCGGCACCAAGGAACAGTTCAAGCTGGCTGCCGACCACGAGCTTGCCCGCATGAAGAAGATGCAGGCCTACATCGCCGTGCGCGGTTCCGATAACATCTTCGAAGGCAGCGATATCCCGGCCACTCAGGCCAAACTCAACGGAGAGCTCATGCGACCCGTGCTGGATCACCGCGTCAACAAGACCAAGTGGGTCGTCCTCCGCTGGCCGACCTCGTCGATGGCCCAGCAGGCCAAGATGAGCACCGAAGCCTTCGCCGACTTCTACTTCCGCGTCTGCACGCTCGACTACTCGCGCATGGTCCCGGGCATGGAAGCCCTGAAGCAGGCGATGATGAAGACTGATGAGGTCCACATCGTCGGCCAGGGCACCGACCTGAAGTTCAACATCAAGGGCATGAACGCCATCCCCTGCGGCGGCGAATACAACATCCCCGACGGCGAGGTCTTCACCGCACCGATTAAGGATTCCGTCAACGGCGTGCTGCAGTACAACTGTGCGACCATCTACCAAGGCGTCTCGTTCGAGAACATCCGCCTCGTCTTCCGCAAGGGCAAGATCGTCGAGGCCACTTCGAACAACACCAAGCGCCTCAACGAGATCCTCGATACCGACGGCGGCGCCCGCTTCATCGGCGAGTTTGCGATCGCCTTCAATCCGCACATCCTCAACCCGATGCAGGATATCCTGTTCGACGAGAAAATCGCGGGCTCCTTCCACTTCACGCCCGGCAAGTGCTACGAGACCACCGACAACGGCAACCATTCGTCCATCCACTGGGACATGGTCTGCATCCAGCGCCCCGAATACGGCGGCGGCGAGATCCGTTTCGATGGCCAGGTGATCCGCAAAGACGGCCTTTTCCTTCCCAAGCCCCTCCAAAAATTGAATCCCGCATACCTCCTCGGTAAGGCCAAATAATATGGCCCAACCCAAGAAACCCAAGAAGGCCCAGCCTAAGCGCCTCGGATCTCGACCGCAGGCCCGCACGGCCAAGGCGCTGAAGCGTAAGAACAAGCCTGCTCCGCACGTGCCCTACGCGGCCCGTCCCGCCAAGGCTCCGATCGAGGAGCTGCGTCCCGATGAAATCGTCAAGACGCGCATCCCGAGCGAATTCGAACCCGCCCGCGCCGACAAGATCATCGCCATGCTCCTCGAAGGCGTCAGCCGCTCGCGCGTGCAGAAGGCCCTCGACCTCGGCCTAGTGAAGGTCAACGGCCAGACGGCCGATTGCCGCACGGTACTCAACCCGGGCGACGCCATCGAAGTCGCCCTGCCCTCCCCTGGCGAACCCACCGCCCGTCCGGTCAAGATGTCTATCGAGGTCCTCTTCGAAGACGCGCACCTCATCGCCGTCAACAAGCCCGCCGGTCTCCTCACGCACCCCGTCCAGGGTTCCGACGAAGTCTCTATCGTCCACGGCCTCCTGCATTACACCAAGGGCAAGCTCGCCCCGGCTGGTGGTGCGCCCCGCCCCGGCGTCGTCCATCGCCTCGACCGCGAGACCTCTGGCGTCATCGTGCTCGCGAAGACGGACAAGGCTTACCACGCGCTCGTCGCGCAGTTCGCCGCCCGCACCGCCAAGAAGGAATACCTCGCGCTCGTCGACAAGGCCCCGCGCCTCCTCTCCGGAGTCATCAACGCGAACATCGACCGCCACCGCACCGTCCGCGTGCGCATGGCCGTGCGTGAAGACGGCCGCGAAGCCATCACCGACTGGCGGGTGGAAGAAAAATACGGCGTCGAAGCCGCGCTCGTCCGCGCCTTCCCGCACACCGGCCGCACGCACCAGATCCGCGTCCACCTCGCGCACATCACGCACCCGATCCTGGGCGACCGTACCTACGGCAAGTTCGACGTCCCGAGCTACACCGGCTGGCCGATGCCCCGCGTGATGCTCCACGCCCACAAGCTTACCCTGACGCACCCGCAGACCGGCAAGCCGCTCACGATCACCGTCGAGCCGCCCAAGGACTTCCTGGACCTCAAGGAATGGCTGGCTAAGAAGTTCGGTCGCAAGCCTTACCTGATGCCCGCGTAGTAGGTTTAGGCGGTTAGCGGTTGGCGATTAGCGGTTGGGAGCAGCCATGGAGACATGCTGCCCAAGGGTGGGACGTGATGCCCATCGCGTCCGTCTGCGCAGGTATTCTGTGAGTTCGAAGACCCATGAAGGCCAAGCGAGGTGGACCACCCAAACCGAGGCTCTTACGTCACGGCAGCATCTCCTGCCCTCGTGCCCTCCGGCCCTCCACTCAAAATCCTTTCTGGCCGGGCTTGGGCAGCTTGGTCGGGGCTTTCCATTCAGCAGGCAGGATCTTCGCGGCGGTGAGAAGGTCGTTATCGCCGTCGGCTTTCATCTCGGCGGCGAGCTTGGCGAGCATCTCCTTGATGCGCTCGGCGTGCTCAGGAAGAGCGGCAAGATCCTTGGTCTCGTATGGGTCGGTCTGCAGGTCGAAGAGCTGGGTACGGTCAACGTGCGGGTAGCGGATGAGTTTCCAGCGTCCGTCATTGAGCGCCTTCTGGAATGACTTGTAACCGAACATCAGGAACGGACGGGCGGGCTGGCTCGGATCCTTGAGAACGGCCGAGAAATCGGCACCCTGGGAATCCTTCGGCGCAGGAATACCGCAGAGTTTTCCCAGCGTGGGCATGACGTCGAAGAGGTAACACATCGCCTCGCTGCGCTTGTCGGCGACGATTCCCGGACCGGCGATGATCAGCGGCACGCGCACCGAGTGCTCATAGAGGTTCTGCTTGCCGATGAGGCCGTGCGAACCGCGGGCCACGCCGGAATCTGCGGCGTAGACGATGATGGTATTGGCGGCAAACGGTGACGCATCCACCGCGTCGAGCACGCGACCGACCTGGACGTCTAGGAAGCTCACGTAACGATAATACTCAGCCAGCATCGTCTTTACGTCGGCCGCGGGGCGCGGCCATTTCATCAGCTGCTCGTCGCGGATGACCATCTCGCCATTGTCGAACGGATGCTGGGGTAGGAAATTAGGCGGCAGCGGGATCGAGGCCGGTGCATAATCGATTGGAAACCCTTCCGGGACGATGTGCGGGTCATGCGGGCCATCAAAGGCCAGATAGGAGAAGAACGGCTTCTTGCCGTCCTGCGACTTCAGGAACGCCAAGGTCTCATCGGTGGCCTCTTCGCAAAGGTGCTTCGGGGAGACCTTTGCCGCGGTCAGTTTGCCCGTGGGCAGCATATCGCTGGTCGGAGCCTTCAGAGGGTTAGCCATGCCGCCGACGAAGAGCGCCTTGGCCTGCTGGAAGGACTTCGAGATCGAGGGCGGGCCGTTATGCCACTTGCCCGTGGCGAAGGTCGCATAACCGGCCGCGCCGAAGGCGTTGGGCCAGGTCTGGTATTTCAACAGCTTCTCATCGATCTGCGCGAGCGATCGACCGGACAGCAGCATCGCGCGCGAAGGCACGCAGGTGGCGCCCTGGTTGCCGCCTTGCATGTAGGCGCGGGTGAAGGCCACCCCACGCTTCACGAGGCGATCGAGGTTCGGGGTCTTGATGACCGGATTGCCCAGGGCCGCGATGGTGTCGGCGCGCTGGTCGTCGGCGAAGATGAAGACGACGTTCGGCGGTTGGGCGGCGGTCAGGGACACGACCGTGACCAGCAGCGCAAAGCAAAGACGGGGCAGGCTCATCGCCCCATCTAAAAGCCACGGCCCAAGAAACGCAAGCCGCGTTCAGGCGTTGAAACCGTGGTGGCCGTCCTGCTTGCGATGCTCCGGGGCATCCGGCTCGACATGCACCAGCACCGAGATCACCTCGGGATGCGAGCGCAGGATGTCCGCCTTGATCCGGCCGGCGATGGCATGTCCGTCCGCGACCGTGGCGTCCTCGGCGACCTGTAGATGGAAATCGACTTCGAAACGGTCGCCCAGGCGGCGGGCGCGGAAAGCATGGAAACCCTTGGCTCCAGGAGCGGCCAAGATGTGCTCACTGAGGTCGTGCAGCACGTGCGCGGCCGGAGCGGTATCGAGGAGGTCTTCGCAGGCGCCCTTGAAGAGTTTGATACCTTCGGAACCCAGCCAGCCGGCGAGCACGAGACCGACGACCTTATCGAGGGCCTTCCATTCGGGATGGACGTTAGCGATGACGACTGCGACGAGCGCGAGGAGCGAGGCGATGGCGTCGGCACGATGGTCGGTGGCGTTAGCCATCAGCAGGCGCGAGCCGAGGCGCTCGGCCTGACGACGCGCATACTGGTAGAAACCTTCTTTGATGAGTAAAGCGGCGCCAGCGACCCAGGCGGCGGCGAGGCCAGGTTGAGCGACATCGGCACGGCTAACGAGGGCGGACAGCGACTGCCAGGCGAGCCCGAGGCAGAAGAGAAGCACTAGCGACGAGATGAGCATCGTCGCCAAGGTGGAGAAGCGGTGGTGACCGTAAGGATGATCGTCGTCCTTAGGCAGGTGCGCAAACTTCAGCCCGATGATCGCCGCGATGTCGCCAGCGATATCGACCAACGAGTGAATGCCATCGGCGACGAGCGCCTGCGACTGGGCGACGGCGCCCACGCTGAGCTTAGCACCCGCCATGATGACATTGACCGTCAAGCTGAGCGCCACGGTCAGACCACCCTCGCGCTGCAGCGTCGTGCTCATTTGGGTGAATTAGCCCTAATCAGGTCCGCTTCGGCCTGCCAGTCGATTTGGGGTAGGCGGGCTTCGGCCACGGCGGGATGGCCGTTCAATTCACGCACCAGAGCCTCGAGGTTACCCCAAGGGGCGCCGCCGGGCAGCTTCCTCCAGGCATCGAGACGAATAAGGGATTCCTCATGGCCTGGCCAGGCGGCGGCGACGTCACCGGACTGCAGCGTGACCTCGGCAGCCTGATGGCCCGGCTTCAGCTTGATCACGATACGGTCGGCATAGGTGAACTCATAGGACGACACCGGACCGGCCTCGGCTAGGGCGACGCCTGGCGCGTAGGACTCCTTGATCAGGATGTGTTCCTCGGGCAGCTCCTTGCCTTCAGGCGAGTAGCGACGGGTGCCGCCGGTGACGAGCGTGCGCACCTTTACCCCACCCTGTTTCTCGGCGACCCGCTCGAAGAGGACATATTTTCCGTAGAAGCCCTTCTGCATGACCGCGAAGTCGTACATCATGGGAGCCATGCTCAGCGACGAGCGGACCATCCGGAGCTGATTCTTCTTCTCGTTACCGCAGGACTTACCGCCGAGCAGGACGACGATGCCCAGCAAGGCACCAACCAAGAAGATGACGAAGCGTTCGCGCTGACCCATGCCCTGACATCAGCGAAGGAAGCCCGCGGGAGCAAGGAGAAGCCTCCGATGCGTCGTTTGGCGTTGGAAATTCGCCGCCAGTGGCCAAAACAGCCTCATGCTTCAGGCCACCGTCGAGACCCGCGTCCGCTTTGCCGAGACCGATGCGATGGGCGTCACCTATCATGGCAACTACCTGCCCTGGTTCGAGATGGCCCGCGTCGCCCTGCTCGACCAGCTCGGCACCCCCTATCGTCAGCTGGAGCAAGAAGGCTTCCTCCTGCCCGTCTTGGAGACTGGCCTGACCTACCACCGCCCTTCCCGCTTTGACGACCGCGTCCGCATCACGGTGACCCTGGCCGAAAAGCCCATGGCGCGACTCAAACTCACCTACCAGGTCGAGCGCGACGGCGAGCTGCTCGTCGAAGGCTTCACGATCCATGCCTTCGTGAACCGCGAATTCAAGGCCGTGCGCCCGCCGGAAAAAATCGCCTCTGCCCTAAGCAAAGCCTTCGGCGCCTGACTCCATGAAGATCGCCGCCGCCCCGCTCGGGCCTTTCGAAACCAACGCCTATCTTGTCGTCGCCGAGAACGGCAAGGATTGCTGCGTCATCGACGCACCCAAGGCCGCCGGCCCGCTGCTACTCGAGGAGATCAAGAAACAGGGCCTCAATCTCACGCACCTGCTTATCACGCACGGCCACTGGGACCATATGTGCGACGGCCGCTATTTCGCCGACGCGGGCGCCAAGGTCATCGCGCACAAGGATGACCAACAGCTCATCGAGAACATCGAGGCTTACCGTAACCGTTACCAGTCGATGATCCCGTCGCTCTCCGACGATGACTTCCGTTCGGTGAAGGTCGACCGCTGGGTCGACGACGGCGATGTCGTCGAGACCTGCGGCTACAAGTTTGAGATCCGGCACGTGCCCGGCCACTGCCCGGGCAGCATCCTCTTCTACGCCGCCGACCAGAAGATCGCCTTCACAGGCGACGCCATCTTCAAGGGCTCCGTCGGCCGTACTGATCTGCCTAACGGCGATTGGAACCAGCTCCTGACCTCGATCCGTGCTCGGATCTATACCCTACCGGACGACGTCGTGCTCCTGCCGGGCCACGGCGGCCAGACCTCGGTAGGCGTCGAGAAGCAGACCAATCCGTACGCCAAGCCCTGAGCCGCGTGCCTTCGCCCTGCCCCTTCCTGCCGTCCTGCGGTCGCCCGCTCTCCTGGCGCGACCTCAACGCCCTGCGCGACGACCAAGGGCCTGAGCTTTATCGCCTCTGTTTGGAATACGGCCAGCAGCTCTGGCTGGACGACCTACCCGCCCGGGCGCTGCTGGCCGTCGACCGCGCGCTCTATTGCGACGTCCCGGCCGGATCCGAAGTCTTAAACGAGTATACCATGCCCTACCGCGCCATCGGCTGGATGGTAAGGCAGCCCAGCGACGAGTTCACCGGCAACGCGCGGGTGCATTATCAGCACCTAGCCGATCGCGTGCGTGGCGAGCGAGCTGAACTCAAGAAGTGGCGGGCCTGGGCCGCTTGGGCCGTCACGCGTCACGTCCGTCCGGACCTCGAGAGCGACCCTAAGCATATCGTCACCGAACCCACCCACGCGGAGATCGAGGCCGGACTGCACACCCATGGACTTGCCACCGAAATCGCCGAGTGGCGTAAAGCGCTGGCCGACTGAACCCACCCTCCCATTTCGACATGACTCTCCACTCTGACCATTCCCTCCGCATCGTCGTAGACGCGACCGACCTGTACGCGGGACAAGCGGGGGAACGTGCGCTAGAGCAGCGTGAAGTCCCGGTGCCTAGCCGCATCACCCTTCGCTCGTTCGAAGCCGGCGAGACCTGGTCGCACGACGGAAGCAAGTTGCTCGAAGTGCTCGTCGTCCGCGGCCTCATGAAACTCAACGGCGAAGACCTTGGCCCTGCTTCGTACGCCCGCCTCGCCCCGGGCGTATCCGCCACGTTCACCGCCGCCGAAGCCAGCATGGTCTACCTGAACGAACGCACGCCTTCCGAGCCGGAAACGGACTCCTATGCGCTCCGCGGCGCGGACTTGGATTGGCGCCAAGGCATGGTCCCCGGACTCAAGGTCACCTCATTACACCAAGGCCTGACGAAGCACACCGCCCTGGTCCGCTGGGCGCCCGAGACGCGCTTCAACCCGCACACCCACGTCGGCGGCGAAGAAATCCTCGTGCTCGAAGGCGTCTTCCGCGACGAGCACGGCAGCTATCCCGCCGGCACGTGGATCCGCAGCCCGCATATGAGCAACCACCGGCCGTTCACCGGTCCGGAGGGCGCGACCATCCTCGTCAAAGTCGGCCACCTCGACGTGGCCTAAGCCGTCACTTCGACAGGTCCAGGATCTCGGCCTCGAGCGAGATCACACCCCGGGCGGTGTTAAGCCCAAAGGTTTCACTGACGCCAGGCTTGGTAGTGACAGTCTCGGTGAGGGTGACGACAACCCGCGGAGTGGGTACGTCAACGATGACCGCCTTGTGCAGCACCAGTTCAACGGACTGACCAAGACGGGAGAGAGTAAGCGCTTCGCGCTTCTCGTCGTAGGACTTCAACGTCCAGCCGTCGATACGGCGCCCGAGCGGCACCCACTGGCGCTTGCCCGTGGAGTCCTCGATCGAAAAGAGTTTGTCCTTGGTCAGCACGCCGTGGAAGAAAGGCATTTTGCTCTTGGCGCGAGGCGACGGGGCGGTGGGTGTCGCCGAGACTGACGACGCCTCCGCAGTCGGAGGCTTTCGGTATTCCGAGATGGTCTCCAGCGTCAGAGTGCCATCCTTATTGAGCCTAGGGGTGACCGTAAAGACCACGCCTTCTTCGGCCGAACCGACGGTGATGGTCGTCTGCTTGCCATCGACGGTGATGACCGTGGGCTCGGCATACACTTCCTGCTTACCGTCCTTATCGAGGCGGGTAAACGAGGCCTTGAGCTTCAGGTGCGTCGGCACGGC
>JAPLTV010000014.1 GCA_026397955.1 Verrucomicrobiota bacterium | reverse complement strand
GACTACTTCCGTTTCGTCGCCCGGGCCCGTGCTGCCGGCGTCGTGGTGCCGATCTTGCCGGGCATTATGCCGGTCCTTTCTCTGAAGCAGGCCCGCAACTTCTGTGGCTTCTGCAAGGCCCGCATCCCGGATGCTTTGGTGCGCGAGCTCGAGGCCTGCGGGCCGGACGAAGAGGCCCAGCGCAAGGTTGGTGTCTCTTGGGCGGTTCGTCAGGCCAGGGGGCTGGTCGCCCGCGGCGCCCCCGGTTACCACGTGTATATCCTCAATAAGGCCGAATCGGCGGTGGAACTGTTCGCGGCCTTGCGCGATTAGGCCGTCCGGGACTCCAATAGGTTTGTAAAGCCACTCCGCCGGTCGTGTGATGGGACATGGCCCCAACCCCTGTTTCCTCGGCAACCGGCTGGCAACGTGGCTTCTGGTGCCTGATGGGGACGCAATTCCAGAACGCCTTTAGCGATAACGCGCTCAAGCAGCTGATCATCCTGGTGCTTCTGGCCAGTGCCACCGCGTCCGCCGGGGATGCCGAACAGGACCGACTGGTCTCCTTGGTGACGGCCGTCTTCTCTGCGCCTTTCATTCTCTTCGCGATGCTCGGGGGCTGGCTGGCGGATCGTAACAGCAAGCAGCGTGTCATGATCGGCGTGAAGATGGCGGAGATGGGTATCATGGCGTTCGCCGCGCTGGCCTTGTGGGTACCCGGCCTGCCATTAAAACTTTGTGCTATCTTCCTGATGGGCTGCCACAGCGCCATCTTCGCGCCATCTAAGTACGGCATCCTGCCCGAAATCTTGCCGCATGAGAAGCTGTCCTGGGGTAACGGCATCCTCGAGCTGCTGACTTTCCTCGGCGTCATCCTTGGTACGGTGGCCGCGGGTATCTTCTCCGACGTCTACAAGGGCCAGGAGTGGATCGCCGGCCCGATCCTGATGGCGATCGCCTTCGGTGGTTGGACGCTCAGCCGTCAGATCACGTCGGTGCCGGCGGCCGACCCGACTTGCCCAGTCCGCATCAATCCTGTCACCGACCTTTGGCGTCAGCTCTGGATTATGAAGCAGGATCGCGATCTCTGGCGTGCGTGCTGGGGTAACACCGGTTTCTATTTCATCTCGGCCTTGGTGATGATGAATGTAGTGGTCTTCGGTAATAGCGTCCTGCACCTCAGCGGCTTCCAGAACAGCATGATGAACGTGGCGCTGGCCCTCGGTGTCGGCATAGGCAGCGTCGTCGCCGGGTACGCCTCACGCGGCCACATAGAATATCGCCTGGTCCCGATCGGTGCGCTCGGCCTGGCCTTGAGTACCGTGCCCATGGGGATCGAAGGCATCACGCCCGACGCGTTCCGCATCTGCATGGCGACCTTGGGCTTCTCTGCCGGTCTTTTCATCGTCCCGGTTGTCTCCGTCATCCAGCACCGTCCTTCGCCCGAGAGCAAGGGGGCGGTCCAGGGTGCGGTGAGCAGCCTGAGCTTCATCGGTATCATGGCCGCTGCCGGCGTCCAATGGGTCGCCCGCGAGACTTTCCATATCACCTCCGGCCAGGTTTTCTGGGTGTGCGGGGCTTCGGCGATCATCTGCGGCGCCTACGCGGCGATTTCCCGGGGCCGGTTCATCAAGGTCGAGTAGGTTCGGGCGCTTCTTAATCTTGGATTAAGGGCGGTTAGGGTAGAATATGGGGCCAGCTCCCGATGCGCATCCTTATCGTAGAAGACGAAGCCCCCTTGCGTAACGGCCTCCTGAAGCTGCTCCGCGAGGAAGGCTACGCCGCCGATGGTGCCGCTAATGGCGAGGAAGGTCTCCACAAGGCGATGGAGTGCGATTACGACGCCATCGTGCTCGACTACCTCATGCCGGTGATGGACGGACGCGAGATGCTCCGCCGTCTCCGCCACACCAAGCGGACTCCGGTCATGATGCTCACTGCTCGTAATTCGGTCGACGATCGCGTCGCTGGCCTCGATCTCGGCGCCGACGACTACGTCTCCAAGCCTTTCGTCCAGCAGGAACTGCTCGCCCGTCTGCGTGCCCTCGTCCGTCGTAACCACAGCTCGGCCGCGGCGATCATCTCCTTGGGTGGCGTCGTCATCGATACGACCGCCCGCCGCGTGACCAAGGACGGCAAAGATGAGCCGGTCACTGGACGGGAATACGGCCTCTTGGAATATCTCGCGCATCGTCGCGGAGCCGTGGTCCCGCGGGCCGAGCTCTACGAACACCTCTTCGACGAGAATGAGGATACGCTTTCGAACCTCCTGGAAGTGCACGTCTGTAACCTGCGCCGCAAGTTGGGTGCTGACCTCATCAAGACGCGCCGGGGATTGGGTTATGTCATCGAGGCGGCCCCCAAGGCGCCCTGACCGCCATGATTTTTCACTCCATCCGCTGGCGGATCCTGGCCTGGAATTTCGGCCTGCTCGCGGCTACGGCTTCCGTGCTCCTCGTCGCGTTCTACCGTCATGAGAAGCAGGCTTTGGTTCAGGGGCTGGACCTGCGCCTTCGTCAGGAGATGACCCGCGGTATGGGCGCTCTCAACGAGGTCGTTCCAGGCGTCGCGGGTCAGCGCAATCCCGCGCCCGTCGTCCGTCAGAACGGCAAGGCGGCCGTCCGTGCCGACAGTCCTGAGCAGCGCGCGACTAAGGCGAAGGCTGCCTTGGCTGAGGTCGTCGGGACCGGCGTCTGGTTGCAGGTCGTCGACCTCGAAGCCCACTCCCTTTATCGTTCCGCTAACGCGCCGTCCGAACCTGAATTGATCACCCAGGCTTTGGTTGACCTCGATGCGAAGCCGGAAGACGGCCCGGCCCGTCCGCAGGACCTCATGGTCACCTTACCAGGTCACCGGGTCCTGCTGCATCGTCCGCCCGGCCGTAATCTCGTCATGTTCGGCAGTCCGACCCAGCAGCTGGATGCCACGCTCGCCGCGCTCGCCCGGAGTCTGACGCTAGCGGGCTTCGCGGTCGTGTTCGTCGGCTGCGGCATCGGCTGGGTGCTGGCCGGTCGTTCGCTCAAGCCCATCGATCGCATCGCGGCGGACGCCGAAGGCATCGCCGCCGGCGATTTTGGGCGGAAGATCGACGTCGAAGATACCGAGAGTGAGCTGGGCCGTCTCGCGGTGGTGCTTAATGACACCTTCGGCAAGATGAATGCCGCTCGCGAGCACATGGCTCAATTTACGGCCGATGCTTCGCACGAGCTGCGGACGCCGCTGACGGTGATACTTTCCGACAGCCAAGGCGCGTTGCGCCAGGAGCGTACGCCCGAGGAATATCGTGCCACGCTTGAGACCATCAAGCAGTCGGCACTGCGGATGAAGTCCATCTCCGACGCCCTACTGGAGCTCGCCCACGGCGATGCCGGTCGGCCCGTCGCGCAGGACGCCTGCGACCTCGCGGACCTTGCCGACGAATCCGTGGCCTTGCTTGGACGCGTCGCCCGCGAGCATGGCGCCAAGCTTGTCCCGCACCTCGAAGGAGCTCCCGTCGTGGGTGATGCCGGTCGTCTAGGTCGGGTGATCCTCAACCTTTCCATCAACGCCATCCTGCATAACGAAGCCGGCGTCACCGTGACCGTGACGACCGGCGTGAGCGAGGGTTTCTCGGAGCTGCGCGTGGCCGATGACGGCCGTGGCATCGCGCCAGAGAACCTGGATCACATCTTCGAGCGCTTCCGCCGGATCGATGCCTCTCGCTCCCGGCATACCGGCGGCGCCGGCCTTGGGCTCGCAATCGTCAAGCAGACCGTCGAAGCCCATGGCGGTACGATTGCCGTGACCAGCGAGGTCGGCAAAGGCACCGTCTTCGTCGTCCGGCTGCCGAAGGGCTGATCAGACTGTCGCTAGCACGCGCTGCTTGATCTCCGCGACGGGCATCGCGTTGAGCAGGACGGGCGAGAGGCGGTTCTCGTTAATCAGCGGAAGGGCCGTGAGGCGTTCGCTGAGCACGAGGTTGCGGTTGGCAGCGACTTCGTCGACCCGGTCCACCGGCGTGAAGCGCGGGGTGGATTTGAGGACTTCTGGGTTGGTGCGGATGAGGTCGCCGATGGCTAGGACGACCTCGGCGAAGCGGTCGAGCTCGCCCTTGGTGTAAGATTCCGTCGGCTCGATCATCAGGCCGAAGACCTCAGGGAAGGCGACCGTCGGGGCGTGGAAGCCGAAGTCGAGGAAGAGTTTGCCGACGCGGCCAATGATACTCGCGCGCGGGATGCCCGAGGCCTCGATGCGTTTGAAGTCCTCTTCGGTGAGCGTGATGATGAACTCATGCATGCGCGGCACGCCGTCGGCCGCCGCGGGGAGTGAAGGGAAGGACTTGCCGAGCTTGGAGAATAGGTAGCGGCTGGAGAGGACGGACATCGCGGACATGCGGCGGACGCCTTCCTTGCCGAGGCGCTGTAGGTAGGTGTAGACGCGCACCTTGTGGGCGAAGTTGCCCCAGTGCCGGTGGAAGGAGCCGATACTGTGCTTCGGTTTGACCGGCACGTAGACGTCGCCTTGCTTGGCGATCTGGAATCCTGGGAGGAAGTCGACCAGGCGTTCGGAGACGGCCACGATGCCGTCACCAGGGCCGCCACCGCCATGCGGGACGGTCCAGGTCTTGTGCAGGTTATTGTGAACCGCGTCGACGCCGAGGGCGCCGAGGTTCACCCAGCCCGCGATGGCGTTCATGTTGGCGCCGTCCATGTAGACGAGCCCGCCGATACGGTGGATCTCCGCGGCCATCTTCTGGAAGTCGGTCTCGAAGACGCCGGAGGTGTTCGGATTGGTGACCATCATGCCCGCGATACGCGGACCAAACTCAGCGATCTTCGCGGCGAAGTCGGCTTGGTCGACGCGGCCGTCAGGGGCGGACTTCAGCAACATGATACCCGAGGGCGAGCCATCGGGGTTACGCTTGGTGGCGTAGCCAGCCGTGGTGGCCGTGGCGAAGTTCGTGCCGTGAGCCGAGGACGGGATCAGGATGATGTCGCGGTGCTGGCCGTGGTGGCGGTGGTAGGCCTGGAAGAGTTTGAGGCCGACGAGTTCGCCTTGAGCACCGGCGACGGGCTGGGTGGTCAGGCCGGCGAGTCCGGTGATTTTGCGGAACCACTCCTGCGTCTGCCACAGGAGTTCGAGTGCGCCCTGCGCATCCTCGGTCGGCGCCTGCGGGTGGAGGCCAGTGAAGCCCGGCAGTCCAGCGGCCCAGTCATTGATGTGCGGGTTATACTTCATCGTGCACGAGCCGAGCGGGAAGCAGCCGGTGTCCGGTGATACGTTCAGTTCACCGAGCTTGGAGTAGTAGGCCTTCAGTTCGGCGAGCGGGAAGGAGGGCAGGCCGACGGCGCCTTGGCGGAGCAGGGCGGACGGGATTTCGGCGAGGGTCTTCGTGCCGGCGGACTTGCCGTAGAGGCCTTCGAAGAAGGCGATCAGCTTGTCAGTGTCGGCGGCAGTCTGGAGATCACTAAAGGAGATCTTCAGCAGCGAGCAGTGACAGGGCGTGCGGCCCGTGATGTCGACGCCCACGTGCAGGCCGGCGGCGCGCCCCTTGGCGATGACGGCGGCAGCGGGCTCAGGGAGCATCAGGCTAAACTCGTTCCAGAAAGCCTGGTTTGCGTAGCAGACCTTGAGGCCCGGGATGTTGTGGAGCAGGGCGGCGGCGCGGCGGGCTTGGTCACGACCGGCGACGCAGCTGGCGGCCATGCCGGCTTCGCCGCGGGCGAGGATGGAGGCTCCGGCGATCGTGGCGATGAACGCTTGGTTGGAGCAGATGTTGGACGTGGCCTTGTCCTTGCGGATATGCTGCTCGCGGGTGGCCATCACCATCACGATGCAATCGCGGCCGGCGTTGTCCTTGGCTTTGCCGACGAAGCGGCCGGGGGTTTCGCGGACTTCGTTCTTCTTGTCGGCGTTGTGGCGGACGGCGAAGATGCCGAGGCCGGGGCCGCCGAAGTTGGCGCCGATGGCGAGGTGCTGGCCTTCGCCGACGAGGATGTCGGCGCCCTTGCGGCCGTATTGGGCCGGGGCCTTGAGGCCGCCGGTGGCGAGGAGCATCGGGTCGATGACCGCGACGGACTTCACGCCGGCGTCGGCGCAGGCGTCGGTCAGGGCGTCGACATCCTCGAGGAGGCCGAGGGCGTTGACCTGCGGGAAGATGACGGCGGCGAGCTGCTTGCCGAGGCGCGCCGAAGCGGCGGCGATGCTGGCGGCGGTCAGGCGGCCGGTGTCTTCGTCGGGCGCGAGGAATTCGAGCTTCACCGAAGTGTCGGCGACGTGCGTGCGCAGGACTTCGAGGTCGCAGGGAAGGAGGTTGGCGGCGACGAGCACCGTATTGGCTTCGGCATCGCCCATGCGGACGGCGCAGACGGCGGCTTCGAAGAGCGCACTGGCGCGTTCGTACAGCGAGGAGTTGACGGCTTCGAAACCGGTCAGCTGGGCGAGCGTGGACTGGTAGATCCAGTGGGTGATGAGCGTGCCCTGGGAGCGCTCGGGCTGATAGGGCGTGTAGGAGGTCGTCAGGTTGCGGATCGAGCAGACGTGGCCGACCATCTCGCTCGTGCGGTAGACCTGCAGGCCGTCGCCCAGGAAGGCGGTCTTGACGGAGTTCTTCTTCGAGAGGGATTCCATGCGGTCCGCGAGGGCCTGGTATTCCAGTTCGTCGGGGAGGTCCTGGACGCCCGGGAACTTCACCGCGGCGTCGATGTGGGAATACATGTCCGGGAAATCTTGGGCGCCGATGGCGGCGAACATCGCGCGGATGTCTCCCTCGGTCGCCGCGATATAATGGCGGGCGAGTTCGCGGGTGATTTTGGACGGATCGTAGGGCAGCTGGGCCATGGAAGTAGGAAAGGTTTTGAAGGAGGAAACGGGTCTCGCAACCGCCCACCAAGCGAGGGTGGGGGTATTAGAGAATCACGGTTTCGGCATAAGGTTTGGCAACCCATTCGAGGCCTTGTGAATAAGTCATAGGGAGGTGGCGCGTTGCCATCCGTCTGGCCCCTCCCATCGTCGATTTATGACCAAGCAGGAGCGTGCCGATTACGTAGGGAGGGAACTTGCGAAGCTCTACCCAGCGACGCCGATCCCGCTGGACCATACGGATGCCTTTACGCTGCTGGTCGCGGTGGTGCTTTCGGCCCAGTGTACGGACAAGAAGGTCAACGAAATCACCCCGGCGCTCTTCGCCGAGGCCGGCACGGCCGTGAAGATGGCTGCTATGACCGAGGTGCGGGTGCTGACGTTGATCCGTCAGCTCGGCCTCGCCCCGCAGAAATCCAAGGCGCTCGTCGGACTGGGCAAGATGCTCATAGCCAAGCATGGCGGCGTCGTGCCGCGGACGTTCGAGGAGCTCGAAGAGCTACCGGGTGTCGGGCATAAGACCGCCTCCGTCGTCATGGCGCAGGCCTTCGGCGTGCCGGCCTTCCCGGTAGACACCCATATCCATCGCTTGGCGAAGCGCTGGAAACTCAGCCCGGGCAAGTCGGTCGAGCAGGTCGAGAAGGACCTCAAGCGACTATTCCCGGAGGACAGCTGGAATAAGCTGCACCTCCGGATCATCTTCTACGGCCGTGAGCACTGCACCGCGCGTGGCTGCGAGGGCAAGACGTGTGGGATATGTGCCGCGCTAGCGAAGAAGTAGAGGACTGAATTGATCACTGAATGGAGGACTGAGTACAGGACTGGGTGGATTAAATTACAAAAGACATGGGGCTGGGTGGATCGCATCCATTCAGCCCTCCATGCCGTCCTCCACGCTGCCCTCAACTCAGTCCTCAATGCTGACCTTTTACTTCACCAGCGCTTCATGCTTTGCGCGGAACTCGTCGCTCCAGGCGGAGGGCTGATGCGAGACGCCATCCATCCGACAAATGGTGCGGGCGGCCTTGGCGTAAAGGATGGCGTGATCTGGGCTCCGGAACTCCACATCTACCGTCAGGCCCGCGGCACGGACTTTGCGGACGCTCAGGATGAGCTTCACGTCGCACTCTGGGCGGATGGCAACGAGGTAGTGTAAGTCGATATCGCGGACCACCACGTAGACATCGGGCGCCACAGCGGGGTCAATCGTGTCTTTGCCCATCAAGGCGATGAACATGACCTTCTGCGCGCGTTCCATCATGAGCACGTAGTGCGAGTGATGGAGGATGCCGAGGCCGTCGGTCTGGTCGAACCAAGTCCGGATGGTTACGTGGAAAGTCTTATCAGGCTGGAGTCCGTCGGCGGGCATGAGGGGAAGAGATGGGATGAAAGCCTGCCGGGGCAAGCGAACGCGTTATTTCGTCCGAAGTGTTGCAGCGAGGCGGTCGAGCTCGGCCCAGGTCTCGACGGCGGGCTTCAGGCCGAGGTCGCGGCGGGCGGCGGAGACGTCGAACCAGTGATCCTTGGCCAGTTCGACGGCGACGAAGCGGGTCATGGGCGGCTCGCCCTTGAGACCGAAGAGCGTCCAGACGCCTTCGAGCAGCGCGCCGAGTCGGTAGGCCGCGCGTTGGCTGATGCGGCGGGTGATGGGTTTCTCGCCGGCGCCGACGAGCAGGCGGTTGATGAACTCCCAGAGCTTCACGGGCTCGCCCTGCGAGAGGAAGTAGGCCTTCCCGTTGGCGCGGCCAGCGAGGAGCGCATCGAGCGCGCTGAGGTGTGCGTCGGCCGCGGTGTCGACATGCGTGACGTCGACCTGGTTCTCGCCGTCGCCCACGATGCGCAGCTTGCCGGCACGGGCGCGGGCGAGGACGCGTGGGAAGAGATGATGGTCTCCAGGTCCCCAGATGAGGTGCGGGCGGAGCGCGCAGACCTTGAGTTGGTCCGAAGCCGCCTTGAGGGCCACCTCCTCGGCGATGGCCTTGGTCTCCGCGTAGGCGCAGAGCCAGTTGTCGCCGTAGGGCAGGGATTCGTCGGCGCCGCGGAACGATTCGCCGTTGAAGACGACGCTCGGCGTGCTCGTGTGCACCAGGGCGCGGACGTTATGGGCCTGGCAGGCGACGACGACGTTCGAGGTGCCGGCGATGTTGATACGGACGTATTCTTCCCAGGGGCCCCAGACGCCGGCTTTGGCCGCGACGTGGAAGACGTAGTCGCAGTCTTTTACCGCCACTTCGACCATCGTACGGTCAGCGATGTCGCCGCGGACGAAGTCCACCTGGTCGGCGAGTTCGCCGGCAATCGGGTTACGGCCAAGCACGCGCACGCGGTACCCGCGGGCGAGGCAGCGCCGCACGACGGCCTGACCAAGGAAGCCGGCACCGCCGGTGACGAGGACGAGAGGCGAGGTCATCGGGCAAGGCGTCTGGTCCATTCCTTGGCCAGCTGGAGGCGATGGATCTTGGCGTTATGTCGGACGTCGACGGGCAGGGCGCGTTGGAAGATGATCTGCTGCACGCGGTCGGCCTGCGGATTGATGCGGGCGAGCTCACGGAGTTCCGCGATGAAGCGCGTGCGATCGGCTTCGGTCTCAGGGAAATATCCGGCACGTGGCTCGATGACAATCGCGGGCTTCTTGTCGAGGGCTTCGCCGATTCCAATCAGCGCGCAGCGGAAGACTTGAGGGTGCTGGCGGAAAGCCGGTTCGATTGACTCCGTGGGCAGGCCGCCGGTGGAGGTGCGGACCTTTTCCACGCGTCGTCCAAAGAAGAAGAGGCGGCCCGAGGCATCGAGCGCGCCCAGGTCGCCCATGCGGTGCCAGGTGCGGCTGCCGTCGGCGATTTTTGCGGCGCGGGTGGCTTCGGGTAAGCCATCGTATTCGCGGGTTACGCTCGGCCCCGTCGCGATGATCTCGCCGATTTCACCCGGCGCGCAAAGTGTCGCTGCGGCGAGCGTCGGAATCGCGCCGTCGGCTTCTTTAATCACCTGAATTTCGACGCCACTGACCACTCGGCCGACGCACGTGCCTTGGCCGAGGAGGGCGAGCTGGCGGACTTCGCCCAAGAGCTCGTCCGCCGCGATCGTCGTCACCGGCAGGCATTCCGTGGCGCCGTAAGGCGTGTGCGTGACGCAGTGCGGGGCGATGTTGCGGAGCTTGGCGAGCAGTTCGCCGGAGACCGGAGCCCCGGCGATGAGTAGGCGGCGGAGGTCGGGCAGTTTGACCCCGCGGGTTTCGCAGTGATCCGCGATTTTGCTCCAGATAGCGGGTGAGCCGAAGGAGCAGGTGACTTCTTCTGAAAGAAGGGCGGCGACCAGCTTGGCCGGATCGGCGGCGAGAGGTCGGGACGAATCGAGGAGCGGCGTGACGGTCGTCGTACCCAGGGCGGGATTGAAAAGCGCGAAGAGCGGCAGCATCGCCATGTCCGTCTCCCCGGGGCTGATTCCGTAAGTCGCGCGGACCAGTTCGATCTGTGCGTCGAACATCCCGTGCGTGTAGCAGACGCCCTTGGGGGCGCCGGTCGAGCCGGACGTAAAGAGAATGGCGGCGAGCGTATCGGGAGACACGTCGGCGAGAGGGCGGGGGCGAGAGGCGGCTGCGGTCAGTGCTTGGCGCCAGGCGGAGTCACCGACCGTCACGCGATGGCGTAGCGTGCGGAAGGCCGCGAACGGCAGGCGGCTGAGCAGTGAGGCCGAGCGGATGCCGACGAGGGCCGTCGGCTGGGAGCGACGGACGCAGTCGAGGAAAGCCGTCCATCCCATGCCGGGGTCGATGGCGATGGGGACGGCGCCCAGCTTAATGAGGCCGAACATCCCGACGATCAGGTCGTGGCCGGGTCGGACGGCCAGCAGGACGCGCGTGCCGTGGGTGATGCCGGAGCGGCTGAAGCGGTCGGCCGCTCTGTCGCTCTCTTGGTCGAGCTGACGAAAGCTGCTGGCTTCATGGATCACCTGGCCTTCGGCGGTGACGGCGGTGGGAGACTTTGTCGCCAGGGCGTCCGGGCGGTCGGTAGCCGCGATCCGAAGATGGCGGGCGACGTTGCTTCCGGGGTCGTTCATGGCCTGTAAATGAAGAAGCCCCGAATCCGGGGCTTCTGCAAGGGCTACTTGTCGGTTTAGTAGTCGGTCAGAGTGACCGCGCCCCAGAGCAGGGTGATGCGGTCGCCCGAGGTGATGCGACGGCTGGAGAATTCACGCATGTTGACGCCGATGGTAGGCTGTTCGTTCGGGGCAAAGGAGCCAGACTCGACCTTGACGAGGCCAAGGAAGTTATGGGCGGGTTCCATCGAGACATTCCGACCATGGTTAGGGGTGTCGTAGGTGGTGCAACCGACGAGGGCGGCGGAAGCGATCAAGGTAGCAAGGGCGAGCTGCTTCATAGTGGGGTGAGTTCGATGATTGGACGCGGGGAGGGGGCTGACAAGTCAGAATGATTCACGATGCGGTCCAGCCCCGCCAAAGGGTGACCAGCTCGGGCCCGCGGAAGAACCAGACCGCCCCGGCGATGGCCATGCTGGGGACGAAAGGCACCACTCCGGCGTACTCTTCCCCCTTTATTTTGGCCTGAATCAGGCCGGGAAGAGCGGTGATGACCCCGATGACCGACCCCCCGAAAAGACAAAAAAGAGCACCTTGCCAGCCGCAGTAGGCGCCGACCCCGGCGCAAAGGATGATGTCCGCTTCGCCCATGGCTTCACGGCCAGCCATCACGCTGCCGATGGTCCGGATCCACCAGACCAAGGCCGTACCAACGGCGACGCCGATCAAGGCATCCATCAGGGCGCGGAAGCGATTCACGGCTTCAATCGAATGCAGGGTCTCTCCGTGGATCGAAGGGACCAGCATCGCAAGGATGATGCCCGTGCCGACCAGTGCGAAGTTCGGGGCATCGGGCACCATCATGTCGTCGAGGTCGCAACCAGCGAGCAGCACGAGCAGCGGCAGGTAGACGCAAGCGACCGCGGCTTTCGCCGGAGGCAGGAACGTCCAAGCCGCGATGAAAAGCAGGGCGGTGATGAGCTCGACGAGCGGGTAGCGGACGGAGATGCTCGCGCCGCAGCACTTCGCGCGGCCACGCAGGAAGAGCCAGCCGAAGAGCGGGATGTTGTACCAGAAAGGGATCGGCTGGCCGCAGGCGCAATGCGACCCCGGGGAGACGATCGATTCTCCTTTGGGCAGGCGATGGATGCAGACGTTGAGGAAGCTGCCGACGCAAGCGCCGAAGGCTCCGGCACTCAAGGCGGCCATGCCTGGGTGGAGCTTGGCGAAGTTCTGCAGGTCGACGAGCGTCATGAGGTCAAGGGGCGGTTTCGCCGAGCGCGGCACGCATCGGGGCTTCAGGGGGAAGCATGCCGTTCCAGAGGCGGAAGGCGAGCGCTCCTTGCCAGCGCAGCATCGAACGTCCGTCGCAGCAGGTGATGCCACGTTCGTGGGCGTCCTTGAGTAGGCGAGAGGCTTCGCTGCCGTACGTGGTGTCGAAGATGAATTGTCCGGGCGCGAGGAGCGCCGCAGGGAAGGGCGAAGCGTCGGAAGGCTTCAGGCCGAGCGTCGTGCAGTTGACGATGACGGCGTCAGGGGAGGCCTTGATCTCGGTGAGGCCGGCAGAATGGACGCGAGCGTCGGCGAGCACGGAGGCGAGGGCGGCGGCCTTGGCGGTGTCGCGGTTGTGCAGGTGGAGCGAGGTGCAGCCGTCAGCGAGGCAGGCCGCGGCCACGGCGCGGGCGGCGCCCCCCGAGCCGAGCAGGATCACCGGTCGGCCTTTGGTCGTGCGGCCGGATCGTTCGCGGAGGGCTTCCAGGAAGCCTTGGCCATCGGTGGTGTGACCAGTCCAGCCGGTCGCGGTGCGGACGAGCGTGTTGACGGATTCGGCGCGGCGGGCTTCCGGCGAGAGGGACTCGGCGATCGAGAGTGCCTGGATCTTGTGCGGCACCGTGAGATTGACGCCGGCGAAGCCCTTGGCGTGCAGCAAGGCGAGCGCAGCCGGGAGTTCTTCCGCGGTGATGTGCAGGCGATGGTAGCGCACGCCGGCGAGGCGTGGGTTCGTCGGGAGCAGTATCGCGATGGCGGCGTTGTGCATCGCCGGGCTGAGCGAGTGCGCGATCGGGTCGCCGAGCACGCCGAGCTGGCCGGGTGCGAACTCGGTCGTTCGCAGGGATGCGAGCGTGAGGGTATCAGGAGCGCTCATCGGTCTTTTCCAGAGCGTGGACGAAGGTGAGGAACAGCCGGCTGCTACGGTCGTCGCCTTGGGCTTCGAACTGCGACACGAGGTTGCGGCAGCAGCGCGCGAGCGTCTGGTGCGTGGTGACTGGGAGCAGGAACGCTTCGTCGGCCGGCAACTGGTTATCGAGCAGCAGCAGCTGAACTTCCGCGCGGGTGCGGAAAGCGCCGCCTTCGTAGCAGTCGATGTAGAGTGGCTCGCGGCCGCGGAAGATGCCGACCATGAAACGGCCGGGCAGGCCGACCGGTTCGACGGGTAAGCCGAGGCGGCGGGCGACGAGTAGGAAGATCAGGCAGAGCGAGATCGGGATGCCGCGTCGGCTGTGGATGACCTGCGAGAGCAGGGAGGAGGACGGTACGGCGAAGCTTTCTTGGGCGCCGCGATAGCCTTCTTCGCCGAAGATCACACGGCAGAGCAGGCGGCACTTCGCACGGACGTCGAGCGGTTCGGCGATGAGTTCGCGGATGCGATCTGCCAGTCGGTCCAGTTCGGCGGAGTAGGCGTCATCGGCCAAAGACGGGTCAGTGGCGCGTTCGAGCAGGAGGCACGCTGCTTCCAAATCGCAGTGAGGGTCGCGGATATGTGCGAGGAAGGAGTGGGCGGCCGCTTCCGGCGTGCGCAGGTCGGCGAGCAAGGTGCGGGCGTGGGCCGCGAGTGCTTCGTCTTTAGTCAGGGTTTCGAGCCAGAGGACGCCAGGCAGCCCAGCGGCCTTGATCTTGCCGAGCACGGCGAGGCGGACGACCGGGGAGGGGTCGTCGAGGAGGCGCTCCAAGGTCGCCAGCTCCGCTGCGTGCGTCATGCGGGTTTTCTACCGACGACCAGAGGGCTACGGCAACAAGGGAGTCCGTCCCGCCGAGTCTTTTAGGGATTGACGGAGCGGCGGGCGGGGAAGCGACAACTCGTCGCCCGCGGGACGCATTGTCGCTCGGCTGTCTCTCCGTGGCGGCGTTAGTGCTCGGTTTGAGGCCCGAATCCGTCATCCGGGCTTGGAACAGTTGGTGCATGAAGGGAAGCATGTCATCTCCCTACGGCAACCTTACCGAAAAGACCTCCGAAGCCATCCAGCAGGCGCAGAGCGAAGCGATGCAGCGCCGCAACCCTTCGCTGGAGCCGGCGCACATCCTCCACGGTCTCCTGAGTCAGGAGGGCGGCGTGACCTCCTCGCTCTTCCGGCGAGCTGGCAAGGACGAGGCGGCGCTCGCTTCCGCTGTCGCCGGGCAGCTGGCGCGTCTGCCTAAGCTTGCCCAGTCCGCAGGCCAGCCGGGCCTTTCGTCCGAGACGCACGCGCTCATGCTCAAGGCGAAGGACGAAGCGGAGAGCATGAAGGATGACTTCGTGTCGGCTGAGCACGTCCTGCTCGCGCTCGCCGAGACATCTTCCCTTCGCCCCGCCTTCGCGGCCGTCGGCTTCGATCGCAAGGCGATCCTCGCAGCTCTCCAGGCTGTGCGCGGCTCCCAGCGCGTCACTTCGGCCAATCCTGAGGCCACCTACGAAGCCCTCGCCAAGTATGGCCAGGATCTCACCGCGCTCGCCCGCACGGGCAAGATGGACCCCGTCATCGGCCGCGATGAGGAGATCCGCCGCGTCATCCGCATCCTTTCCCGGCGCACCAAGAATAATCCCGTGCTCATCGGCGAACCCGGCGTCGGCAAGACCGCCGTCGTCGAAGGCCTCGCCCAACGCATCGTCAACGGCGACGTGCCGGAAAGCCTGCGCGACAAGACCCTGTTCTCCCTGGACATGGGCTCGCTCGTGGCCGGCGCGAAGTATCGCGGCGAGTTCGAGGAACGCCTCAAGGCCGTCCTCAACGAGATCAAGTCCGCCGAGGGTGGCATCCTGCTCTTCATCGACGAGATGCACACGCTGGTCGGCGCGGGCAAGGCCGACGGCGCGATGGACGCCGCCAATCTCCTCAAGCCCATGCTGGCCCGCGGCGAGCTGCATTGCATCGGCGCCACCACCCTCAAGGAATTCCGCGAGCACGTGGAGAAGGATCCCGCCCTCGAGCGCCGTTTCCAGCAGGTCCTGGTCGAACCCCCGAGCGTCCCCGACACGGTTTCCATCCTCCGCGGCCTCAAGGAGCGCTTCGAAGTGCACCATGGCGTGCGTATCGAGGATGCCGCCCTCGTCGAGGCCGCCACGCTCTCCGACCGCTACATCACCGCGCGTTTCCTGCCGGACAAGGCCATCGACCTGATCGACGAGGCCTGCGCGCAGATTCGGACCGAGATCGATAGCGTGCCGCAGGAGCTCGACGCCCTCAACCGCCGCGTGCTCCAACTCGAGGTCGAAGAATCCGCCCTTAAGAACGAGAAGGACGACGCCTCCAAGGCCCGTCTCGCCGTGCTCCGCAAGGAGCTTGGCGCCGCCCGCGAAGAGCAGACGGCTTTCCGTGCCCGCTGGGACGCCGACAAGAAGGCCGTGACCAAGGTGCGCACCTCCCGTTCGCAGCTCGAGGACGCCAAGGCCGAGATGGCCAAGGCCGAACGCGCCGGCAAGCTGGAGGAGGTCGCCAAGCTCCGCTACGGCACTATCCCCGACCTCGAGAAGGAGGTCGCCCAACTTGAAGGCGTCGCGAAGTCCGCCACCGGCCTTTTCCGCGAGACCGTCACTCCGGAAGAAGTCGCCGAAGTCGTCGCGCGCTGGACGGGTGTGCCCGTGAGCAAGCTGCTCGAAGGCGAACGCCAGAAGATCCTCCGTCTGGCTGATAACCTTAAGGCTCGCGTAGTCGGACAGGACGAGGCCGTGCGCGTCGTCGCCGAGGCCGTGCAACGTTCGCGCGCTGGCGTCCAGGATCCGCGTCGCCCGGTCGGCTCTTTCCTCTTCCTCGGTCCCACCGGCGTTGGCAAGACCGAGCTCGCCAAGGCTTTGGCCATGGAACTCTTCGACAGCGAGAAGTCGATGATCCGCATCGATATGTCGGAGTATATGGAGAAGCATGCCGTGTCCCGTCTCGTCGGTGCGCCTCCCGGTTACATCGGTCACGAAGAGGGCGGCCAGCTTACGGAAGCCCTTCGTCGCCACCCTTACGCGGTCGTGCTCCTCGACGAAGTCGAGAAGGCGCACCCGGAAGTGTTCAATATCTTGCTCCAGGTCCTGGACGACGGTCGCCTGACCGATTCGCAGGGTCGCACCGTGGACTGCCGTAACGCGATCTTCATCATGACGTCGAACATCGGCAGCCGGCATATCGCCGAGCAAGCCGGCTTCGGCCTCACGGATAGCGTCCGCGAAGCCGTCATGGCTGACCTGCGGGCCCACTTCCGTCCGGAGTTCCTGAACCGTATCGACGATATCGCGCTCTTCAATCCGCTGGGTCAGGAGCAGGTCGCTGCGATCGCGGGCATCATGCTCCGAGGCCTCAACCAACGTCTCGCCATCAAGCGCATCCGCCTCGATTTCGATCAGACCGCCCTGGCCCTGATCGCCGAGAAGGGCTTCGACCCCGTCTACGGAGCACGCCCCCTGCGTCGCTACCTGCAGCGCGAAGTCGAGACCTCGCTCGCCAAGGCCATGTTGGGCGGCGAAATCCCTGAAGGCAGCCTCGTCCGCGTCAAGCGGGCGAAGGATGCCCTCGCCTTCGAGGTCAAGGCGGGCGGGTTTTCGGATTGAAGGAAGCCGTAGCCCGAGGGAGTCTGGGGTTCATGACCGCTACGCGCATCCGCTGCGGGGTGGCCGGCACGGGTTCGCTCGGCCAGCACCACGCCCGCATCTACTCGACCCTGCCCGGCGCCGAACTGGCCGGCATCTTCGAACCGAACGACGCCCGGGCGGCCGAAATCTGCGCCAAGCACGGCTGCCACCGCTTCGCCACGCTCGACGAGATGGCCGCCGGCTGCGATGCCGTCAGCGTCGTCGTCCCGACCAACCACCATGCCGCGGTCGCGTTGCCGCTGCTCGCCAAGGGCGTGCACCTCCTGATTGAGAAGCCCATCTGCGTCACACTCGAGGAGGCTGCCCAGATCCTGGACGCCGCCGCCAAGGCCGACCGCATCGTCCAGGTCGGACATATCGAACATTATAATCCCGTGATGTCTTACCTCGAGAAGGCCGTCACTGACGCCCGTTACATCACCGCTGAGCGTCTGGCGCCCTTCACGCCGCGCGGCACCGAGGTCGGCGTCGTGCTGGATTTGATGATCCATGACATTGGTATCGTCCTCCAGTTGGCCAACTCGCCCGTCGAACGCATCGACGCCGTCGGCGTGTCCGTCGTGACCAAGACCGAGGACATCGCCAACGCCCGCATCGCCTTCAAGAACGGGTGCGTCGCCAACCTGAGCGCCAGCCGCGTCTCGCTGAAGAAGAACCGCGAGATCCGTGTCTTCCAGACTGGCGGCTACCTCTCCATCGACTTCATGGGCCAGAAGGGCCACACCGTGCGCGTCGACCCGACCGCCGAGGGTGGCTTTGCCAAAGAAGAGATCCCGATCGAGAAGGGCGAACCGCTCGCCATCGAGCTCGCTTCTTTCACCGCCTGCGTCCGCGATCGCAAGAGCCCAAAGGTCAGCGGCGAGCTCGGGCGCACTGCCTTGGAAGTCGCCATCAAAATTACCGAACAGATCCGCGCCGGCATGGCGCGCAAATGAGCGCGTTCCCGACCATTCCAGCGAACTTCGACCGACCCCGCGCGGGCGAGGTCGATATCCTCGTGGTGGCCGGTGAGCATTCGGGTGACCAGCATGCCGCCAAGGTCGTCACGGAACTGCTCAAGGCCCATCCGGGCCTCCGTATCGCCGCTTTCGGCGGCCCGCAGTTGCGCGCCGCGGGCGCCCAACTGCTCATGGACATGACCGGTTTCTCGGCCGTGGGTATCGTCGAGGTGCTTGCCGCGTATCCCTTCTATCGCCGGCTTTTCGCGCGCATGGTCACTTGGACCACGCAGTGGAAGCCGAAGGTAGTCGTACTCGTCGATTATCCCGGGCTCAACCTGCGCCTCGCGAACGAACTGCGCAAGGCCGGCCTGTCGCGCGCCGGCTTCGGCGAGACCGCCGTCATCCAATACGTGAGTCCGCAGCTTTGGGCCTGGAAGCCGAAGCGCCGTTTCACCATGGCACGCGATCTGGATAGCGTCGGCACGATCTTCCCGTTCGAGCCGGCGGTATATGCCGACACTAAGTTGGATGCCCGTTTCGTCGGTCATCCGTTCGCGGAGTCCGACCACCAGCACGGATTGAAGTACGACCCTGAGGGTCCCGTGTTGCTGCTACCGGGCAGCCGACCGAAGCCGGTCCGTAAGATCTTCCCTGCGCTGGTCGAGGCGTTTGCGCTCTTCCGCCAGGATCATCCCAAGCGCCGTGCGCTCGTGCTGCATACCGGCGGCGAAGTGCATGCGGAACTCTATCGCTTGCTGGCCGAATACGGCGACCAGGCCAAGGGCATCGACCTGCGCCCCGTCTCCGAAGGCCCGGCCGCCGGTTGCGCCGCGCTCGTCAGCTCGGGCACCATGTCCCTGACCGTCGCGCTCGCGGGCATCCCCGGCGCGGTCGTGTATCGAGCCAATCCTATCACCTGGATCGTCGGTCGCCGTTTGATCGCCGGACGCGTCGATAACCTCGGCATCGCGAATATCCTCCTCAAGCGTCAGGCTTGGCCTGAATACCTCCAAGGCGCCTGTGAACCCGCGCCCTTGGCCGCCCGCTTGCGTGAGTGCGTCGAGACTCCGGGCCCTCGCTCTCAGGCTGTAGCGGACGCCGGCGAGCTGCTGCGGATGCTTTCCGCGCAGTCCGGCTCCACGCCGGCCGAGTGGGTCGCCACCTTCCTGCCCAAGTGAGTGCCTCTCTCAAGATTGCCGTGCTCGGTTGTGGCTATGTCGGCGCGGAGTTCGCCCGTCAGGCACGCGCGGCCGGACATGACGTCCTTGGCATTGTGCGCTCGGAGGCCTCCCGCGACAAGCTTCTCTCCGAAGGTATCTCCGCCGAAGCGTTCGACCTCCAGTCCGGCGATTGGTCTTTGTTGCCGGCCCGCTTCGATGCCGTCGTCTACGCCGCCAGTACGGGCGGCGGCGGGCCGGAAGCGTATGCGTTGGCTTACGATGTTGGCGTGAAGCGGGCGCTCGCTTGGGCCCGCGCGGTCGGCGCGCAGAGCTTCGTCTTCACCAGTTCCACTGGCGTCTATCGTCAGGATGACGGCAGCGTCGTGGATGAAGCCTCTCCGGTTGGGGGCGCGCCGACCGCCGATGCAATCCTCGGTGGAGAGCGCGCCGTGCTGGCTTCCGGTTTCGCCAAGGCACGCGTGCTGCGTTTCGGCGGACTCTATGGTCCGGCTCGTCATCATCTCGTCGATCAGTTGCGTCGCGGCGACAACGTCATCGGCGGACGTGTCGATCACTTCATCAATTATCTGCATCGCGATGACGCAGCGTCATCCATCCTCGCCGCAATCGTCGGCGGGCCGATCGGCGCTCGCGTGTATAATGTCGGTGATGGGAATCCTGTGACGAAAGAAGCGCTGGCGAAATGGATCGCGAAGCGGCTCGGCTTGGCGGAACCAGTCTTCGATTCGTCGGCTCCAGCGGGTCCGAGGGTGGCAAAAGGTGGTCGCACGCAGCCTAATCGCGTAGTGGCAACGGGCCTGATTCGGGTGGAATTAGCGTGGAATGCTCGGTTTCCGGACGTTTTTGCGGGCTTAAGTGAGCTTTTCTGAGGTTTCCACCCGTCTAAGCCTGCCTGCTTTACGGCAGGTTCTTCACCGGACCGTCTTCATCCTGTAACAATAGGATGAGATAGTCCGCTCGCATAACCGCACCACAACCTATGAATAGCACCCTCAAGTCCATGCTGATCGCCGCTGCCGCCATTACGTCGGTTTCGGCTTTCGCCCAAGACAAAGCCACGCTCGATCTTCTCGTGAAGAAGGGCCTCATCACCGCCGAAGAGCGCGCCAAGACGTTGGACGAAGCCGCCAAGGCTCGTTCCGCTTCCGGCGTGAACAAGGTGTTCGTCAAGGAAGACGCTACCAAGCGCCTCACCATCGGCGGATACTTCCAGGCTCAGTACCAGAGCTTCGACTACTCCCAGGCCTCCACCGCCTCCGGCGTTACGACCAACTCCAGCGCACCGACCCAGGGCAGCTTCCTGATGCGTCGCCTCTACCTCGAGATCCTCGCCGACGTCGGCAACGGCATCTCGGGCAACATCGTCCTCGATACCTCCGGCAACACCACCTCCTCTTCCACCTCCTGGCTCGACCGCGCGATGGTCTCCCACGCCAGCGAGATCGGCAGCTTCGACCTCGGTTACCGCAAGGTGGCTTGGGGCTACGAAGAAAGCACCCTGACCTCCCTCTTCAAGTCCTCCTCCGGTAAGCTCTCCACCGTCGAGCGCGGCATCACCAATCGTTACTGGAACGAAGGCGAAAACCGCTCCCTCGCTGGATCTTCGGCTACCAACGCCGAAAAGGCTGCCTCCGATGGCCGTCGTCTCGGTTTCGGCGCCCACCACACCGGCCTTCACTACAACTCCGTCCCGAACCCCCAGGGCTTCGAGTTCGGCGCTTCCGTTGTGAATGCCGCCCAGGGTCGCTTCACTGAAGGCACGAACACCAACGATCTCGCCTACTACGCGAACGTCGCATGGAACAATAAGGTCTCGGATAACGAAGCCTACTCCGTCGGCGTTACCTACGGTAACTCCCGCTACTTCAACTCGACCGGCGCCGTGAATACCCTCGCCAGCATGGAAGGCTACAACCCCTTCCTCATGGCCAAGTACTTCAACTGGACCTTCCAGGGCGAGTACATGAGCACCAAGGTCAAGTCCTCCCTTGATGACGCCAACAACACCGCTGACGGCGATCACACCCCGACCGGCTACAACGCTATGGTCGTCTACAAGATCAACGACAACTGGGAAGGCGTCGCCCGCTACACCAGCCTCGACACCGACATGCGCGGCCAGCAGATCGGCGACGGCGAGCGTGGCTTCAAGGCTGCCGGTTCTTCCGGTGTCGGCCTGAACTACGACAAGTCGAGCGCGATTTACCTCGGCGTGAACTACTACTTCAACCTCGAGGCCCTCGGCCAGCAGGTGAATGGTTACAACGCCAAGATCCAGTTCGGTATCGAGCGCGCCGAGTTCAAGGATAACCTGACCACCACCTCGAACGTCAACGTCCTCTCCTCGACGCAGGTCAAGGCGACGATCGACACGCTACGCCTCCAGGCTCAGGTCGCCTTCTAAGGCGTAACTGGTTAGCTTCATAGCACGAGGGCCGGCAGGGATGCCGGCCCTCTTTGTTTGGCGGAGTCGCCGACCAGCCCGGACCTTTAGGCCCGGGCTGTTTCGTATTCATGATACGACATCGCGGACCTCATGATCCACGCCCAGCGCAGCGCCTTGATGGCCAGGGTGCGGGGGCGAGGCAACGCCAGCACCGTAGGCGCCTTGGCGGCCGTGCTCCGGGCCCAGGGGTGGTCAGGCTGGCGGCAGCAGGCCGTGCGTGGGCGTGACGCCCAGGGTGAGCCGTTCAGGGTGCGTCTGGACTTCGTCTACCAGCTCAGGCGGCTCGTGATCTTCGTCAATGGCTGCTTCTGGCATGGCTGTCCTCGCCACGGCACGAAGCCTAGGGGCAACGCCGTCTTCTGGCGCGCCAAGTTCCGTCGCAACCAGGAACGCGATCGCCGCGACACGCGCAACCTAAGACGGGCCGGCTGGAACGTCGTGCGCTTATGGGAGCATGAGTTGCGTACCAAGGCGCGACCTAGGTTGCTCGCCAAGCTCTGTCGCCTCTTCGCGCAGGCACAAAAAAGCCCGACCATACGGTCGGGCTGATCGCGGAGTTCCCAGGTAACTCAGAGCGCGCGGTAGTTGGGCGACACGTTGTCGGTGCCCTTGGTCTGCTCGCGGAGGCGACGATTCTCTTCTTCGACTTCGGCGAGGCGGGCGACGGCCTTAGCGGTCGCGGCGTTGGCCTCGCGGAGGGCCGTGGAAGCGGCTTCCAGGTCGGCTTCCGCCTTCTTCTGCTTGGCGATCGCTTCCTTCAGTTCGGAGCCGTCACGGAGGCGGGCGAGTTCGGCGGTGAGTTCGTTGACGCGGTTGTCGGCGGCGGCCTTGGACTTCTCGAGCTCGGCGGCCTTCACAGCGGCCTTGGCGGCGTCATCCTTGGCCTTGGCGAGGACCTCGACCGCCTGCTTCACGACTTTTTCGGCGTCCGCCTTGGTCTGGGCGAGGAGGGCAGTAGCCTTCGTGCTAGAGTCATCGGCGGCCTTCTTGGCCGCAGCGGCGTCCTTCACGATCTTTTCGTTGAGGGTCTTGATGTCAGCGGCGCTCTTGAGGCGAGCCTCGGCGGCTTCCTTGCTGATCTTGGCCGCACGTTCGTTGGCGGCGATTTC
This sequence comes from Verrucomicrobiota bacterium, assembly GCA_026397955.1. Taxonomy (GTDB): domain Bacteria; phylum Verrucomicrobiota; class Verrucomicrobiia; order Opitutales; family UBA953; genus UBA953. The sequence continues at coordinate 114,624 of JAPLTV010000014.1, read as the reverse complement.
CTCGCTCCAGGTGACGATGGCCACGGCACCAAAGGCAGCAGCAAGAAGGATGAGAATGATTTCGCGGGGCTTCATGAATGATTGAGTGGACGCAACCTTGTCAGGCCCGCCCTGCGGGTCAAGAACCTACCCCCTCGCTTACGAGAGGCGGTTCTTGTAGTCCGCGTAGCCGAAGCGGCGGACAACTTGCGTCTGGCTGGAGGCGGGGTCGAAGCTGGCGATCGCTGGGAGGGGGACGCCGTTGAACGTCGTGTTCTTGACGAACGTGTAATGCGACATGTCCATGAAGACGAGGCGTTGGCCGATTTTAAGCGGGGAAGGGAAGGAGTAGTCGCCGATCACATCGCCAGCGAGGCAGGTGACGCTGCCTAGGCGGTAGGTGTGGGGGAGTTTGCCTGGCAGGTCGGCATCCATGATGTCGGCCCGGTAGGGCATCTCGAGGGTGTCCGGCATGTGGTTGGTCGCCGAGATGTCGATGATGGCGATGTCGACGCCATTATGGACCAGGTCGAGGACCGTACCCACGAGGACGCCGGTGCCGATGCCGATGGCTTCGCCCGGCTCGAGGTAGACCTGGATGTGCTGACCCCAGCGCTGGCGGAAGCCCGTGATCACGCGGATCAGGCGGTCTAGGTCATAGCCTTCGCGGGTAATGTGGTGCCCGCCGCCGAAATTGACCCACTTCAGCTGCGGGATGAACTCCCCGAACTTCGCTTCGAAGGCCGCGACCGTGCGCTCGAGGACGTCGGAGCCCTGCTGGCACATCGTGTGGAAGTGGAGGCCCTCGAGGCCTTCGAGGTCGGCGGCCGACTTAATCTCGGACCGGAGCGTACCGAGGCGGGAGCCTGCCGCGCAGGGGTTGTAGAGTTCCACGTCGACCTCGGCGTGCTCCGGATTGACGCGCAAGCCGAAGGAGAGCTTGCGGCCGGCCGCGAGCGCGGCGGCCTTATGGCGCTTCCACTGCGTCGGCGAATTAAAGGAGATATGGTCGGCGACGCGGAGCAGGTGGGCGAACTCCTCGTCCTTGAAGGCCGGCGAGTAGGCGTGGACTTCGCCGCCGAATTCCTCGCGGCCGAGGAGCGCCTCGTTGATGCCGCTGGCCGTGGTGCCGACGAGATGCTTCGAGATCAGCTTCGCCTCGCTGAACTGGGCGAAGCCCTTGAGCGCGAGGAGGATCTTGGCGCCGGAGCGGTCCATCACGGAGCGCAGGATACGGAGGTTCTGTTCCAGCAGGCCGCGATGGAGGACGTGGCAAGGGCTAGGGACCTGGCTCAGGTCGACCTTCCGGAAAGCTTCGGTGAGGGCGTCGGACACGGCGTTGAAATTGAGAGCGTCGGTGGGCGGTGCAAACGAAAAGCCCGCTTGGCAGCGGGCTTCGGTGGCAGTCGTTCAGGCGACCGGGAGTTCCTTCACGTGCCAAGGGAGGCCACGCTTGTTGAGCTCGTCCATGAACGGGTCAGGATTCATCTCTTCCATATTCCAGACGCCGGGCTTGAGCCACTTGCCGCCGGCGAGCATCGCGCCGCCGATGGCGGCCGGAACGCCGGTGGTGTAGCTGATGGCCTGGGACTTCACCTCGGCGAAGCATTCCTGGTGGTCGCAGACGTTGTAGATGAAGACCTTGCGGGGCTTGCCGTCCTTCATGCCCGTGATCTCGCAGCCGATGCAGGTCTTGCCCTTGGTGCGGGGGCCGAGCGAAGCCGGGTCGGGGAGCAGCGCCTTGAGGAACTGGATCGGGACGATCTGGCGGCCCTGGAAGTCGATCGGGTCGATGCGGGTCATGCCGACGTTCTCGAGGACGCGCAGGTGTGTGAGGTAGTTCTCGGAGAAGGTCATGAAGAAGCGGATGCGCTTCAGGCCCTTAATATTGATGGCGAGGGATTCGAGTTCCTCGTGGTAGAGCAGGTAGCTGTCCTTCGGACCGACGACCGGGTAGTCATAAACCCACTTGACGGAGAGCGGGTCGGTTTCCTTCCATTCGCCCTTTTCCCAGAAGCGGCCGCGCTGGGTGATTTCGCGGATATTAATCTCCGGGTTGAAGTTCGTGGCGAACTTGTAGCCGTGGTCGCCGGCATTGGCGTCCATGATATCAATCGTCTCGATCGTGTCGAAGAGGTGCTTCTGGGCGTAGGCGCAGAAGACGTTGGTCACGCCAGGGTCGAAGCCCGAGCCAAGGAGGGCGGTGAGGCCGGCTTTCTCGAAGCGTTCGCGGTAGGCCCACTGCCAGGAGTATTCAAACTTCGCGAGGTGGGGCGGCTCGTAGTTGGCCGTGTCGACGTAGTGGATGCCGGCATGGAGGCAGGCGTCCATCAGGTTGAGGTCCTGGTAAGGCAGGGCGACGTTGATGAGCAGCTCGGCGCCGAAGGACTTGATCAGGGCGACCGTGGCCTTGACGTCGTCTGCGTCGACGGCGGCGGTGCGGATCGTGCGGCCGGTGGCGGCCTTCACGTCGGCGGCGATGGCCTTGCACTTATTCTCGTTGCGGGAGGCCAGCATGACTTCCGAGAAGGACTCGGTGTCCATGGCGCACTTATGGGTGACGACATTGCCGACGCCGCCCGCGCCGATGATTAGGACTTTTTTGCTCATGAGATGACTGATTTCTGTCCACTCGGGACGGAGGGGGAAGCAAAAAGCATGCACAGTCCCGCAAGGACAGGGTGACGGTCGGGCGACGGCGGCCGGGCAGCCCTTTCCGGACCGGAGACCGGTCGGAAAGTAAGCCCTTTTGGCTGGCGGGATGGACGAGACTCGAACTCGCGACCTCCGCAGTGACAGTGCGGCGCTCTAACCAACTGAGCTACCACCCCGGTAGCCAAAAGGAAGGGTAAGAAAGGTTTCGGGGAGGGGGTCTGTCAAACGGAAAACCGACCCAAATTAGCCCCGAACCTGACCTTGGCCGACGATTTCGAACTTCCAAGTGGTCAATTCACGAATCCCCATGGGTCCGCGGGCGTGCAGGCGGTCTGTGGAGATGCCGACTTCGGCCCCGAAGCCGAATTCGCCCCCGTCGGTGAACCGGGTGCTGGCGTTCCAGTAGACGCAGGCGCTGTCGACCTGAGCCAGGAAGGAGCGGGCGGCGGACTCGTCGGCCGTGATGATGGCGTCGGAATGGTGCGAGCCGTAGTCTTCGACGTGGGCAACCGCCGCGGCGAGGCCGGCGACGATCTTCACGTTGAGGATGAGCCCGAGGTGCTCGGTGCGGTAATCTTGTTCCGTCGCGACCTTGGCTCCAGGCATCAGCGATTGCGACTGCGCGCAGGCGCGGACCTCGGTCTGCTTGGCGGCGAGCGCGGCGGCCATCTTTGGGAGGAATTTCTCGGCGATGGCGGCGTCGACGAGCAAGGTCTCGAGGGCGTTGCACGCGCTGGGGCGCTGGCACTTTGCGTTGAGCACAATCTGTTCGGCCATCGCGAGGTCAGCCTGCGCGTGGACGTAGACGTGGCAGATGCCGGCGTCATGCTTGATGACGGGGACCTTGGCGGAATTGACCACCGCCTCGATGAGGCCGGGGCCGCCGCGAGGGACGATGATGTCCACGATGCCGCGGAGAGAACCGAGCGCGGGGACCGCTTCGCGGTCGGTGAAAGGCAGGAGCGTGACGGCTTCGGCGGGCAGGCCGGCGGTGCGCAGGCCAGTCGCAAAGGACTTCGACAGCGCGATGTTCGTATGGATCGCTTCGCTGCCGCCGCGCAGCACGCAGCCGTTGCCGGACTTCAGGCAGAGGGCGGCGGCGTCGACGGTGACGTTCGGGCGCGATTCAAAGATGATGGCGACGAGGCCGATCGGGACGCGTCGGCGGATGATGCGCAGGCCGTTGGGACGGGTCCAATCCTCGGTGACTTCGCCGACGGGGTCGGGGAGTTTCGCGACCGCTTCGCAGGCAACGGCGATATCCTCAAGGCGGGCGTGGTCGAGGCGCAGGCGGTCGGTCATCGCGTCCGTGAGGCCCTTGGCCTTGGCGGCCGCGAGGTCTTTCGCGTTGGCTTCGAGGATGGCGGCTTCGTCGGCGCGGAGGGCCTGAGCGGCGGCGCACAAGGCGGCGTCGCGGACGGCGGTCGGGGCAAGGGCGAGGGCGCGCGAGGCCTTCTTGGCCGTGCGGGCGATCTCCGTCACGCGCTGGAGGAGGTCGCTCATTTCTTCTTCAGCGAGAAGCGGGTGCCGAGCTTCTTGCCGGCGGCGAGTTCGAGCAGGACGCCTTCGCGGCGGCCGCTGGCGATGATCGTGTCGACGCCGCCTTCGGCCGCGATCTCGGCGGCGAGTAGCTTCGTGACCATGCCGCCGACGTTGCGTTCGGAACCGGCGCCGCCGGCGAGCGCACGCACGGAGTCGTCGATCTTGCGGACGGAAGGGATGAGGTCGCCGGTGCCGTCGGACTTCGTCATCAGGCCTTGGATGCCGGAAAGAATAATAAGTAGATCGGCGCCGACGAGGGCGGCGACGTGGGCCGAGAGGCGGTCGTTGTCACCGACCTTGATTTCTTCGTCGGCGATGGCGTCATTCTCGTTGATGATCGGAATGAAGCGCTTGCGGGCGAGGAGGAGGTCGAGGGTCGCGCGGGCGTTGCGGGTGCAGGCACGGCTGTCGAGGTCCCAGTAGGTGAGCAGCATCTGCGCACCGAGCAGCTTGTGGCGGCGGAGGTGCTTGCCGTATTCCGACATCAGCTCGGGCTGGCCGACGGTGGCGCAGGCCTGGAGTTCGCGGGCTTCCTTCGGGCGTTTCTCGAGGCCCATGGCGGTCATGCCTGCGGCGACGGCGCCGGAGGTCACCAGGACGACCTGGATGCCGCGCTTATGCAGGCCGGCGACCTGGTCGACGATGCGACCGATCTGGACGCGGTCGATCTTGCCGTCCTTGCGGGTAAGGAGGCCGGAACCGAGCTTGATGACCCATCGTTTTGCCATGGCTTTGAGGGGTCGACCTTAGCCGAGGGAAAACGCCGTTGTCCAGCGTCAGAACGCCGACCTCAGAACGAAGGCGGCTGCAGGCCGACGGCCAGCCAGCCTTTCGGGGCCAGGACGCGTCCCTGCGGGGTGCGCACGACGTAGCCTTCTTGTACGAGGAACGGCTCATGGACTTCCTCGAGCGTATGTGCGTCTTCGCCGATGGCGGCGCCGATGCTGCTCAGTCCGACCGGACCGCCGTTATGCTTCTCGGCCATCGCGCGGAGGAAGCGATGGTCCATGTCGTCGAGGCCATGCTGATCGATTTCGAGGAGCTCGAGGGCGGCGGCCGTCACGGCGGCGTTCGCCTTGCCGCCGGCGCGTTCGAGGGCGTAGTCGCGCGTGAAGCGCAGGAGGTTATTAACGATGCGCGGCGTGCCGCGGGCGCGGCGGGCGATCTCGTCGGCGCCGCCTTGGTCGATGTCGAGGCTGAGGAGGTCGGCGTTGCGGCGTACGATGCTGAGCAGCTGGTCGCGCGTGTAGTAGTCGAGGCGCGTCTGCAGCGTGAAGCGGCTGCGGAGCGGCGCGGTGAGCAGGCCCGTGCGGGTCGTCGCGCCGACGAGCGTGAACTTCGGCAGGTCGAGGCGCACGCTGCGCGCGTTCGGACCTTGATCGATCATGATATCGATACGGAAGTCCTCCATCGCTGAGTAGAGGAACTCCTCGACCGTCTTCGGGATGCGGTGGATTTCGTCGATGAAGAGCAGGTCGCCTTCCTGGAGGCTCGTGAGCAGGCCGGCGAGGTCGGAGGCTTTCTCGACGACGGGTCCGGAAGTCACGCGGATTGGGCGGCCCATCTCTTCAGCGAGGATCATCGCGAGGGTCGTCTTGCCGAGGCCGGGCGGGCCGTGGAGGAGGATGTGGTCGAGCGTGCGGCCTTCACGGCGCGCGGCGCCAATCATCACGCGCAGGCGTTCCACCGTGCGCTGCTGGCCGACGAAGTCGTCGAGCTTCGGCGGGCGCAGGGCGGCGTCGAGCGAGCGGTTCGCGCGCGACACGGTTTCCTTGCCGGCGAGCGGCTGGGGGTCATCGGGCGAATCCTTGCTGGCCATGGAGCGCAAGGTGCGGGGTCGGGACGAATTGGCAACCCTCAGTCCTCCGCGAAGCCTTTCGGCAGGTCGGAGGCGGGGAGGCGTTCGACGTCGGCGCCCAAAGAGCGCAGGCGTTCCTCGAAGCGTTCGTAGCCGCGGTCGAGGTGATAGAGGCGTTGGACCCAGGTCTCTCCCTTGGCGACCAACGCAGCCAGGATGAGGGCGGCGGAGGCGCGGAGGTCGGAGGCCATCACCGGTGCACCGGAAAGCGGGCGGTCGCCGTAAATCGCAGCCGTGGCTCCGTCGATGGCGATCTCGGCGCCCATGCGCTGGAGTTCGGCGGCGTGCATGAAGCGGGCCGGGTAGACCTTCTCGGTCACCGTGCTGCGTCCGTCGACGAGGAGCTGGAGGGCCATGAACTGCGCCTGCAGGTCGGTCGGGAAGCCCGGGTAGGGTTCGGTGATGATCTCGACCGCGTGTGTCGGCTTACCGTGGGCGCGGATGAAGTCGGGGCCGGTCTCGACGTGGACGCCCGCTTCGCGGAGTTTGTCGAGGAACGCCGTGAGATGCGAAGGGTCGCAGTGTGTCACCGTGACGTCGCCGCCCGTGATCGCGCCGGCGACCAAGTAGGTGCCGGCTTCGATGCGGTCGGCGATGACCGTGTGGTCGCAGCCATGGAGTTTGGCGACGCCTTCGACCTCGATGATACTCGTGCCCTGGCCGCTGATTTTGGCGCCCATCTGGATGAGCATCGTGCAGAGATCGACGACCTCTGGTTCGCGGGCGGCGCATTCGATGCGGGTGATGCCGGGCGTGAGCGTGGCGGCCATCACGATATTGGCGGTGCCGAGGACCGTGCTGCCCATCGGGCCGCCCATGAAGACCATATCACCGCGGGCGCGGGAGGCGTCGACTTGGACCAATCCGGCCTCGACCGTGACGATGCAGCCGAGGGCCTCGAGGCCTTTCAAGTGGAGGTCGATGGGGCGGGGGCCGATGACGCAGCCGCCAGGGATGGCCATCTCCGCTTGGCGGAGGCGGCCAACGAGCGAGCCCAGCAGGCAGACCGACGCGCGCATCTTGCGGACGAGGTCGTAGGGCGTGCGGTGGGAGACCTGTTCAGCGCGGATCGTCCAGACGCCGGGCTCCGGGTTAGCGACGATCGCGCCTTGGTGGCCGAGGATCTCGGCCATGTAGCGGACATCGCTGAGGTCGGGCACGTTGCGCAGCGTCACCGTCTCGCCCGTGAGGAGCGAAGCGGCGAGCAGGGGCAGCGAGGCGTTCTTCGAACCAGCGGCACGGACCGTGCCTTTCAGCACGTGACCACCTCGGATGCGCGCGACCTGGAGCACGTCGGGTAAAAGAAGCGGGGGCGCCGATTGGCGCCCCCGTTATGTTCAGCCTTCGCGAGGACCGCTGCGAGGACCGCGATCGCCGCGGAATTCACCGCGACCTCCACGGGAGCCATCGCGGGAACCTTCACGGCCACCGCGGGAACCATCACGGGATCCGCCGCGGAATTCACCGCGACCACGGCCACCGCGTTGACCGCGATCAGAGCGTTCGCCGCGGTGTTCGCCGCGAGGCTGCTGGGTGCGGGCGGAAGGGACGAAGACGGCCTTGGTGGGAATACCGAAGAGCGTGGCGAACTTGCGCTTCAGCGTGGCCCAGAAGCCGATGGGTGCCTGGACCGGGATGACGACGGGCTCGATCTGGATGCGCGGACGGTCTTCACGACGCGGGCGGTCTTCACGACGAGGACCACGGTCGCCTTCGGGGCGAGGGCCACGATCGCCTTCGGCGCGCGGTTCACGACGAGGACCACGGTCGCCTTCGGCGCGCGGTTCACGACGCGGGCGGTCGCCCTGCGGGATGCCGGGCTGGCGGCCTTCTTCGGTGAAGCCTTCGGGGCGGCGTTCACGCGGTTCGCGGCGGGGACCAGGCTCGCCTTCGGCGCGCGGTTCACGACGTTCACGCGGTTCACGGTGCTCGCGCTGTTCCGGGGCGGACGACTGGGCGCGATCGCCCGAGAGGTTCTCGGTTAGCTGAGACGGGTCTTCGACGACGCCACAGGTCGGGCGGGCGGCCTGACCATTGGCGGCCGAGGGAGCGGCGCCACGGGGCGTACCACGGCGACCGAACTGCTTCGGCGTCGTGATGGTACCGGGCTTGGCGGCGGGTTCGGACGAGGCCCCGATCACGGAGAGCGGAGGGAGTTCCGCGTGGGCGGACTCCAGCTTGGCTTCGTTGAGGCGGGGTGCGGGGGTGCGGACTTCATTGGCGCCTGCGTCCGCGGCGGGCTGGTGGGGGGAGACTGGCTCCTGACCCTGGGTTTCTTCTTGGCTCATGTTGCTTATGTTGGGGCGGCCTTCGTTGTGGCCGACCGGATGATGCGGCCGTTCCGTTGTGGAGCGGCGACGCGGTTTGTCGGACCCTTGGTGACGGAGGACGAACCTCCTTGGGGTGCCGAAATGACCCGGGAGAGACTCCCGGAAAGAATGTGAATAATTATCCCCTCTGGCTTAACAACAAGAAAGTCCCTCAGCGGGCCTCTTCAGTGAACCTTTGTTCACGAATCAGCACGATTTTGACCGTTCCTTGATAGGAAAGCGTTTCTTCCACCTTAAGACGGAGGCGCCGGGCGAGTTCCGTGGCGCCGAAGTCATCGATTTTGACCGGGTCGACAATCACCCGGAGTTCGCGGCCGGACTGGAAGGCATAGGCCTCACGGACGCCGTCGAAGGAGAGGGCGACCTCTTCCAGGCGTCGGACGCGTTGGGCGTAGGACTCGAGGGTGGAGGAGCGGGCGCCGGGGCGGGAGCCGGAGGCGGCGTCGGCGATCATCACCAGCGGAGCGTAGAGGCTTTCGGCTTCGACTTCGCGGTGGTGGGCGGCGACGGCGTTGACCACGCGGAGATCTTCGCCGAGGCGGCGGAGTAGGGCGGCGCCGGCGAGGGCATGGCTGCTGCCAGCTTCGGCTTCGATCGCCTTGCCGAGGTCATGCAGAAGCCCGGCGCGTTTCGCCGGAATCGGGTCGATGCCGATCTCCGCGGCGAGCATCGCGCAGAGCTGCGCGACTTCGATCGAGTGCGAGAGTGTGTTCTGGTTGGCGGAGAGGCGGAAGTGGAGGCGACCGAGGAGTTCTTCGACCGAGGCATCCATCGGCGGCAGGCCGAGGTCGCGGACCGCGTCGCGGCCCAGGCGGCGGGCGTGCTTCACCACTTCGTCGGCAGCGTCGCGGACGCTGTCCTCGATGAGTCCCGGCGAGATGCGTCCGTCCTTCACGATGCGTTCGAGCGCGATGCGCGCGATCTCGCGGCGGACCGGGTCGAAGCAGGAAACCATAGCTAAACCAGGGGTTTCATCGATGAGCAGCGTCGCCCCTGTGGACTGTTCGAAGGTGCGGATGTTGCGGCCTTCGCGGCCGATCAGGCGACCCTTCATGTCCTCATTGGGGAGTGAGACCGTGATCGCCGTCGCATCTTGGGTCGTCGAGGATGTCAGGCGCTGCATCGCCGAGAGCAGCTTGCGGCGTGCTTCGTCGTCGATGTCCTGTTCGACCTGATCGAGCAGGCCGCGGCGGAGGTGCTGGGCTTCCTCGCCATACTCTTCGCGAAGGTGGTCGATGAGCAGTTCGCGCGCTTGTTCCGGCGTAACCTTGGCGAGGCGTTGGAGTTCGCGGACCAGGTGGTCGCGCTGGCGCGCGTTCTCGCGGGAAAGTTCGGCGGCGCCGTGGGCTTCGACTTCGGCGGCGGCTTTCAGCCTGGCGGCCTCACTCTTCTCCACTTCGGCCTTCGCGTGGAGTTCGGCGGCGTCAACGGTGGCCTCGCGGCGGGCGAGCTCGATCTCGGAACGGAGGCGGGCGTCGCGGATTGCGCCGAGGGTATTTTCGCGCCACTTTGCGACCGCATAGGCCACGATGGCTCCAGAGGAGAACGCCACGGCGGCGAGGATGCTTTGGTCGGCTGCCACAGGCATGTTCGTCGCGAAAACCGGAGGTCCGGGGGGATACCCTTGCGGACGGAGCCCCTTCGGCAAGCCCTTTCGGGAGGTTCGCCTTGCCTCCGGCCTCTAATCGGGGTTGCCTCCAGCATGTCCCAACACCTTGACGATGAGCGGTCTCCGGCCGCGGTCTGGTGGGATAATTTCGCCAATTTCGCCTGGCGGACGGATTGGACGCAGGTGGTCATCATTCTCTTCCTGAGCGGTCTCGGGGTCGTGGCGATCCAGTCGGCCGGGAGCGCCCGTGAGTCTACGTTCTACAAGTCCCAAATCGTCTTCGTCGCCATCGGTTGGCTGGCCTATTGGGCGGTCGCGGCCCTCGATTACCGTCTCATCCAGCGTTATGCGCGCCGCATCTATCTGGGCTGCCTGGCCATCCTGCTGCCCGTCTCGCTCTGCGCGCTCCTGCATCGCGACCTCGGGTCCTTCATCCGCAGCATCAACGGCGCGCGTCGCTGGATGGATTTCGGACCGTTTTCGATCCAGCCGTCGGAGTTCGCTAAAATCGGCGTGCTTGTGTTTCTCGCGGCCATGCTGGCGCGTTCGCCGATCGGCTCCTTTCGCGCGACTTGGCGTACCGTCTTCTGGTGTCTCGGGGCCGCCGCGGTCCCGTTTGTCTTGATTTTTGTGCAGCCTGACCTAGGTTCTGCTCTCATCTACCTGCCGCTCTCATTCATCCTGCTTTTCGTTGCCGGCCTGACCTACAGGTTCTTCTTGGTGGCCGGAGCGGCCGCCTTTTTGCTGGTGGGAGTAGTGGCTCTGGATATGCGCGAATACGCGGCCAAGATCGACCAATACTCGAAGGCCAATCCTACCGCCAAGGACCCCGTGCGCGCCGTCCGTGGCGAGCATGAGGCTGAGGCTTGGTTCTTCTTGCTCAAGGACTACCAACGCGAGCGCATCATGTCCTTCGTCGCTCCTGAGGTGATCGACCCCAAGGGGCTCGGCGTGACCTGGAATGTGAACCAGGCCGTCATCGCCGTCGGTCGCGGCGGTTTCCGTGGCCAAGGGGTCGGCAACGGCACGCAGGCCCGCTTCGGCTACTTGCCCGAGGCCGCGGCCCATAATGACTTTCTTTTTTCCGGTATGGCCGAGGAGATCGGCTTCACCGGTGGACTCTTGGTGATTGGCGCATTTATCCTGTTGTTCTGGCGCGTCGTGCGAACGGCGGCCCGGGCGGCGGATCGTTTTGGTTCCTTGCTCGCGATTGGCGCGGCGGTCGTGCTCGGCACGCACGTCGTGGTCAATGTCGGCATGAACATCAACCTGATGCCCGTCACCGGGGTCCCCCTTCCTTTCCTTAGCTACGGAGGGTCTTTCGTTCTCAGCTGTTTCCTGCTCCTTGGACTAGTCCAGAGCGTTCACCGGCATTCGGCCGGTGGCGGCGAAGGCGGAGGCTCTCCGGCAACCGGCTTAACCGCCTGACCGAGATGCCCGATAATAACGAACCCGAAGATATCAACGACGAGCTGCCCGAGGGCGGCGAACAGACCACCCCGATCGACCAGCGTCAGCTGGCCGACGAGGCGGCGAAGCGGCGCAAGGAGCTCCCGCTGCTCCAGCGCATCGTCAAACACTTCTCCAAGGACCGCGCGGTCTATCGAGAACTCGTCATCAACGCCGAGACACTGGAGAAGCGCGTCGCGCTCCTCACCAACGGCGTCCTCGACAAGTTCGAGATCGAGCACAAGGGCGAGAACCGCATGGTCGGCGCGATCTTCAAGGGTCGTGTCCAGAATCTCGAAGGGGGCCTGAAGGCCGCCTTTGTGGATATCGGCCAGCCGAAGAACGCCTTCCTGCATTACTGGGACATGCTTCCCGCGGCCAACGACTCGCAGGTCGAGTTCATCCGCGACAACGAGTCCGCCGAGCAGAAGCAGCGCATGGCCCGTTACCAGGCCAAGGACATCCCGCAGCTCTTCCCAGCTGGCTCGGACATCGTCATCCAGGTCGTGAAGGATCAGATCGGCACCAAGGGCCCCCGCTCAACGACCAACATTGCGCTACCCGGTCGCTACCTCGTGCTCATGCCGTCCAGCGGCGCGTGCGGCGTCTCCCGTAAAATCGAAGACCCCAAGGAGCGCGAGCGCCTGAAGGACATCCTCCGCTCCCTGACCATCCCGGAAGGCATGGGCGTCATCATCCGCACCGCCGGCGAGGGCAAACAGGCCCGCTGGTTCGTCCGCGATCTGCACATGCTGCTCAAGCGCTGGCAGGGTATCGTCGAGAAGATCAACGCACCTGACCGCCGTCCCGTCCTGCTCTACCAGGAGCCCGGGCTGATTGAGCGTACCGTCCGTGACTTCCTGACCGAGGAAGTCGACCGCATCCTCGTGGACAACCCTGAGGACTTCAAACTGGTCCAGGATCTCGTCGGCGAAGTGTCGCCGCGCTCCCGTTCCCGCGTCGAGCTGTATGCCGATCCGATTCCGGTCTTCGAGCGTTACAATATCGAGCGCCAGATCGAGCAGCTCTTCCAGCGTCGTGTCCCGCTCCCGAGTGGTGGCGAGATCGTCATCGACGAGACCGAAGCGCTCACGGCGATTGACGTCAATACTGGCGGCCACCGCGGCAAGGATGGTGCCAAGGACGGCAACTTCATCACCCAGGCCAATCTCGAGGCGGTCACCGAAGCCGCCCGCCAGATCAAGCTCCGCAACCTTGGCGGACTCATCATGATCGATACGATCGACATGAAGAACCCGAAGGACCGGAAGAAGGTCTTCGACACCCTGCGCGATGCGATGGAGGACGACCGGGCCAAGCACCAGATCCTGCCCATCTCGCAGCTGGGCGTGCTCCAGATGACGCGCCAGCGCCACACGGAGTCTAACACGACCTCGATGTACACGGCCTGCCCACATTGTCAGGGTCGCGGTATCGTCAAGAATCCCCGCACCGTTTCCGTCGAGATCCAGCGCAAGCTCCTCAGCGTCATCCGTCGCTTGCGCGAGTCCGTCGGCGCCGAGAAGGAGATCGAGATCAACATCCTGCTGCACCCGGTGAACCTCGAGCGCATCATCACGGAGGACCGCGAGTTCTTCCGCGACCTGATGAAGTCCTGTAAGGTCCGCCTGGGTACCAAGCCTGACCCGACCTATAGCATCGAGGCGTTCAAGCTCTTCGACGGCTCCGGGAAGGAACTGCGCTAAGCCCCCAAGGGCTTATGCCATCGAGGCCTCCAGGTTCGCCTGGGGGCCTTTTTGTTTACCGGCGGGGGCGATGGGCGAGCAGGCGCAGTCCGTTGAGGCAGACCACGATGGTGCTGCCTTCGTGGACGCTGACGGCCAAGGGCAGGGGGGCGCCGCGGAAGACCACATAGGCGGCCATGCCGAGGGCTGCGCCGATTGAAATCAGGACGTTGAAGCGGATCGCCATGCGGGCGCTGCGGCTGAGCTCGATCGCATCGACCAAGCGGCCGATTCGGTCGTCGGTCAGGACGAGGTCGCTGGATTCCAGGGCGGCGTCGCTGCCCCGGCCGCCCATCCCGATGGCGACGTCCGCGGCGGCGAGGCTGGGGGCGTCGTTGACCCCGTCGCCGACCATCGCGACCATGTGGCCTTCGGCGGAGTAGCGGCGGATGGCGGCCATCTTGGCGTCAGGCGTGAGCGCCGCGGCGTAGGATTGGATGCCGACCTGGCGGGCGGCGACGGCCGCCGCTTCCTCGCGGTCGCCGGTGAGCATCACCGTGCGGATCTTACGGGCGTGCAGGGCGATCAAGGTCGAGCGGCTTTCGTCGCGGATGCGGTCGACCAGCGTGGCGCGGACGGTCACCGTGCCGTCGGAGGCCCAGACTTCGCTGACGATGGCGCCTTCGGCCACCGTCGCAGGGGGCAGGGAGCCTCCGCCGACAAACTCGCGGGTGCCGACGCTCCAGCGGGTGCCGGAGACGGTGCCGGAGACGCCTTGTCCTGGAGAGTTGGAGAGGCCTTGGACCGGGAGCAGGCTGGCGCCTTCCTTAAGGCAGGCCCGGACTACTCCGGCAGCGAACGGGTGGGTGGTGGAGGATTCCAGCGTGAGCAGGGCGCTCAGGGCGCGCAGGCGACCCGGGCCTTCAGGGTACACTTCAAGGGCGGCGACCTCGGGGACGCCGGCGGTCAGCGTACCCGTCTTGTCGAAGCAGATGCAATCGACGTCGGCTAGTCGCTCCACCGCCGCGCCGCCGCGGAAGAGGATGCCCTGGCGAGCGCCCGCCGCGATGGCGGCGAGCACGGCGGAGGGGACGGAGAGGACCAAGGCGCAGGGGCTGAGCACCACCAGCAGGGTCATTGCCCGATAGAGAGGTGAAGCCTCGCGGAGGCCATCGGGGGCGGTGAACTGCAGGAAGAGGAAGAAGAGCGCCGAGGCCGAGAGGGCGAAGATCGCGTAGGCGTCGCCCCACTTGTCGATGGCGCGTTGGGCCGGGGCCTTGCTGTCCTGGGCTTCGCGGATCAATCGGACGATACGCTGCAGGGCGCTGTCGCGCTCCGCCCGGGTGACTTCGACAATCAGGCGGCCCCAGGAGTTGAGCGTGCCCCCGGCGACATCGGATTCGGCCTGTTTTGGGGCCGGTTTTGCTTCGCCAGTGAGGTTGGACTCATCCACGGCACTCTCGCCGGAGAGGACTTTGCCGTCCGCCGGCACTAGTTCGCCGGGCAGGATGGCGATGCGGTCGCCGGGGAGCAGGGCGGATACTGGTACCTCGGTTTCGGAGTCATCTGGACCCAGTCGGCGGGCATGCTTCGGAGACTTGTCGAGGAGGGCGTCGATGGCGCCGCGGGTCCGGTCCATCGCGTAATGTTCGATGGCGCCGGCGGTCGAAAACAGAAAAAGAAGGAGGGCTCCCTCCCACTCGGCGCCGACGATCCAGGCGCCGACCGCCACGACGATCATCAGGAGGTGGACGTCGACGCGCCGTTCTCGCAGTGACGCCCATCCGTCGATGGCGGCGTCCCATCCGCCGGCGAGGCAGGAGCCGGCGACGAGGGCGAGCGCCCAGGCCGAGCGTGCGCCAAGGAAGTGATCTGCGACCAATGATAGCAGGCCTAATACGCCGCTCACGGCCGCGAGGAAGGCGAGCTTACGCCATTCACCGGGCGCTTCGTGTTCCGGATCGTGCGCGTGGTCGCTCATGTCGTCATCCTGTCGGCGCGCATCGCGTCGGTCAACTGCTCGCACGGTCTCCGACCGTATCGAATTCATGTTTACGCGACGTTGTGTGAACAGATTTTTTACGCGTTGTCGGAGACGTTCCGGTGACATGAAAGTTTCCTCTTGCGCAAGCGCGGGTTATACCTATGAATCTTATCAAGAGTTAACCGCAACGTGACGAACCGAACCGAAACCCCGAGCGAAAGTCTCATCACAGTGTCGCTTCCCCCGAAGCTCCACTCTGAGGTGGTCGCCTTTCAGCATCGGTCTGGTTTGAGCACCTTGAGCGAAGTGATCCGTCACGCGCTCGACCGTTACGATGACTCTCGTCCTTCCCTGGAGACCACCCGGTCCCGCCAGGTTTCTTTCCGCGTACCGTCGGAGCTCCGTACTCGTATCACCCGCCAGGCGCGCAACGCCCGGGTGAGCGTGGGGCGAATCGTCAGGGTGGCGCTTCAGGCGCTGCCCTCAAACCCAACAACGATCCAAAAAAAGGACACACCTATGGCTAAAAAGAAGGCTGCTGCTAAGAAGAGCGCCAAGAAGGCCACCAAAGCTAAGAAGAAGTAATTCTTCCTAGTCTTTTCCGTCCCTCGGGGCGGATGGCGCCGGCACTCCCGGTCATCACAAGGACCCTCGCAAGGGGGTCCTTTTCTTTTCCCTAGGATGCCGACCAGCGTATTGGCTTGAAACAGGCCCCCTGAACACGGTTTGTTATCTTCCTTCTTACTATGAGCTCCCCCGCATCCGGCCGTATCACGATCGCCAACGGCAAACTGACCGTCCCTGACCATCCGGTCGTCCCCTTCATCGAAGGCGACGGCACCGGCCCGGACATTTGGCGCGCCTCCGTCCGCGTCCTCGACGCCGCAGTCGCCAAGGCCTACGCCGGCAAGCGCAAGATCGAGTGGCTCGAAGTCCTCGCGGGCGAGAAGTCCTTCAAGGCGACCGGCGACTGGCTGCCTGAGGCCACGCTCACCGCTTTCCGTGATTACCTCGTCGGCATCAAGGGCCCGCTCACCACTCCGACCGGCGGCGGCATCCGTTCCCTTAATGTCGCCCTGCGTCAGCAGCTCGACCTCTACGTCTGTCTCCGTCCCGTGCAGTGGTTCACGGGCGTGCCTTCTCCGGTGAAGAATCCCGGCAAGGTCGACATGGTGATCTTCCGCGAGAACACCGAGGACATCTACGCCGGCATCGACTTCGAAGCCGGTTCGGAGATCGCCCTCAAGACCCTCGACTTCATCAAGACGAACTTCCCGAAGGAATTTAAGAAGATCCGTTTCGGCGCCGAACAGCCCGAAACCGTGGGCCTCGGTATCAAGCCGGTCTCCCGCCCGGGTTCCGAGCGCCTGATCCGCTCGGCCATCCAGTACGCCATCGCCAATAAGCGCAAGTCGCTGACCCTCGTCCATAAGGGTAATATCATGAAGTACACCGAAGGCGCCTTCATGAAGTGGGGCTACGACCTCGCCAAGAGCGAGTTCGGTGCCGAGGAAATCGACGGCGGTCCCTGGTGCAAGATCCCGGAAGGTAAGCCCGGCGCCGGTCTCATCATCAAGGACGCCATCGCCGACATCACCCTCCAGCAGATCCTTACTCGACCGACGGACTTCGACGTCATCGCGACCCTCAACCTGAACGGGGACTATCTCTCCGACGCCCTCGCGGCACAAGTCGGCGGCATCGGCATCGCCCCCGGCGGCAATATCAACTACCTCACCGGCCACGCGATCTTCGAGGCCACGCACGGCACCGCTCCCAAGTACGCCAACAAGGACGTCGTCAATCCGGGCTCCGTCGTGCTCTCCGGCGAGATGATGCTCCGCTACATGGGTTGGACCGAAGCGGCCGACCTCGTGCTCAAGGGGCTTAACGGTGCGATCGGCGGCGGTCGCGTGACCTACGATTTCGCCCGCCAGATGCAGGGCGCCACCGAGATCAAGTGCTCGGAATTCGGCGACGCGATCATCGCGTCGATGTAATCGTCCGGGATCGTCACATAATCCGCACCACGCCGTTGGCGGCCCCTTGGGGCTTGCCAACGGTTTATTTTTGGGCGGAAATAAAGGTCCAAACACCACTCTATGAAGCACGCCCTTACCGCCCTCGCCCTGTCTGTCTTCGTCGCAGGCGTCAACGCCCAGAGCCCCGCGCCGGCCCCGGTCGCCGCCTCCACCACGGATCTCTCCCTTCGTGGCAGCGCTTCGTGGAGCGGCAAGAACGTCTTCCGCGGCATCGAGCGTTCCTCCACCGACGGACTCTTCCAGGCCGCCGTCACCCTCGACTACAGCGTCCCGGGCCTTTCCGGTACTTCGGTCTACGCCAACTTCTTCAACGCTGATGCCATGGAGCGCACCTACACCTTCGGCGCCCGTAAGGATTACGGCTTCGGTGAAGTCGACCTCGGCTTCCAGCGCATGACCGCCCCGACCGTTCATAGCATCGGCGCGAATGGCTTCACGCAGATCGCCTCTAACTCCGAGGTCTATGCTGGTCTGTCCTTCGCCAACGTCTCGCTCAAGCCTTCGCTCTACGCCTACTACAGCCTCGACCTGCAGCAGTTCACCGTCGAAGTCGCCGGCTCCAAGACTTTCGCTGGCTCCAGTATCGGTCTCTCTGGCGTCGATGTCGTGACGAAGGTTTACGGCGGCCTCAGCGATGCCTCGGCCTCCGTCTATGCCGCCAAGAACGCTTATGGCTACCTGGGCGCCTCCCTTGACCTTACCCGTCAGGTCGGCCGTGGTGCGGAGCTCGGCGTGGGCGCCAACTGGGCCTACAACACCGACAGCCAGATCAAGACCGCCGGCGGCTCCCTCTGGGCCCGCGTCTACGCCAACTTCCGCTTCTAATCCGCCCTCTTTAAAATAGGGCAGGACAGGGAGGCGTGGCTTAAGGCCGCGCCTCCCTTGTTTTTGGCCTATTTCAGGCACCCCCCCGCCGGGGTGCATTCGAGTGTTGACGGAGGGGGGTGCTTTCTCATTTTCCCCCTTTCCCTCTCTATGAAGACCACGCTAGCCAAGAACGTGCAGCTCAAGGACAAGACCTGGTACGTCGTTGACGCCAAGGACCAGATCCTGGGCCGTCTCGCTGTCAAAATTGCCAATATTCTCCGCGGCCGCCACAAGCCCACCTACACCCCCCACGTCGACACCGGCGATTACGTCATCGTGATCAACGCCGATAAGGTCCGCCTCACGGGTTCCAAGGAAGAGGACAAGACCTACATGTTCTACACCGGCTGGGTCGGTACCGCCTACCGCCGCACCGCCGCCGCCATGCGCGAGCGTCGCCCGGAGTTCATCGTGACCCATGCCGTCAAGGGCATGCTCCCGAAGAACCGCCTCGCCAACGCCATGCTCCTTAAGCTGCGCGTCTATGCCGGCGATAAGCATGACCAGGCCGCCAACAACCCTCAGCCTTTCCCCGAGGCTAAGAAGGTCTAATCGCCCTTATCTTTCTTAAATGAGCGCCAAGTCCTCCGCTATCCTCGCTGTCGGCCGTCGTAAGACCGCCTCGGCCCGCATCCGCCTTTCCCGCGGTACCGGCGTCATCGTCGTCAACGGCAAGCCCGTTGAAGAATACCTCTACACCGAGGCCCTGGTGAAGTCCGCCACCCTCCCGATCACGACCGCCGGCCTCGACGGCCAGCTCGACGTCATCGTCCGCGTTATCGGCGGCGGCCCCAACGGCCAGGCTGGTGCCATCTCCCATGGTCTCGCTCGCGCGATCCAGAAGATGGACGCCACCCTCCGCGCTCCTCTCAAGAAGGAAGGTCTCCTTACCCGCGACGGTCGTATGCGCGAACGTAAGAAGCCCGGCCGCCCTGGTGCCCGCAAGCGCTTCCAGTTCTCGAAGCGTTAATCCGCGAAGAGACAGGAACCCTCGAAGGCCCCGGCACCCCGGGGCCTTTTTGTTGCCCAGTTCCCTGTGTCCCGCCATCACTTCGTCATCAAACCCACCTATCCTCTCAAGCCATGACCCAAAACCTGACCAAGGTCGGCATCGTCGGCGCCTCCGGTTACACCGGGGAGGAGCTCGTCCGCGTCCTGGCCCGCCACCCGCGGGTCCGGCTCGCCGCGGTCTGTTCCCGCACCTTGGCCGGCAAGTCCGTGGCCGACGAGATCCCTCGCCTTCGTGGCATCGTGGACCCGGCCCTGCTGTTTTCCGCCTCCTCGCCCGAAGAATGCGCGAAGTCCGACGTGGACGTCTGGTTCCTGGCGCTGCCGCATGGCGTCGCCGCCGAATATGCCCAGCCGCTCGTCGCGGCCGGCAAGCGGGTGCTCGACCTCTCCGCCGACTTCCGTCTGCGCGACCTCGGCTTGTACAAAAAGTATTACGGGCATGACCACCCGGCCCCGGCCCTCGCCGCGCAGGCGCGTTACGTCATTCCGGAACTCCAGACCGACGACGCGTGGAAATCCGCGAAGCTCATCGCCTGCCCGGGTTGCTACCCGACCAGTATCCAGGTGCCGCTGGTGCCGCTTCTCCGCGCGGGATTGCTCAAGCCCGAGCCGGGTCGGCTGATTATCAATTCGTACAGCGGCGTCTCCGGCGCCGGCAAGAAGGCCGACGTGGCTTTCCTCTTCTCCGAGCGCGACAGCTCGATCAAGGCCTATGGTATTCCCGGTCACCGGCACATCGCCGAGATCGAGGAGCAGTTCGGCGTGGCCGCCGGCCAGCCGGTCGTGGTCCAGTTCAATCCGCACCTCGCACCTATGCATCGGGGTATCGCCACCACCATCGTCGTGCCCGCCCCCAGCGTCACCGTCGCGCAGGTCGAGGCTGTGTGGCAGAAAGCCTATGCCGGCCGGCCGTTCGTCACCTTGCTCAAGTCGGGCGAATTCCCTGACACCGCCCACGTAGCCAACACGAACCGGGTCGCCTGCTCCGTCGTCGCCGACGCGCGTACGGGCAACCTCATCATCACCTCGGTGATCGACAATCTCCTGAAGGGCGCCGGCGGTCAGGCGGTCCAGAACCTCAACCTGATGATGGGTTGGGACGAGTCCGAAGGTCTCCGCTGATTTCCCATGTCCATCGAGTTCACCAATGATTCGCCGGGCGTCTCCGACGTTCCCGGCTTCCGCGTCGGCGCCGCCGGCTGCGACATCCGTAATAAGGGCCTCGACCGCCTCGACCTGACGATTGTCGTCGCCGATCAGCCGTGCGCCGCCGCCGGCGTCTTCACGACCAATGACGTGAAGGCCGCGCCGGTGCGCTTCTGCCAGCAGGTGCTCGCCGTCTCCGCAGATAAGATCCGGGGCATCGTCGGAAATAGCGGCAACGCCAACGCCTGCACGGCCGCCCAAGGCGATGCCGACGCCATCGCAATGGCGAAGCTTGCCGCCGCCGCCGTGGGCGCTCCGAGCGACGCCTTCCTCGTCTGCTCCACTGGCCGTATCGGCGAACTCCTCCCGATGACCAAGGTCGCCGAGGGCATCAAGGTCTCCGCTTCCCGCCTCACGCGTGACGCCGCCGAAGGCGTGCGCTCCGCCAACGCCATCCTCACCTCCGACACCCGTCCGAAGTCCGTCACCGCGCGTTTCGTCTGGGAGGGCAAGACCGTCACCATCGCCGGCATCGCCAAGGGAGCTGGCATGATCGAGCCCAATATGGCCACGATGCTCGCCTTCGTCTGCACCGACGCGGCTGCCTCGCCGGCAGAACTCAAGACGGCCCTGAAATCCTCTTCGGACCAGTCTTTCAATTGCGTCAGCGTCGATGGCGACATGTCCACCAACGACACCGTCCTGCTTCTTGCTTCCGGCGTCTCCGGCGTCTCCGTGGGAGCTGCCGCCCCAGCCGGCCTCCGGACCCTCTTCCAGGAAGCCCTCGACAAGGTGTGCTTCGCTTTGGCGGAGAAGATCGTCGGCGACGGCGAGAAGATTACCAAGGTCGTCTCCGTGGAGGTCGAAGGCGCCCGCACCCGCGCCGACGCCGAGAAGATTGCCCGCGCGATCGGTAACTCCCTCCTAGTTAAGTCTTCCTGGTTTGGCGAAGACCCGAATTGGGGCCGTCTCGCCGATGCCGCTGGCTACGCCCGCACGGGCCTCGACGAAGCCAAACTGGATATCTATTACGACGACGTCCCGGCCGTCCTCGGCGGTAAGCCGCTGCCCGAGAACAAGCCCCAGTGGAAGCAAGTCGTGAAGGCGGCCCGTTTCGCCGTCCGGCTGAAGCTTAACCTCGGTGACGCGAAGTTCCGGCTCCTGGCCGCGGACCTCACCGACGGCTACGTGAATTACAACAAGAGCGAGTAAGGTTTTTCCGTTTACTCTCCCGTCCGCAGTCCTGACACTCCCTTCGCAAGATGAGCATTCCCGCCACGCAAAAAGCCGAGGTCCTTCTCGAGGCGCTTCCGTATATCCACAAGTTCCGTGGCTCCACCTTCGTGGTGAAGTACGGCGGTAGCTTCATGGATGATCCGAGCCCCGAAGGCCGCGACCGCGTCGCCACGGATATCGCCTTCCTAGCCGCCGTCGGCATCCAGGTCGTCGTCGTCCACGGTGGCGGCAAGGCCATCACGCGGGCCATGGACAAGGCCGGCATCAAATCCGAGTTCCGGGGCGGCATGCGCGTCACCGACGCCGCGACGGTCAAGATCGTCGAAGAGACCCTCAACCACGAGATCAACGGACAGATCTGCGAATCCCTCAAGGCCCGCGGCGCCAATCCGCTCGGCATGCCGGGTAACCACGTCAACCTTTGCGAGAAGCTCTTCGGCTCCGACGATAAAGGGCAGCCCGTCGACATCGGTTTCGTCGGGGATATCAAGTTCGTGAAGACGAAGCTGATCAAGAAGGCGCTCGCCGACGGCCATCTCCCGGTCGTGTCGCCCATCGCGCTCGACGCCGATGACCAGGCTTACAATACCAACGCCGATGTCGCCGCCGCGGCCGTGGCTAATTCCCTGCGCGCCCGCCGCCTCATCTTCATGAGCGATGTCCCGGGCCTCCTCGCCGACGCGAAGGACCCGACCTCCCTCATCACCACGCTGAAGGTCAGCGAAGTCGAAGAACTCAAGCGTAAGGGCGTCATCGCCGGCGGGATGATCCCGAAGGTCGATAGCGCCGTGAAGGCCCTGCGGGAAGGCGTCCGCCGTGTGCACTTCATCGACGGCCGCGTCCCGCATGCGCTCCTGCTCGAGGTCTTCACCGACAAGGGCATCGGCACCGAAATCGTCCACGGTTGATGAACGGTCCGTCCCCAGATCCTACCGCCGCGAACTACGCGGATAATGTCGCCCATAACTACGGCGCTCCACCCATCACGCTCGTGAAGGGGCAGGGGACGCATGTCTGGGATGCCGCCGGAAAGCGCTACCTAGATTTTGCCTCAGGCATCGCCGTCAACGCCGTCGGCCACGCCCACCCGCACTGGGTCAAGCGCGTCTCCGAGCAGGCCGGCAAGCTTGTCCATGTCAGCAATCTCTACCGGAATGAGCCGCAAGGCCAGCTCGCCCATGCCCTCTCGCAGCGTTGCGGCCCCGGACGTGTCATCTTTTGCAACAGCGGCGCCGAAGCCAACGAAGGCCTGCTGAAACTCGCCCGTCTCCATGGCCAGCGCAAGTCCGGCGCGGAAGGTGCCTGCATCGGCGTCATCGTCGCCGAGAAGGCCTTCCATGGCCGCACCTTCGGTGGCATGTCCGCCACGCCGCAGGAGAAGATCCAGAAGGGCTTCCGTCCGTTGCTGTCCGGTTTTACCGCCGCGCCGCTCAACGATCTCGCCGCTTGGGATAAGGCCATCGACGCCAAGACTACCGCCGCCGTCCTGATTGAATCGATTCAAGGCGAAGGTGGCGTGAACCCGGCTACGCCCGAATTCCTACGCGGCGTCGAGCAGCTCTGCCGCGCACGCAACGTGCTGTTCATGATCGATGAAATCCAGTGCGGCATCGGCCGGACCGGCAAGTTCTTCGCCTATGAGTTCGCGGGCGTGAAGCCTGACGCCATCGCCATGGCCAAGGGCCTCGGCGGCGGCTTCCCGATTGGCGCAATCTGGATGGCTCCTCCCCACGATGACCTTTTCCAGGCTGGTTCGCATGGCACTACCTTCGGCGGAGGTCCGCTGGCGGCCACCGCCGGACTCGCTGTGCTCGAGATCATCGAAGCCGAACAGCTCGTCGCCAAGGTGGCCGAACGCTCCGTTGGTTGGCATGCCGAACTCCGTAAGCTGGTCGAACTCCGCCCTGACCTCGTGAAGGAAGTCCGTGGCGCCGGCTACATGGTCGGCGTCATCCTGAACATCGACCCGATTCCGGTCGTCGCCGCCCTGCGCGAGGCCGGTATCCTAACCGCTCCGGCGGGCGGGGTGGCTGTGCGTCTACTCCCTCCGCTCAACGCCTCTCCCGAGGAGTTGGCCGAGTCCGTGGCGATCCTGCGTCAGGTTCTTGGCGCTTGGAAGGCTGCCTAAGAGGTTTTCAGCCCTTATTTTCCGCTGTCCAAACAGGAGCGGAAGCCTATGTTCAAACGCTTTCCGAGATGCGTCATTTCCTAAAGGAGACCGACCTGAGTCCGGCCGAAACGGCCCAGGTCTTCGCTGCGGCTGCGGCGCTCAAGGCCAGCCGGGGCAAGTCCGCTGGGGTCGCCCTCGCGCACCAGTCTTGGGGCCTGATGTTTTTCAAGAAGAGCACCCGCACCCGTGTGTCCTTCCAAGTCGGCGTCCATGAGCTCGGCGGCCAACCGGTGATGCTCAATGCCGATGACCTGCAGATCTCCCGTGGCGAGACTGTCGCGGACACCGCTCGCGTCCTTTCCCGTTACCTCCACGGCATGGTCATCCGTTGCCATGAGCATAGCCTGCTCGAGGAGTTTGCCCGCTGCGGCACGATGCCGGTTGTTAACGCGCTGTCCGACTTCCTGCATCCGTGCCAGTTCATGACGGACATGTTCACGCTGGCTGAGCGCTATGCGCCTGGCCGTCCGGAACAGTACGCCGCTTCCCTGAAGGGCAAGAAGGTAGCCTTCCTCGGCGACACCGCCTGCAACATGGCCAACTCGTTCGTGCTCGGCGGCGCCGCCCTCGGGGTCGAGATTGCGCTGGCTGGTCCCGCTGGCTACGAGCCCGGCGCTGAGATCCGCGCCCAGCTGAAGAAAGACGGCCTGCCCGAGACCTTTACGTTCTCGACCGATCCCGCCACTGCAGTGAAGGGCGCCGACATGGTCTACACCGACGTCTGGGTCAGCATGGGCATGGAAGCCGAGAAGGCTGAACGTCTGCGCACCATGCAGCCTTATCAGGTCAACGCGAAGTTGATGTCCTTGGCCGAGCCCGGAGCCTATTTCATGCACTGCCTCCCGGCCCATCCCGGCGAGGAAGTCTCCGCCGAGGTGCTCGAGAGCAAGCAGAGCATCATCTTCGACCAAGCCGAGAACCGCCTGCACGTACAGAAGGCCATCCTCGCCCACCTCGCCGCCCACCGCGGCTGATTTTTCCATCCCACTAACATGAGCAAGAAGAAGAAAATCGTCCTGGCCTACTCCGGTGGCCTCGACACCTCCGTCCTCCTTTCCTGGATCAAGGACAAGCACAACGCCGAGATGATCGCGTTCTGCGCCGATATTGGCCAGGAAGACGAACTCAAGGGACTTAAGCAGAAGGCCATGAAGACCGGTGCTTCCAAGCTCTACGTCGACGACCTCCAGGCCGAATTCGCCCGCGACTTCATCTTCCCGATGATGCAGGCTGGTGCCATCTACGAAGGCCAGTACTACCTCGGCACCTCCATCGCCCGCCCGCTCATCGCCAAGCGCATGGTCGAGATCGCCCGCAAAGAAGGCGCCACCGCCATCGCTCACGGCGCCACCGGCAAGGGTAATGACCAGGTCCGCTTTGAGCTGACCTGCGCCGCCCTCGCCCCCGATCTCGAGATCATCGCCCCTTGGCGCAACGAAGCCTTCCGTAAGGATTTCCCCGGCCGCGCCGAGATGATCGCCTATTGCGCCGACAACAAGATCCCGGTCGAAGCCAGCGCCAAGAAGCCTTACTCCTCCGATCGTAACCTCCTCCACATCTCGTTCGAGGCCGGCATCCTCGAGGACCCGTGGATGGACGCCTTCCATCCTTCGAACAAGGCTATGTTCAAGCTCTCCGTCTCCCCGGAAGATGCGCCGAATAAGCCCGAGTACGCCGAACTCGAGTTCCGTCAGGGAGACTGCATCGCCGTCAACGGCAAGAAGCTCGATCCCCTCGGCGTCATGCGCACCCTTAATAAGATCGGCGGCCGCCATGGCGTCGGCCGCGTCGACATGGTCGAGAATCGCTTCGTCGGCATGAAGAGCCGCGGCGTCTACGAGACCCCGGGCGGCACGATTCTGCACTTCGCCCATCGTCAGATCGAATCCCTGACCATGGACCGCGAGGTGATGAACCTGCGCGACTCGCTCGTCCCGCGCTACGCCACGCTCGTCTACAACGGCTTTTGGTATGCCCCGGAGCGCCTCGCCCTCCAGGCCCTCATCACCGAGTCCCAGCGCAACGTCACCGGCACCGTTCGCGTGAAGCTCTACAAGGGCAGCGTCTATGTCGCCGGCCGCAAGAGCCCGCGTTCGCTCTACAACCCGCACATTGCCACGATGGAAGCGGACCCGACCAAGGCTTACAATCAGGATGACGCCACGGGCTTCATCCGCCTCAACGGCCTGCGCCTGCGCGTGAACTCGAAGGTCAACGGCGTCGCCAACCTCAGCAAGACGGTCCGTTAAGGACAGCCTCAGGAAAGAAGAAGGGCGTCCCGGTGCGGGACGCCCTTCTTGTTTTAAACTGGAGGCGCGGGTCGGAATTGAACCGACGCATGGGGCTTTTGCAGAGCCCGGCCTTACCACTTGGCTACCGCGCCTTAAGACTGACAGGCCCACAAAATGTCTCCTCGGGGAGGGCGTTTCAAGGGTTTTGTGCGAGGGCTTCCCTTTGGCCGTAATATCGCCTAAGAACGGGGCATGAACCAGTCCCAGCCAGCCTTTCGAGTCGGTCTCGGGTATGATATCCACCCGCTTGTCGCCGGTCGTCCTTGCATCCTGGGCGGTGTGAAAATCCCTTCGGACGTCGGTCCGGACGGGCATTCCGATGCCGACGTGGTGCTGCATGCCGTCGCTGATGCGATTCTCGGCGCCGCTGGCTTGCGCGACATCGGGCATTATTTTCCCAACACGGACGCCGCCATCAAAGGATTGGATTCCGCCGTGATTGTGCAGAAGGCCGTCACCGAAGCGAAGTCGGCCGGTGGATGGTTCGTCGGCAATGTCGATATCGTGATCATCGGCGAGCGCCCGAAGGTCATGGCTCACGTCGAGGCAATGAAGGCCAAGGTGGCGGGAATCATCGGAATTTCCCCCTCCCAGGTGGGCATTAAGGCCACGACCAACGAAGGCATGGACTCGATTGGGCAGGGGAAGGCCCTCGCCGTTCAGGCAATTTGTCTCGTTTTTAAGGCTAATTGAGCCGTTTACAGGGGCGTCTTAAGGTTCGGGCTTGTATTTTTGGCCCTAAAACCGAATACTGAATGACCCTTCAGTACGAGGGGGACCCTATGGAAAAGACTCTTATCATCCTCAAGCCCGACTGCATGGAGCGTCGTCTGTGTGGCACCGTCCTCGCCCGTTTCGAAGCCGCCGGCTTCGAGATCCAGGCCAGCAAGATGACCCGCCTCACGTCGGCTCAGCTCCGCGAGCATTACGCCCACGTCGCCGACAAGCCCTTCTACCCGGAGATCGAGGCCTTCATGTCCTCCCGCCCGGTGATCGTCGCCGTCCTCGTCGGAGACAACGTCATTTCCCGCGTCCGCGAACTCCTCGGACCGACCAATTCCAAAGTGGCTCCCAAGGGCACCATCCGTGGCGATTTCGGCACCGAGATGATGCGCAACGTCTGCCACGCCTCCGATAGCCCCGCCGCCGCGGAGGCCGAGGTCCGCCGTTTCTTCCGTCCTGACGAAGTTTTCGCCCCCGAGGCGAGCCGAGTCTAAGCGAAAGCATAGCAAAAATAGGCCCCGCAGTTCGCGCTGCGGGGTCTATCTTTTTTACGGCTGACGCGAGGGCTTACTTCGCGGCCTTGGCGGCGTCCGCATGGACGGGCGCGATCGGGGCTGGGTTGAACTTCTCGTAGAGCGGCCAGGCGTAGGTGAGGAAGCCGACTCCGATCGCACCGGCACAGAGTCCGACGATCCAGAACGACTGCTTCTTCATCAAGGCCGCGATAGCGGAGAGCATGATGGCAATCTGCAGGAACATGATCGCGAGACCGAAATTACCGCCGCGGGCCTGGCTATAGGCGGCTTCGGCATCAAGGTAGACGGCGTCTTTCATGATCTCGGCCTTCTCGCCCTTGTAGCGCTTAATCTCTTCGTCGGCCTTATCGATGGCCTTACGGGCGATCGCCTTGGCTTCAGGGGTGGAGGCGGAGGCTTCGATCACCTTGATGATGGTGCTTTCGGTGTCGCGGGCGGTCTCCTTGAGGCTCTTGGCCTGGTAATAGGACCACTTGTTCGAAGCGCTGACCGTAGCGAGTTGGGTCTTCGTCGAGAAGCTGCCGCCCTTGAGCGTCGCGAAGGCGGCGCACACCGCGAGGAGGGTGGTGGAGAGGGCGACCCACTTGGTCCAGGCGTCGGGAGTAGGGGTGGTCGCAGGGGCGTCTTTCTTGGTTTCGGACATAGGCCGGCAGTGGATGAACAAAAGGCGCACCCCTCAATCATAATTGGAAGGTTTGCTTCCCACGCCACGCGATGGCGTGCTAAGAATACGGCGTGGAATTCCACTGCCCAGAATGCGGATTACCCATTGAGACGGCCGACCTCGCACCGGCGCAGGGCCTCGCGGTCTGCCGCTTCTGTGAGAAGTCTCATCCGCTCGCTGTTTGCCAGGAGGCGATTCCGTTTGAGCGACGCAATATCACACCCGGACTTGCCTTGCCGAAGGGCGTGAAGGTCGAAGAGACCATGGACGGATTCCGGTTGGTGTTATCGATGCGCAGCTGCGTGGCCTTCTTTCTCGTGCCGTTCACTCTTTTCTGGGCCGGGGGATCACTCGGCGGTATCTACGGTACCCAGATTGCGAAAGGGGAGTTCAACCTGTGGATGTCGCTCTTCGGCCTACCTTTCCTCGCTGGTTCGGTCTTCCTTGTCGCAATCACCGTCATGGCCGTGGCTGGCCGCACGGTCGTGGAGCTGGCGGCAGGCAAACTTTCAATCCGTACGGGCGCCTTAGGGATCTACCGGACCAAGTCGGCCGCCTGGGATGACGTCCTTTCCTGTCGTCTGAGGGAAGCCTCCCGCCGCGGTCGTAATTCCTATACGACCACCTATCAGGTCGAGGTCTCGGTCTCAGGGGCAGAGCCCTTGCTCCTCGGGGTCGGCGCCGAGCGCGCGTCGATGCTCTGGGTCAGCCGATTCCTGGCCGGACGAATCCAGAGAGGGCGATAATTCCCCGTTGCCCTCGGGCGGGGGGATTGGGCAAAGTCGGCCCATGCTGGATCCCAAGTTCCTTCGCGAAAACATCGACCTCGTCCGTAAGGGCGTCGCCCGGAAGAAGTTCCAAGTCGACCTCGACGCCGTCCTGGCCGCCGACGAAGCCCGCCGCCACGCGGTGGCCGAGTTCGAGGTGGCGCGTTCCGCGCAGAACGCCGCGAACAAGGAGATGGCCGCGATGCCGAAAGGCTCGCCGGAATTCCAGGCCAAGGTCGTCGAGATGAAGGCCGCCTCCGCCAAGGTGAAGGAACTCGAGAAGAAGGTCTCCGAAGCCGAAGAGCAGATGAAGGCCGTCGCGCTCTCCGTCCCGAACATCCCGCACGACTCCGTGCCCGAAGGTCGCACCGAGGCCGACAACAAGGTCATCCTTGAATGGGGCGACCATGCACAACTGATCTCCCCGGCCGCCAAGGCTCACTGGGATATTTCCTGGTTCAGCAAGGCCATCGATTTCGAGCGTGGCGTGAAGGTCGCCGGCGCGGGCTTCCCGTTCTACATCGGCGACATGGCCCGCCTCGTCCGCGCGCTGATTCAGTACTTCCTCGAGGAGGCCGGCGCCAACGGCTACACCGAGGTCCATGCGCCGTTGCTGGTCAACGCCGCGTCCGCTACCGCCACCGGCCAGCTGCCCGACAAGGAAGGACAGATGTACCACGCGCAGACGGATGACTTCTATCTGATCCCGACCGCCGAGGTGCCCGTTACGAATTTCTTCCGCGACGAGATTCTCGAGGAATCTTCGCTGCCCGTGAAGCGCGTGGGCTACACGCCCTGTTTCCGCCGCGAAGCCGGCAGTTGGGGTGCGCACGTGCGTGGCCTGAACCGCCTGCACCAGTTCGATAAGGTCGAGCTCGTGAAATGGACGCACCCCGATAAGTCTTTCGAAGAACTCGAACTCTTGCGCGGCGATGCCGAGCGCCTGCTCCAGAAGCTTAACCTGCCTTACCGCGTGCTGATGATCTGCGCCGGCGACATCGGTTTTTCGCACAGCAAGCAGTATGACCTCGAAGTCTGGGCCGGCGGCCAGAAGCGCTGGCTCGAAGTCTCGAGCTGCTCCAACTTCACCGACTTCCAGGCCCGTCGCGCAGGGATACGATTCCGTCCGAAGGATGGAAAGCCAGAGTTCGTCCATACCCTTAACGGTTCCGGCCTCGGCCTGCCGCGCGTCCTCGCCGCCATCCTGGAGAACAACCTCCAGGCCGACGGCACCGTGCGCGTGCCCGAAGCGCTCCGTCGCTGGTACGGCAAGGAAACGCTGTCGTTCTGACGGCCGCTTTGGATTGGCAGGCTGTCCTCGCGGCGTAGTCTGAACGCGTGCCGATGAGCCTGCCCACTCCTGATGCCTTGCGCGCGGCCGCTTCCCGGTTGCCGCGTCTGCCGTCGCCGCCCGCTTCGGCCGGCCCGGTCGCCGTCGCGGTCTCGGGCGGCGCGGATTCGGTCTATCTCCTCTGCGCGCTCTGGGCGGATGAGGCCTTGCGCCCGCGTCTGCGCGTCCTCCATTTCGATCATCGTGTCCGCGGCGAAGCTTCCGCGGAAGATGCGCTCTTCGTGTCTGCGCTTTGCACCGCGCTCGGTGTCCCTTGTGTGTTGGGTCTGCGCGCAGGGCAGGGTGCTGCTTCGGAGGCGGACCTGCGCTCCGCCCGCGATGCGTTTTTCGCCGAACAGCGTCAGGTCATTGATTTCGAACTGCTCTGCACCGCGCATCATCTTGATGATGTTGCTGAGAACGCACTGCTCCGTCTCGCTCGCGGGGCCGGTCTGGCGGGACTCGCCGCCCCGCGCGTGCTACAGGAATTTCGCGACGGCCACCGTCGCTGGCGTCCCTTGATCGCAGCCGGCATTGCGAAGTCGGCCCTCTTGGCTTCGCTTCGGTCCGCCGGAATCCCTTGGCGGGAAGACGCTACGAACGGTTTACCTATCGCGGCCCGCAACCGCATCCGCGCCTGGATGGCCGAAGGCGGAGAAGTGGCCTTAGGGGCCGGCTATGCCGAAGGGTTTGCTCGTTCCGCCCGGATTATCGGTGAGGCTCAGGCGGCCTTGGCCTGTTGGGCGCGGGAACTGGGATGCGTCATTCGTAATGACGGCAGCATGCCCGTCTCTTCGTTGCGTGGTCGCCCGGAGGCCTTGGCCCAGGAGTGCGTCCGCGAATTCCTCCACCACCATGGTCTCAACGATCCGAGCGCGAAGTCGCTCCTGCCTCTGACGGCGGCGATCGCCGCCGGCGACGATGCTCAGTCTGCCGTGAGCGGTTTGGTCGTGCGCGTGAAAGGCGGGGAGCTTTCCGTCCGGACTGAGGCTCCGTCGTTTGGTCCCGTTGAGCGCCCTGTGCGGATCGGATCGCCTGATAACGAGGTCGGCTTGCTCGCCGAAATCGTGGAGGTTGACGCGTCCCTGTGGGCAAGTCTGTCCCGTGGCGACATCTCGCCCGCGCAGGAAGTCTATGTCGTCGCACCGAAAGCCCCTCTTGCTTGGCGGGCTCGCGTGGAGGGCGATCGCTATCAGCCGCTGGGTTCGCCCGGCTCGGCTAAACTATCGGACCTGCTCATCAATCGTAAAATCCCTGCGGAAAGGCGGGAAGCTCTGCCCGTGGTGCTATGCGGCGGCGAAATCCTTTGGGTGCCCGGCCTGCCTCCGGCTGAATCCGCCCGGTTGACGGGCCCCACGAAGGGGGCTCTCCGGTTGACTTGGCTTGGCCTCTGCTTAGGTTAAATCTTCTGCCCATGAGTCAAAACGACCAGCCGGATGATAATAAAAACGGCCCCCGCTTGAACGCCAAACCCGTGCTGGTCTGGCTGCTGCTGATGGCTGCCATCATCGCCCTTTTCAACATGCCGGGCGCCGACTCCCGTAATGCCGTCCAAAAGCTGGAGGTCAGCCAGGTCCTGGCTTACGCCCAGGAGAAGAAGATCAAGAACCTCACGCTCCAGCCCAATCCGACCGCCGGTTCCGAGCGCTGGGTGCACGTCACGGGTGAGCTTGAAGTCGCGGGTGCCAAGGAAGACGAAAAGGACCGCTTCTTCGCTGACGGCCACCTGACCGAGAAGGAATTCGAGGCGCTGCGCGCCTCGGTCTCTCGCGACGCTTTCAAAGAAGTCCCCGCCCAGACCGGCTGGACGATGTTCCTCTACAACGTGCTGCCTACGCTCCTTGTCTCGGGCGTGGTGCTGTTTATGATGTACCGCTTCCTCAAGAACGCCAATCGCGGCGCGATGCAGTTCGCCAAGTCCCGCGCCCGGCTCAATTCCACCGACAAGGAATCCACTACCTTCAAGGACGTCGCGGGCTGCGATGAAGCCAAGGAAGAGGTGAAGGAGATCGTCGACTTTCTTAAGGACCCCAAGCGTTTCACCAAGATCGGCGCGAGTATCCCGAAGGGCGTGCTCATGGTCGGTCCTCCCGGCACGGGCAAGACGCTGCTCGCCCGCGCGGTCGCCGGCGAGGCCGGCGTGCCTTTCCTGAGCATCAGCGGTTCGGACTTCGTCGAGATGTTCGTTGGAGTCGGCGCCGCCCGCGTGCGCGACACCTTCGAGCAGGCCCGCAAGCTCGCCCCCTGCATCATCTTCATCGATGAGATCGACGCGGTCGGTCGCCAGCGCGGCGCCGGCGTCGGCGGCGGCAACGACGAACGCGAGCAGACCTTGAATTCCCTGCTCGTCGAGATGGATGGCTTCGATGGTCAGGCCGGCGTGATCGTCATCGGCGCTACCAATCGCTCCGACGTCCTTGATGCCGCCTTGCTGCGTCCGGGACGCTTTGACCGTCAGGTTTTCGTCGACCTGCCCGACCTCCGCGGCCGCGAGGCCGTGCTGGCCGTGCACGCCAAGCGCTTCCAGCTCGCTCCGTCCGTCGACCTCCAGCGCGTTGCGCGCATCACGACCGGCATGTCCGGCGCGGACCTCGCCAACCTCCTCAACGAAGGCGCCCTCCATGCGGGCCGTCGCAATCGCGAGAAGGTCGAGATGTCCGACATCGAGGAAGCCCGCGACAAGATCGCCTACGGCCGTGAGCGCAAGAAGGTCATGGATGAAGCCGACCTCAAGAACACCGCCTACCACGAGGCCGGCCACGCCGTGGTCCAGGCGCTCATCGACGACGGCGCACTGCCGCTCCACAAGGTCACCATCATCCCGCGCGGACGCGCCCTCGGCATGGCCATGCTCATGCCGACCAAGGAGATTCTCGGCTATTCCCGTAAGCGCCTGCTCGATTACATCTGCATGGCGATGGCTGGCCGCATCGGCGAGAAGGTCATCTCCGGCGAGATCTCCAATGGCGCCTCGAGCGACATCAAGCAGGCCACGCGTTTCGCCCGCCAGATGGTCTGTGACTGGGGTATGAGTGACCTGGGTCCGATCGCCTTTGGCGAGAATTCCGACACCGTCTTCCTTGGCCGCGAGATCTCGCGCACGCAGAACCATAGCGACGCCACCGCGCGCCGTATCGACGAGGCCATCTCCACCATCGTGCAGGAGCAGTATGTCCGCGCCGAGAAACTCATCGCCGATAACGCCGAAGCCCACCGCAAGATCGCCGAGGCGCTTCTGCAGTACGAGACCCTCGACGGCGTCCATGTGATGGAAATCCTCAAGACCGGCTCTATTCAGACGCCGATCGCCGGATCTGCCGTGGCGCCTGCTCCGGCGCCGGATGTCGCCCAGCCTGCGGCCAGCCCTGCGGCTGACGCCGGCCCTGGCCTACAGTCCTCTCCCAGTCCCGCTTGAGGTTTGCCCTCGGCCGACCGGGAAGGTAGGGTAGGGCATGGTCATCGGACTCACGGGCGGTATCGGCTGCGGCAAGTCCGCGGCGGCCGCCTGCTTTGCAGAGCTCGGATTCAATGTCGTCGATGCCGATCAGCTGGCACGTCAGGTCTTGGAGTCGGCCGCGTCCGTGAGCCAGCTGCGCGCCCGTTGGGGCGACGCCAGCCTGGGGCCGGATGGTCGGCCCGACCGTCGATGGATTGCCGCGAAAGTTTTCGCTGACCCGGTAGAGCTGGCCTTCCTAGAGGGCCTGACGCATCCGGAGGTAGCACGGCTTAGGCAGGCCGCCGTCGTAGATACCAAACGACATCACGTGGTTGAAATTCCGCTGCTTTTCGAAAAAAACCTGACCGCTGGATTCGAGCTGATCGTGTGTGTCGACTGCTCTGAAGAGGTGCGCCGAGCTCGCTTGCTTAAAAAGGGACTCAATGAGGATGAAATCACTCGACGCATTAATTCGCAACTACCTCTATCGGAGAAGGTTAAGCGGTCTGATGCCGTCCTGTGGAACGATGGAGGCCAGCCATTTCTACGCGAGCAGGTCGCGGCGCTCGTCGGTCGGCTTCCGGCCCCGTAATACCGGGCATCTTTGGTTAATTTGCGATTGCGGGCAAGGTGCCTAGATTTAGGTTATTTTTCCCCGTTGTTCTCCTCTCTGAGGAACAATCTCCCTACCCCTATCTTCCGCCCCGGATTTCCCCACTGTGACGACCGCCGACGACTACGTCATCCAATTCATTCAGGACAAGGGACTGGTGTCCCCTGCCGACGTGACAGAGGCCCGTGCCGCCATCGAGCCCGTCCCGGACGGCCAGAATGCCGACACCCTGGCCATCGCCAAACTGGTCGAGACCAACAAGGTCGCTTGGACCAAGATCACGGCCGCCCTTAGCCAAGAGTTCGACATGGAAATCGTGGATGTCGCGCAGGTCGCTCCCTCCGACGATATCCTCAAGCTCATCAGCCGCGAACAGGCCGAGAAGCACAACATCCTCCCGTTGCAGATGGACGGCAACGAACTGCTGCTGGCCATCTCCGATCCGCTCGACACCGAGACCATCGATTCCGTCTCGCGCGTGCTCAAGCTTGCCATCAACCCGAAGCTGGCTCCTCCGGACGCGCTCAAGGAAGCCATTTCACGCTGTTATAACGGGGGGCAAATCGGTGGGTCCGCCTCCTATTCCGACATCCTTGGTAAGGGCGGCGATGACGGCTTGGCCGTCGAGCTCCCGCAGGGCGGCGACGTCAAGGAAGACGACGCGCCGATTATCCGTTACGTCAACTCGCTCATCGTCGACGCCATCCGTCGGAAGGCTTCCGACATCCACCTCGAGCCTCTCGAGAAGCGTTTTCGCGTCCGTTTCCGCGTCGACGGCGTGCTGCAGGAGATGAAGGGCCCGCCCAAGCGCCTCCAGCCTTCAATCATCTCCCGTCTCAAGCTCATGGCGGAAGTCTCACTCGCCGAGAAGCGCATCCCGCAGGATGGACGCATCCAAGCCCGCACCGGCGGCCGCGACATTGACTTGCGCGTCTCGGTCCTGCCGACCGTCTACGGCGAATCGATCGTCATGCGAATCCTCGACAAGGAAGGCCTCAAGCTGGGTCTCCCTGAGCTCGGCTTCTTCGCCGACGACCAAGCCAAGTTCCAGGGCCTGATCTCGGGCTCGGACGGCGTCTTCCTCGTCACCGGTCCGACCGGTTCGGGTAAGTCGACCACGCTTTATTCGGCGCTGAACTACATCAATAAGCCGGACCGCAAGATCATCACCGTCGAGGATCCCGTCGAATACCAGATGGCCGGCATCAATCAGGTGCAGGTGAAGCGCGACGTCGGCATGACGTTCTCCGCCGCCCTTCGCGCCATGCTTCGTCAGGCGCCGAACATCGTCATGATTGGTGAAATCCGAGATCTCGAGACTGCGGAAATCGCGATCAACGCGGCCCTCACCGGCCACATGGTGTTCTCGACCCTCCACACCAACGACTCCGTCAGCTCCGTCACCCGTCTCGTGGACATCGGCGTCAAGCCGTTCCTCGTGTCTGCGGCCTTGCGCGGCGCGCTCGCCCAGCGACTGGTGCGTCGTAATTGCCAGGCTTGTGCGGCCCCCTACAAGCCGACCGCCAAGGAACTCTACTCCATCGGCATGACTGAGCAGGATCTCGCCAGCGCCACGCCCATGAAGGGTGCCGGCTGCCCCAAGTGCGGCGAGCGCGGCTACAAGGGTCGTCGCGGCGTCTTCGAGCTCTTCGTCATCACCGAGGAGGTCCAGGAGATGATCTACGGCGGCTCCAATCTCGTCGAGCTCCGTCGTAAGGCCCGCGAGGCCGGCATGCGCACCATGCGCGAGGACGGTCAGCGCAAGGTCGCCTCCGGCATGACGACCATCGAGGAAGTGCTCGGAGCCACCGTCGCCGACGACGTCATCTAAGCCCATGGCCTACGAGATGAATCAGCTGCTGGAGGCCATGATCGAGAATGGCGCTTCGGACCTGCACATCCGCGTGGGCCGCTCCCCCAGCCTTCGCGTCAACGGCGACATCGTCTCCATCGATGGCCCGGCACTCACGGAAGCCGACGCCAAGGCGATGGTTATATCCGTCGTTCCGCCGGCCCAGACCGCCCGACTTGACGCCGACGGCGGCTGCGATTTCGCCTTCTCCTTTCGCAATAAGACTCGTCTGCGCGTCAACGCGTTCCGCGGCCTCGGTGGCTACGGCATGGTGCTGCGCCTGCTGCCTTCGGCCATGTTCACGCTCGAGCAGTTGCGCCTCCCTCCGGTCATCAAGGACATGCTCAAGCGCGCCCGCGGCCTGGTGCTCGTCACGGGCCCGACCGGCTCCGGTAAGTCGACCACGCTCGCCTCGATGATCAATTGGATCAATGAGAACGAGCAGGGACACATCATCACGATCGAGGACCCGATCGAGTATACCCACGCGCATAAGAACTGCCTGGTCACCCAGCGCGAAGTTGGCGTCGACCTGCCTTCTTTCTCGGAAGGCGTCCGCGCCGCGCTCCGTCAGGACCCCGACGTCATCCTCATCGGCGAAATGCGCGACCTCGAGACCATCGAGGCCGCCGTCACCGCCGCGGAGACCGGCCACCTCGTCCTCGGCACGCTCCATACCTCTGGGGCGACGCGCACAATCGACCGCATTATCGACGCCTTTCCGGCGTCCGCTCGCGACCAGATCCGCGCCCAGCTTTCCACCTCTCTCAGCGCCGTCATCTCGCAGTGTCTGCTGCACACCACCGACGATAAGCGCGTTGCGGCCTTCGAGGTCATGGTGCGTACCGACGGCATTGGTGCGAAGATCCGCGAGGGTAAGACCTACCAGCTCCTCACCGACATCGAGACCGGCGGCGCCCGCGGCATGCGCACTCTCGACAGCGATTTGCTAGCCCTGTTCTTCCAAGGCACCGTGTCCGAGGAGGAAGTCTTCAATTACTGCCAGAACCCCGAAGCCATGCGTGAGCGCATGCGCGGCGGAGCAGCGGCCCGCTAAAACTCAACCCAACCCCTTTCCCCCTCCATTCCCATGTTCGACGACCATAGTGACGTGATCCGTGATATCGCCCTCGAGGCAGGCCTCGTGACGCCTGCCCAGGCCGAGGAGATCTGGGAGTCCCACGCGACCACCGGCAAGTCATTCAGCGACAGCCTCGTGGACGCCGGCTTGGCCGACCGTCCGACCATCCTGCAGGCCATCGCCGACCACCTTCAGGTCCAGTTCTATTCCGTCGTTCCAGCCGACCCGGGCGAAGCCCTGACCAAGCTGCTCAAGGCACCGCAGGCCCACAAGTACGTCGTGTTGCCCGTCGCCGACGAAGCCGGCAAGCTCACGTTGCTTGCGAAGGATCCCTTCAACTCGTCCGTCATCAGCGAACTAAGCTTCATCCTGCAGAAGGATATCGAACTGGCCGTGGCAGACCCCGCCCAGGTCGAAGCCGCCGTCACCCGCGTCTACGGCGAAGCCACCTCTTCCTCGATGGAAGACCTGCTCGGTGAATTCGGCGAAGTCGATACCGCTGCCGTCACCGACGAGGATGTCACCAAGCAGGCCAGCCAAGCACCGATCATCCGTTTCGTCGACCTCGTCCTTCAGGAAGGTGTTAAGGCCAAGGCATCGGACATCCACTTCGAGCCCTTCGAACACGAGTTCCGCATCCGTCTCCGCATCGACGGCTCGTTGTACGAAATGGCCCCGCCGCCCAAGAATCTCGCCTCGGCCGTCATCGCCCGCGTCAAGGTCCTCTCTTCGCTCAATATCGCGGAGCGCCGCGTGCCCCAGGACGGACGCATTAAGACCACCATCAGCGGCCGCCAGATCGACCTTCGTGTGTCGACCCTGCCGACGCAGTTCGGCGAGTCCGTGGTGCTTCGAATCCTGGACAAGACCGTCGTCAACCTGAGCCTCGAGGCCCTCTCGATGCAGGATGACATTAAGGAAGGCATCCGCGGCATGGTGGGACGCCCCAACGGTATCTTCATCGTCACCGGTCCGACTGGTTCGGGCAAGACGACCACGCTTTACTCGGCGCTCCGCGAGGTGAATACCGAGGACGTCAAGATTCTGACCGCCGAGGACCCCGTCGAATACGAAGTGGAAGGTATCATGCAGGTGCCGATCAACCACCAGGTCGGCCTGACCTTCGCCGCGGCGCTCCGCTCGTTCCTCCGACAGGATCCGGACACCATCATGGTCGGTGAAATCCGAGATCTCGAGACCGCGCAGATCGCCGTGCAGGCTTCGCTGACCGGCCACGTCGTGCTTTCCACGCTCCACACTAACGACGCCCCCGGTGCCGTCACCCGACTCATCGACATGGGCCTGGAGCCGTTCCTTATCTCCGCTTCCCTCGAAGGCGTGCTCGCCCAACGTCTACTCCGTCGCGTGTGCAAGACCTGCCGTACCGCCTACGAGCCGGACAAGGACGTCATCAATATGCTGGACGTCGATGCGCTCGAGATCGCCAACAAGAAGTTCTACTACGGCAAGGGTTGCCCTGACTGTAACCGCTCCGGCTACAAGGGCCGCCAAGGCCTCTTCGAGCTGATGACGATCAATGACCAGCTTCGTTCGCTCATCACCCAGAAGGCCCCGACGCTCGTCCTGAAGCAGAAGGCGATCGAGTCGGGCATGCGTCCGCTCCGCGAAGACGGCCTGCGCTGCATCTTCGACGGCCATACCTCCATCGAGGAAGTCCTTAAGTATACCTAACCTTTCACACAACACCCCACCACTCCCATGCCCGACTACAAGTACACCGCCATCGATCGCAACGGGGCGCAGACCTCCGGCAAGATCGAAGCCACCAATGACGAACAGGCCCGCCAGAAATTGATGGCGAAGGGTCTGATGGTCACGACTTTGGCCAACGACGCCGGCTCGGCGAAGCCCGCCTCCGCCCCGGCCGCCCCGTCCAAGGGAGGCTTCTCCTTTGGGGCGAAGGTCAGCCAGAATGACGTCACCATCATGACCCGCCAGCTGGCGACGCTCATCGTCGCTGGCCTGCCTCTCCTGCGCGCCCTCGAACTGATTACGAAGCAGGAGCGCAACCCGGCCTTCAAGGTCATCCTCGCCAACGTCGCCGAGAGCGTCTCCCAAGGTAATAACCTTTCCGAAGCCATGCAGGCTCACCCGAAGGTCTTCGACAAGCTCTTCGTCAACATGATCCGCGCCGGTGAAGCGGGCGGCGTGCTCGACAAGGTCCTCGACCGTCTTGCGAAGTTTCGCGAAAAGGCCGAGCGCATCCAGAAGAAGG
Source organism: Verrucomicrobiota bacterium (assembly GCA_026397955.1). GTDB lineage: Bacteria > Verrucomicrobiota > Verrucomicrobiia > Opitutales > UBA953 > UBA953. Next base: position 75,532 of record JAPLTV010000014.1, on the reverse strand, counting down.
TCAAGTCCGCGATGGTCTACCCGGGCGTCGTTATGTCCGTGGCCATCATCATCGTCTACATCCTGATGGTGAAGGTCGTCCCTTCTTTCCAGAAGCTCCTCGACGGCCAGAAGACCGAGATGCCTCCTCTCACGAAGTTCGTCATCGGCATCTCCCAGCTGCTGACGGTTTACTGGTGGGCCACCCCGATCCTCGTGTTCGGCATTTACTTCGGGCTGAAGACCTGGTTGTCGACGGAGAAGGGCAAGCAGATCTTTGACCAGATTATCTTCCGCCTGCCCAAGGTCGGCACCTTCGTGCAGATCGTCTCGGTCTCGCGCTTCGCCCGCACGTTCGGAACGCTCATGGCGTCCGGCGTCCCCATCCTGCAGTCCATCTCGATCACCCGCGACACGCTCGATAACGTCGTCATCGCGAAGTCGCTGGAGCGCGTGCATGACCGCGTCCGCGACGGCGAGCCGCTCTCCGTGCCGCTCGAGCAGTCCGGCGTCTTCCCGCAGATGGTGACCTCGATGATTCAGGTCGGCGAAGAAACCGGCCAGCTGCCCGAGATGCTCAACCGCGTCGCGGACATCTACGACGAAGAAGTGGATAACGCCGTCACCGCGCTGACTTCGATCATCGAACCCGTCCTCATCGTCTTCCTCGCGGTCGTGGTCGGCGCGATCGTGCTCGCGATGTTCCTGCCGCTCATCGCGCTCATCACCAAGATGACCGGCGGCGGCTAAGCCAGCCCGCGTAGAAATGACGAAGCCCGGTCCGCAAGGTGCCGGGCTTTTTCGTGTCCAGGGCAGGGGAGCAATCCCCCAAAAAGGAGGCGGCTTGCATACCCCTATGCAAGCCGCCTGTTTTTTACTGCTTTATCTTACTTACCCCATTGTCCCGTAGGACAAATTTAATACCTGATACCGTGCAATTAATTACGGCTGGTTCAAGTCTATTCCTAATCTTTTTGGCCACTCTTTTAAGTGACTGCCCTTCAAGGGCTTAAAATTGGGTGCAGGGGTAGGATTTGAACCTACGACCTTCAGGTTATGAGCCTGACGAGCTAACCGGGCTGCTCCACCCTGCAATAAGTGGGAGGCGAAGGAGAAAGCGGCTAGGGCCGACTCGCAAGCCATTTCTTATGCGAGTTCCACCCCCAGCTTGAGGGCAAAAAGGGTTGAAGCAGGCGGGGCAGGGGGGAAGATTGCCCACCCCCTTCTCTCAATGACTGAAGAAACTCCCCCGCCCCCGTCCGGCGACGTCCCTCCGACTGAACGTACCAAGGTCGAATCAGACTCCCTCGGATCGAAGCGCATGAAGCGCACGTTCTGGCAGCGCATCGGCGCCAGCGGTCTTTCGGTCTCCCTGGCGATTCACGTCCTGCTGGTCTTCATCGCCGCGGCCTTCGTTGTCTCCACGGTCACCGATAACGCCAAGAAGGACCCGAACACCTTCGCCACAGGCGCGGGCGGCGGTTCCGGCGGTGAGCGCGTCAAGAGCACTGAGCGCAAGGTTAAGCCGAAGAACGTCAAGTCGCTCGCCAAGACGACCACGCGTATCACTTCCAAGAGCGCCTCGGCTTCGATCGCGCTGCCTGACATGCCGAACTCCGCTTCGGCGTCCTCGATGATCTCTGGCGCGATGGCCGGAGGTGCCTCCAAGGGCTTCGGCGGCGGCGCCGGCGGCGGTATCGGCACGGGTAAAGGTATGGGCTCCGGCGGCGGCAAGAACTTCGTCGCCCGCCCGGTCATGGGCGCGAACATCTTCTCCCAGCGCTTGGCGGTCTATTTCGACGCCTCGGCCTCGATGCTTCCTTACCTCGACCGGGTCGAAGCGGAAATCCGCGACAAGTTCCCGGACGCCGACGTCTACCTGAGCAATGGGGTCTTCGTCGACGTCCATGACAACGAAGTCGTCGGTGGTGAAAAGTTTAAGGGTACGCCTTTCCTTAATCGTCCGACGGGCGGCGGCTCCAAGAAGAACGCCAAGGGAGAAGTCGTCTCGACCGAGACAAATATTAATAAGCTCACCACCGCTGGGCGAGCTATCTACAAGAAGTACGCCAGTAACTTCAAGACGGGCTCCGTCGGCGGCTGGCTCGATATCCTCAAGGACGACCGCACCTACGACGCCTTGATCATCTTCTCCGACTTCCAGGACGGCGTCCGTCAGATTCGTACTAAGGCGATCGGTGGCGTCTCGGCTTACAAGCCGGACAAAGGCATGCGCGCCGACCCTCCCGTCGTCTTCTCCGATCGCACCAATCAGGGCGGCGGTTTCGCCCGCTCGGTCACACTCATCGCGAGCGGCGGCGCCTCCGGCCAGCCGGTCGTCCAGTGTAAGGAAACCACCGGCCTCATCGTCGGCATGGTCATCCTCGGCTCCGGTATCCCGCAGGGTACGACCGTCACCGAGATCAAAGATAACGTCAGCATCACCCTCAGCAAGCCCCTCACCGCCGCCGCCTCCGGACGCCTGGTCTGCAACAACGGCGGCGACAAGCGTTTCCCCGAAGAGAAGAAGTGGGAAGACGAGTGGGAGAAGGCCTTCGCCGGCGCCCGCGAAAACAAGGGCCCGCGCCTCTACCTGATCAGCACCTCGCGCGCCTACGGCAACAAGCCTGGCACCATCCTTCAGCGTTGCGTCTCCGCTTCCGAAGGCAGCGCCATCATGGTCAAGTTCGGTAACGCCAAGAAGGGCACCAGCACGGTCAACGACCTGCACAACTACGACGACCTTTACGTCGGCATGCCCGTCAGCGGACGCGGCATCCCCGATGGCGCCACGCTCGTGGCGATGCCGACGTTCAAGGAGATCATCGACCCCGACGATCCCGAGAAGAAGCGCAAGAAGCGCGTCGTCGACAAGCAGCTGACGATTTCCGCCCCGGTGGCCGAAGATGCCACCAACGCGGTCTTCGCGTTCACCCCCCTAATCCAGGCCGTCGGTACGCTCGCCAAGGACTCCAAGGTCATCGACGACGTCTCCGGCTCGATCGACCTCAAACCCGGCATGCTCATCGTGGACGCCCGCTTCCCCCTCGCCACCAAGGTCATCTCGGTGACCCCGGTCAAGGGTGCGGTCGGCTTCTTCAACGTCGAGATGTCCGCGCCCGCCACCGCCGCCGCGCCGAACGCCGTCCTGCGCTTCCGCCCGGCCGCCTCGAGCACGGGCAATTCCCGCGGCGCCGCTCCGACTCGCTGAGTCGATTCAGCGTCGTAACTGAAAGGCGAGGCCACCCGGCCTCGCCTTTTTTGTGCTTAGGGAGAAGTCCCCACGCCGTAAAAACATAATATGATTCCAAGGCCCCGCGACCGCCGGCATCATTGATGTCACCCCCGCCGATGAAAGCCCTCAAGATTTTCACGATTGTCGTCCTGACTCTGCTGGCCGCCTTCGCCCATGCGGCCAAGACCGGCGGCAAGACTGGGGGCGGCGACGAGCCGGCTCCGCGTATCGCGGTCTACCTGGATTGCTCCAACTCCATGGTGCCTTACCTCGACGCCGTCGAAGCCGAGGTCCGGAAGCAGTTTCCCGACGCCGACGTCTTCAAGATCCCGGCCATCAAGGTGTGGGTCGATGGCGCCCTCGTCCGCGGCGGCGCGACGTCCGTGCTGCCGCATAAGCCCGCGGCTTCGGGGCCTAAGGTCAGTCTAGACACGAGCCGCCTCAGTCCGACGGGCAAGGCGATTCTGGCCCGCTACGCCGGCAATTTCGAAACCGGCTCCATCGGCGCTTGGGTGGATATCCTGCGGACCGAGAAGCGCTACGACGCGCTGGTGATCTTCTCCGACTTCAACGATCAGGTGCTACAGGTGCGCCCGGGCAAGCCGACCGTACAGACTTACGTCGACGACGCAGGTCAGCGTCTCTTGCCTGAGGCGGAGATCAAGGATGACCGTACCGTTTCCGAGAAGGCTTGGGAAGATGCCTGGGTCGGCTCCTTCGATCTAGCCAATGCCGGCAAGGCGCCGGTGCTCTATCTTTTCTCCACGCGTAATCCCGCCAGCCGCATCTTGCAGAAGTCGGCCGACGTCTCGGGCGGCAAGTTCAAGCTCATCGATTGGCTTCGTCCGGACGGGCCGCCCAAGCCCGCGAACTGAGGCCATTCCCTGGGGTCATCCTGCGGTCGGGATGCAAGGTGAACCTGTGCGTCCGCACGGTTGATGCGGGACGTGGGTTCGTAGCCTCGGTGGCATGGATCAAACTGAGTCGTCCGTGGCCCGCCGACATCGCTCACCGGCCCGTTCCTGGCGCAGCCTCGCGCTCTCCCTTGGCCTGCACGGGCTTCTCGTCGTCGCGGCATGTTGGATCGTGTTCCGTTCGCCGCCGGCGCCGCCGAAGCAGGAATTTACGTCCCATGCGGTCGCCGGCGGCCGGTCCGGCGGTCCGGCCGCGACGCATCCGGTCCAGCGTAAGCCGAAGGTGCCGACGCCACAGAAGCGCCTGACGTCGAAGTCGGCGAGCGCGACACTCGCCTTGCCACCGATGAAGACGTTGACGCCGGAGATGGGGTTGGCTGGGCTCTCCGGCGGACAAGGGAAGGGTGGCTTCGGACGCGGCCTTGGTTCCTTCGGCGGCAACGGCCTCGGCGCCGGCTTGGGCAATCGCGCGGGCTTCGTCGGTCGCCCGGTGATGGGCGCCTTCATCCGGGCGAAGCGCGTCGCGGTCTACCTAGACTGCTCCGGCTCGATGCGCTCTTACCTGCCGCGCGTCGAAGCCGAAATCAGGAAGCAGTTCCCCGATGCCGACGTCTTCCGCTTTGACGGCGCCCGGGTCGTGGGCATGGGCGATATGGTCGTGTATGGCCGTCGCTTCCATGGCGTCGCTCCGCGACTGCGCGAGGGACCGACGCAGACCGCGGTGGAGACGCTCACGCCCGCGGGTCGTTCCGTGCAGGTGAAGGTCCGGACGGCTTGCGAGAAGGGATCGCTGGGCGCTTGGATGGATCGCCTGCTCGCCGAGCCTTATGACGCCCTCGTGGTCTTCTCGGATTTCCAGGACGGCGTCCGCCTCTACGAGGCGAAGAAGGGCGAGCCGAAGCTGGTCTATTCGGACAGCTCTTACCACAAGGTCGGCGGTTCGCAGAAAGGGCATACTCGTTGGCAGCGCGAGTGGCTGGAGGCCTTCGGCAAGGCCCCGCAGGGCGCGGGGCCGCGGCTCTACCTGTTCACCGTCCAGCAGCCGCCCCAGGCCTTCCTGCAGGCCTGCGTGGCCGCCTCCGGAGGGTCGGCCACGTCGGTGTCATGGCTGCGCAAGGGCGGCCGGAAGGCGCCTTGACGGTTGCACCCTCGGGCGGGACGGCTTGGATAGCTGCATGGCCCCCTTCACGGTAGATTACCGCGCCAATTTCTCCGATACCGACGCCGCGGGCATCGTGCACTTCTCGACGATCTTCTTCTGGGTCGAGGCGACCGAAGAGGCCCTCTTCCGCCAGCTCAAGCTCCCGTTCCTCCGTACCGAAGGTACGAAGCTGACCGGTTTCCCGCGCGTCCGGGTCGAGTGTGATTTCCTTTTCCCGATTTACCGCGAAGACATCGTCACCGTTGCGCTGACGCCGATCGAGATTGGCGACAAGAAACTCGTCTGGGGCTTCGAAGCCAAGGTCGGCGAACGCGCCGTCGCCAAGGGCGCCCTGACCACCGTCTACGCCTGGCGCGAAGCCCAAGGCCCCATGTCGGCCGCCCTCGTGCCGCTCGACATCAAGACGGCCCTGCAGAAGCATTTCGGGGTCTGAGCGATGGACGCGGGCCCCACGCAGAAGCCTTGGTCGATCTTCGCGGCCGTGGTCGCGTGTTTCCTGCTCTTTTCGGCCATCGGAGTCCAGCAGCCGCCGCGCCTTTCAGGCATACCGCAGCCTCTGCATGCCGACGAAGCGGTGCAGTGGTCACGAGCCATGGAGATGTCCGAGGGCATTCCCTATAGCACCAACGAGGATCGTTTCCATGGGCCGACCTTGGCGACTTCGCTGCTGGTCGCATCGAAGCTGACGGGCACCGCGTTCACGGACATGTCCGAGACGTACCTACGTAACGTCGCCGGATGCTACCTGATCCTGCTTTCGTTCGCGGCCCTGGCGTTGCCGGGAGCGAGCCTGGTCTCACGTGTCACCGCGACGGCGTTCTGTTTCCTCATCGGCGGCGGTGCTCCGTTCGGGTTCTATTTCGTGCAAGAGGTGCTGCTGGTGGCAGGCCTTGCTTGGGGGGCGGTGCTGTGGCTTCGTGCCGACACCTCGGAGCGAAAGGCCCTGTGGCGGCTGCTTTCGGGCGTGGCCTTCGGCTTCGCTTTGGCCTGCAAGGTCACGGCCGGGGCCTACCTCCTGTTTTTCTTCGTTGCGCTTATGATTGTCCGTAAGCCATGGGCCGACCGTCATCTTCTCGGATTCATCCTCGGCCTGATCTTCTCCTGGGCCTTCTTCCAGAGCGTTGCCTTCACGGACCGCCACGGCTTAGCGAGCTGGTGGGGACAGCTGGCCCGCTCGTTCGGCGTGGCGAGCGGACGCTCCGAGGACACGCTGACGGCGGTCAGTTACTGGCCTTGGATATGGGGCGCTCTCTGGCTAGCCGAGTTCTCCCTGCAGCGGTTCCTGCGGGAGCGTTTTGTGCCGTTCCGCTCGAGCTCGACCGACTTCATCCTGATCTTCGTCGGTCTGATCTTCTGCTTCCATCTCGCCCTGCCTTACAAGACGCCTTGGTTGCTTTATGGCGTCATGGCTTTGCCGCTGGTGCTGCTCGTGCCTTCTTTGCTCGGCGAAGATTGGAGGCGCGACGCCTTGCTGTTGTTCGGGCTGCTCGTCTCGGCCGCCTATGCGGCAGGGGATTTCGCCACCCACTCCGAGACCGCCCGGGCGCCACTTCGGGAATTCGAGCAGCGCGTGGCGCGACTCAGTCAGGAGTATAAGGGGGGTAAATTCTATATCGCGGTGGCTGACGGAGGCCATTACTGGCCCTTGCCGTATTACCTCCGGAAGTATCCGGTCGGCTTCGGCAACTTCCCTCAGGCGGCCCAGGCTCCCCTCCGGCTTATCCCTGTAACAGATACCAGCGAGCCGGCCGTGCCTGGCTACGCCGTCACGAGTCTGACGCTCCGCGAGGGTGGTGACCGCTATTGGGTGCTGGTTGCCAAAGGCTACGAAAGCGTTTTCATCGGCAAGTAAGCCATGGAAGACACCCCCATCATCCACAATTTCTCGCACGAAGCCTTCGGCTCCCGTTTCTGGGTGCGCATCGCCGCCGAGGATGGCGTCTACGCCCGTAACGCCGCCGAGGCCCTGTTCCAGTTGCTCGACGACCTCGATTTCCAGACCGACCGTCGTCATGACAGCGGTCCGGTCACGGCGATCAATCAGATGCCCGAAGGGGCGATGGTCGCCGTCTCGGAGCACGTGCAGGCGCTCTGGAATTTCTCGAAGGACGTCAGCGCCGATACCAACAAGGCTTTCGATGCCACCGCGGGCGCCTTATTCTCCTATTGGAAGAACCGTGGCGAGATGGCTTTCAATCCTGACGACCATGCTTGGACTCAGGTGATGACGGCTTACCGCGATGGCGAATTCCGCCTCGAAGGTTGCGAACTCCATTGCGCCAAGTTTGGCGCTGCCGTCGACTTCGGCGCAATCGTCCGCGGCTACGCGCTGGATCGGATGGCCGACATGCTCGAGAGCAGCTGGGGAATCCATCGCGCCCTCCTGATGGCTTCCGGTAGCGTGACCCTCGCCCTTGATCCGCCCGGTGAATCCATCGGCTGGCGCATCGGCGTCGGCGCCAACTCCGAAATCAAGCTCTGCCGCTTCGCCATGGCCAGCAAGACGGCCGATACGTTGCACGGTAATCTCGTCGACCCGCGCACGGGCCAGGTGATTTCCTTACCCGGCCCGGTGCGTTCAATCGCGACTTCCGCCCTCGAGGCCGAAGGCCTAGCGATGGCCGGCGCCATCCTGAACGCCTCCGAAGCCGAAGAGTTCGTCAATCGCGGCTGCAGTCGCGGGCTCTGGCTGCCCGACGGCACCAAGCTCGGCTCCGTGACTTATTTCGAGGTGACCGATCGCGCGGCGCCCGAAACCACGACGACTTCCTCGGAGGAAGCGGCTACCTGAGCTTCGCTTCGATATCCCTCAGTAAGGTCTCGCGGTTGCCGGAGAACAGGTAGATGTCGGAGCCCAGCCGCCGCAGGGCGGCCTGCAGGACTTCCTTCGACGGGCGACGGTTCTCCATCAGGCGGCGCAGGTAGGTCTCGAGGTCGGCCGCGATGCGTGGATGGTCGAGCTTCAGCTGCACGATCTGCTGTAGGACGGCCTGGCTGCTCTCATTCTGGAGGTGGGCCTGGATGAGGACGTCGTTGGCCTCGTCGTAGCGCTTAGCAATAATCAGCTTACGGCTCGCCGAGATCAGGATCTGCGGCGGCACCTTGCGGTTCTGCATCAGTTTCTGCAGGTTGATCGAGCCGATCTCCGTCTGGCCGTCAGCGAAGTAGGCGATGGTGCGGAGCGCCTCGAACGACATGCGGGTCTCGGGTACCCATTGGTCGCGTTCGGCCTGCTTGTAGAGTTCATCCACCAACAGGATGGTCTCCCGCGCGCGACCTGCGTTCAGCAGGCACTCGACGCGGACGAGGTCGAAGCGGACTCGGTTCGTGAAGCGGCGGTCCTTGGCAAGCTTCGCCAGGCGGACAGTAAGGTCGACGTCGGCGATCTCGTTGCCGAAGCGCGCGAGGTCGAGCATCGGTTTTTCCTGGTTGCCGAACTTCAGGATGGCCTTCTCGACGATCGCGGCGCGGGCGGTGCGGTTCGCTTCGCCGGGCAGGACGTTGAGCGACTGGATTAAGGGCTCGGGTTTGCCAGGTGCGCTCACGTCCATCAGGTCGAGGCAGTCCTTCGCGCGTGACAGCTCCCCTTGCTCCTTTAGCCAGAATGCCTTCGTCGCCAGCAGGCGTAGCCCGGCCGGATAGGAGACGAGGGCGGCGTCGAGCTCGGCCAGGGCGCCGGCTCGGTCGCCGCTCTCCCAGAGGATCTGGCAGTTCAGCAGGAATCCGTCGGCGGTCTGGTCGAGGTGGTAGTCCTTGATGAACTGGGCCGCTACGGTGAAGTTGCCGCGGAGGAAGTGGGCTTGGGCCGCCGCGAGCTGGAGGTCGGCCTGGATCCCCAGCGAAACCTCCTTGTCTCCCAGGTACTTGGTCGCCGTCGCGATCAGCCGGGCGTCCTGGTCGAAGAGGAAGCAGCGGTCGATATACTGGCTGAAGTATTCGCGGTCCTGTTTCGCAAAGACGAGCGACTCCTCGAGTAGCTGGTAGGCATCAAGGGGTCGTTGGAACTGGAAGAAGAGATCCGCGCAGAGCCGCTGGGCATCAAGATTGGCCGGGGTGAGCTGCGCGCCGGTGCCGATGTAGCGAGCGAACTCGGCGTAGTCCTGGCGGGCGAGCGCGGCCTTGGCGACGCTCACGAAGTATTCGCCCTTGCGGTAGAGATGCGCGGAGCGACCGTACGAATCTTTGACCGTGAGGAGTTTTGCACGCTCGCGGAGGCGTACCTGTTCCTTATCGTAGAAGAGGTTGGTAGCGGAGTTGACCACAGTATCCGGCAGATAGAGATACATATCAGCCCGGCGTGTGGTCGGGATGCCGTTCATGTAGCGCTCCTTGAAGTAGTTCACTTCTGAGAGCGCTACCCAGAGGGCCAGGAGGAAAACTGGGGAGAGCAGGGCGATGCGCTTCCAGTTAGGGCGATATTTACGTTCTTTATAGCCGATGACCTCGACGGTGACCATCCCTAGCAGGATAGGGTAGCTCGAGCGTGAGCTCTGCCCTTGGCCGTAGACGTAATGGGGGTCGGCTGACATGCCTGCCACGATGTTCCCGCTCCGCATGGAGCGGGCAAGAGCGGATTGCCCGTCAGAGGCTCGCGGCGGCCTCTTGGGCGGTCTGGACGGGCGCGAGGCAGGTCTGGCCTACGCAGATGGCGAAGCCGGTCGCAGTAGGCTCGGCAAGGAGGAACAGGGGTCGGTAGGGGCGTGCGTGCGGAGCGGTCTTCTCATCGCCGTTGAGCGCGAGCCGCAGTTCGTCCCATCGGCCGGAAGACTTCACGGTCGCATGGCCGATGGCAAAGCGTGCGATGCCATCCAAGGCGTGGGCGACGCCGTTGGGGACGTTCTTACAGAGGCCTCCGTAGGCCGTGGTCAGGTCGGCGAACTCGCAGGCCCAGCGGGTGTCCGCCGAGAGCATCTGAATCTGGCCGAAGCCGTGGAGGAGCGAGGAGTTGCCGGCCGGGACGGCGTTGTCGAACCAGTCCTTCTGGCGGACGGAAAGATCCTCGCGATCAGCCGGTACCACGAACGAACCGATGGAGTGCGGATCGCTGAAGAGTGTCTGCGCCGACAGGAGGATCTGCTCGGCGCGGGCGGCGTAGGGATGCGACTGTCCGGGGCGAGCCCAATTGGCGTAGGCCGCTAGGGCGAGTTCCGCTTCGGCAAACCAGGCGTAGTCGCTGAGGTTGCCGCCGAGCGTGATCTTGTCGCCATGCGCGACCGAGAGGAGCCGGAGGCCACCGGTATCGCTAGCGAAGCGCTTCCAGAGGACCGCTTCCAATTCGATCGCGAGCTCGACCCAGTCCTTGCGGCCAAAAATCCAGCCAGCCTTGGCGAGATTGCCGACGAGCAGGGCGTTCCAGCTGAGCAGGTTCTTGTCATCGCGGGCGGGCTGCGGTCGCTGGTCTCGGAGGGCGAGCAGTTTGGCGCGCGCCGGGGCGAAGCGTTTCCGCGCCGCATGGTCGCCTTTGAGCTTGGGGATATTCTTCCCCTCGAAGTTACCCTTGTCGGACAACCCGTAGGCCTGCGCGAACGCGAAGGCGTCGTCGCCCAGCGCGGTCGCCACTTCGGGTGCGGTCCAGACGTACGTGGTGCCTTCGTGGTGATCCGTATCGGCGTCGAGCGAGGCGGCGTACAGTCCGTTGGCGGTGCGCATCTCGCGGAGCAGCCAGCCGACCGTCTCAGCGCAGACGTCGGCGTAGAGTGGATCGCGGTAGCGGGCCCAAGCCTCGGCGTAGGTGCCGAGCAGCTGGGCGTTATCGTACAGCATCTTCTCGAAGTGCGGCACGGTCCAGTCGCGGTCGACACAGTAGCGATGGAAGCCGCCGCCGACTTGGTCGAACAGTCCGCCGCGAGCCATTGAGCCCAAGGTGATCGTCAGGACGGCGTCAATTCGTGAGGCGAGGGCCCGGTCGGCTTCGACCGCGGCAGCGCCACGGATGCCGAGCAGGAAGTTGAGCGTGTGCGGGGTCGGGAACTTCGGCGCCGCGCCGAAGCCGCCGAAGGTGTCATCGTGCTGCTCGCAGATGCGACGGGCGGCGGCGACGAGGTCGTCGGGCGAAGGCGCGCTGCCATCGGCGTCGGGCGCCCGCGTGAGGTGCGTCAGGTTCTGCGCGATGGCGTCGGCGTTGGCGGCAAGCTCGGACTTGTTGCGATGGTAGAAGTCCGACACGCGCATCAGCAGCTGCGGCCAAGGGACCTGTCCGTGTCCGCGGTCGTCAGGAGGGAAGTAGGTGCCGCCAAAGAAGGGGCGACCGTCGGGGAGGCAGAAGCAGTTGAGCGGCCAGCCGCCGTGGCCCTGGATCATCTGCACAGCGTCCATCATCAGCTTATCGACCTCGGGACGTTCCTCCCGGTCGACCTTGATGCAGACGAAGTGCTGGTTCATCAGGTCGGCAATCCACGACTGCTCGAAGGATTCGCGGGCCATGACGTGGCACCAGTGGCAGGAGGAGTAGCCGACCGAGACCAGCACGGGCTTGTCCTTCGCCTTGGCCTCGGCGAACGCCTCGGCGCACCACGGCCACCAATGCACGGGGTTGGCCTCGTGTTGGCGGAGGTAGAGCGAGCTTTCGTGGGCCAGTCGGTTCGACACGTCTGGAAGGTTGGCATCCTTCGGCAGGGTGCAACAAAGACCGTTTCCGAGCCGTTCGACTTGCAGGGGAGGGGGTGAAGGGCAAAGGTCTCCCGGTGCCTTCCGTCCGCCCCAGCCGCGTCATCGGTCGTCCCTACGGACGGTCCGCGGCTAGCCCTGCCTGACCATGTCAACGATCCGCATCCTTGAGCCGACGGTGGCCAACCAGATTGCCGCCGGCGAGGTGGTGGAGCGCCCTGCCGCGGTCATCAAAGAGCTGCTGGAGAACTCCCTCGACGCCGATGCGCGTCGTGTGACGGTCGACTTTTCGCGCGGCGGCAAGGCCCAGATGATCGTCGAGGATGACGGTAAAGGCATGACGGGCGACGAAGCCCTGTTGAGCCTCGAGCGCCATGCGACCAGCAAGATTCAACTAGCGTCCGACCTCGACCGTATCGCTACCTTCGGTTTCCGCGGCGAAGCACTACCTTCTATCGCCAGCGTGGCCCGGTTTACGATGCAGACCCGGCCCGCCTCTGCTCCCTCAGGCACCGAGGTTGCGATCAATGGCGGCAAGCTCGTCCATCGCCGCGACCATGGCATGGCGCCAGGCACGCGCATCGAGGTATCGAATCTTTTCCATCCGGTCCCGGCTCGGCTCAAGTTCCTGAAGTCCGACGAGACCGAGGCCGCCCATATCGTCCGCCTGGTCCGCCTCTACGCCATCGCCCACCCGGAAGTCGGTTTCCTGCTGCGCGAAGACGGCCGCGAGATCTTCCGTTCGCCGGGTAATGCTCCGCTCCTGGATCGCGTCCGCGAGATCTGGGGCCGACAGGTGGCCGAGGAAGTCACGATCATGCCGCTCTTCGAGCGTCCGGGCATGCGTCTCAGCGGTCTGCTGGGCAAGCCGGGCGTCAGCCGCGGCACCCGTCAGGATCTGGTGACCGTCGTCAACGGCCGTCCAGTGGATAGTCGCACGATGGCCTTCGCGCTGACGGAGAGCTATCACACGCTGATCCCCAAGGGCCGCTACCCGCTGGCGTTCGTGTTCCTGGAGATGGACCCGGCCTGGGTCGACGTGAACGTCCATCCGGCCAAGCGCGAAGTGCGCTTCCGCGACGAAGCCAAGGTCCGCAACTTCCTGATCGAGTCCGTTCTCGCGGTGCTACGCGCCCGGGCCGACGACGGACTGCCGGTGTCGACGATTCCTTCGGTCACGCCGGCGACACCGCTGGCAGCTTCCATCGCACCGACGCTAAGCTCACCGGTCGCATCCACCGCAACTTCGCCGGCTTACGTACCGCCTTCAGCCGTTCCGTCCGCGTCATCTCATACTCCGGCCGTCCGCCTTGGCTGGCGTCTGCTTTCGCGTCTGCGCGAAGAACGTGCCGTCTTCGAGACGCCCACCGGTCTGGCGATCCTCGATATCGGTGCCGCGCACCAGCGCGTGCTCTACGAATCCATCCTCGCGCAATTCACTGCGCAGAAGCCCGTCAGCCAGCCGATGCTCGTGCCTCTGAGCATCGAACTCGATCCTTTACCCGCCTCGGTGCTCAAGGAACGTATGCCGCTACTCGCTTCTGCCGGTTTCGATTTCGAGGAGTATGGCCGCAATTTCTGGCGCATCCAGGCTCTGCCTGCGTGGCTCGAGCCCGAGGATGCCTTGGCCTTCGTGCGTGACCTGCTGGCCGAGATGGCCCGTCGCGAAGGCGACTTCGGCCGTCCTTCGTTGGCTTACGACGCCCTCGCCAAGATCGCCGTCATCAAGGCCCGCCGTAAGGGCGACAGCCTCTCGGACGCCGAGCTGATGGAACTCGTGCAGGCGTTGTTCCGCACCGTGCAGCCAGGCACCTGCCCGCGTGGACGACGGACCTATGTCGAATGGACGGACGCCGACCTGACGCGCCGATTCGGCTGATCAGCGGCGGCCCTTATGCCGCTTCGGCGAAGCCGGCTTCCCGGTGCGCAGGGCTTCGATCTGGTCGCGCAGGTTCGCCGCGCGTTCAAACTGCAGTTCGTCCGCCGCCGCGAGCATCTCGGTTTCCATGTCCGCCAAGACGCGTGCGATATCCCGGTCGTCGGTACCTTCGGCCACCGCCAGGGCCTCGTCGGCCTCGAGGTCCACCAGGCTCTCCTCAATCTTGCGGGTCGTGCTCTTCGGCGTGATGCCGTACTTCGTATTATGGGCCTCCTGGCGTTTGCGGCGGTCGCCGCAGATGGTCAGCGCTCGCGTGAGCGACTTCGTCATCACGTCGGCGTAGAGTAGGACCTTGCCTTCCAGGTGACGGGCCGCGCGGCCGGAGGTCTGGATGAGGCTCGTTTCGCTGCGCAGGAAACCTTCCTTGTCGGCGTCGAGGATACCCACGAGCGCCACTTCCGGAAGGTCGAGGCCTTCGCGCAGAAGATTGACGCCCACAAGGACGTCGAAGGAGCCGGCACGCAGGCGACGGAGAATCTCGACGCGTTCGATGGCATCGATGTCGGAGTGGAGGTATTCGACCTTCAGGCCGCTGTCCCGCATGAAGTTCGCGAGGTCTTCCGACATTCGCTTCGTGAGCGTCGTGACGAGCGTGCGGAAGCCGCGGGCGGCGACAGCCTTGGCCTCGCCGATGATGTCCTCGACCTGGCCGGCGATCGGGCGGACTTCCATGACCGGGTCGAGCAGGCCCGTCGGGCGAATCACTTGTTCGGCGATGACGGCCGAGACCTTGTATTCATGGGGGGCCGGCGTGGCGGAGACGTAGACCGCTTGGTCGACAATCACATCGAACTCTTCCGGGCGGAGTGGCCGATTCTCGAGGGCGGAGGGCAGGCGGAAGCCGAATTCGACGAGGCGTTCCTTGCGAGCGCGGTCGCCGTGATACATCCCGCCGATCTGCGAGACCGAGACGTGGCTTTCGTCGATGAAGACCAGCTTGTCCTTCGGGAAGAAGTCCAGGAGGCAGTGCGGGCGCTCGCCGGGGCGACGGCCGGACATGTGCATCGAGTAGTTCTCGATGCCCGGGCAGAAGCCCGTCTCGCGGAGCATCTCGAGGTCGTGCTCGACGCGCATGCGGATGCGTTGGGCCTCCACGAGGCGGTTCGTCTTTTCGAAGTGGGCGACCCGTTCCTCAAGCTCGGCACGGATGGCGGCGGCGGCGGCTTTTACACGACCCGGAGCCATCACATATTGGTTGGCCGGATAGAGGTCGAACTTCTGGAGCTGCTTGCCTGGCTTCACGCTCACCGGGTCGAGCTCGCGGATGGCCTCGAGCGTATCGCCCCAGAATTCGAGGCGGACTGCGGACTCCATGTAGGCCGGCCAGACATCAATCGTCTCACCGCGGGCGCGGAAGTTGCAGCGCTCCAGGATGGCGTCGTTGCGGACGTACTGGTTGGCGACGAGTTTCGCGAGGAGTTCGTCGCGGCGCATCGTCATCCCCGTCTTGAGCGCGATCATCGCGGCCAGGAAGTCCTCGGGCGAGCCGAGGCCGTAGATGCAGGAGACCGAGGCGATGACGATCACATCACGGCGGGAGAGCAGGGCGCTGCTGGCGCTGATGCGCAGGCGCTCGATGTCCTCGTTGATGGCCGAATCCTTCTCGATGAAGGTGTCCGTCGACGGCACGTAGGCCTCCGGCTGGTAGTAGTCGTAGTAGCTGACGAAGTATTCGACGGCGTTCTCGGGGAAGAAGTTTTTGAACTCCGAGTAGAGTTGGGCGGCCAGCGTCTTGTTATGCGAGATGATGAGCGCCGGGCGTTGCTGCTGCGCAATCAGGTTCGCCATCGTGAACGTCTTGCCCGAGCCCGTGACACCGAGGAGGGTCTGGCGGCCGTTGCCGGCGCGGAGGGAGGCGTCGAGCGCGGCAATCGCGGTCGGCTGGTCGCCCATCGGGCGGTAGTCGGATTTAAGGCGGAACTCCATCTCAGCCCAGGCGCCCGCGGGCGAGCCACTGCGGGTCGACTTCGGAGAGGTCCTTCACGATACGATGGGCGCCGACGGGCTCCAACTGTTCGCGGGTATTGGTCGTCGCGAGGGCGATCGTGATGAAGCCGCCGGAGAGGCCAGCCTGCAGACCCGAGAAGGAATCTTCGAAGACGAAGGAAGTCGCCGGATCGCCGCCACCGAGGGCGCAGGCCTTTAGGAAGACTTCCGGGTCGGGCTTGCCCTTCGTGACATCCTCGCTGGCGACCGCGCCGGCAAAGAAATGTCCGATGCCGAAGAGCTCGAACGACAGCGCGAGGTTCTCCTTGTGCGTCGACGTGCCGATAACGCAGGGGACGCCGAGGTCATTGAGAGCGCCGCAGAGTTCGCGGACGCCAGGAAGTAGGCGGACGTGGCCGGTGCGGGCGATGTCTCGGTAGAGGGCTTCCTTGCGGTTGGAGAGGCGTTTCACCTCAGCGGGGTCGCGCGTCCAGTTCAGGATGTCCGGGATGATCAGCTCGTTGCGCTTGCCGAAGCCGCGCTTGAAGTGATCGGCTGGCAGCGGGAGTTTCTCCTCCTTGGCCAAGGCTTCCCAGGAGCGTTCATGGGCGACGGAGGAGTCGATGACGACTCCGTCCCAATCGAAGACGGCGACGGTGCGGGGCATGGCTCAGTGCTTATCCCAGGGCAACGTGACCTTGATCGGGCGGTGCTCCCAGACGTTGAAAGGTTCAAAGATCTGGCCCGGGGCGAGGATGCCGTTCGGGTCGAGGGCTTTCTTGATCGCGAGCATCGCGCCGATCTCGGCCGGCGTGTGCTGCAGGGAGAGGAAAGGGGACTTCGCCAGGCCGATGCCGTGTTCGCCCGTGATGGCGCCACCGAGTTCGACGACCTTCTCCATTACCTCGCGGATGGCCTGTTCGGCCTTGCGGCAATGCTCCGGATTGAACCGGTCATACATGATGTGGACGTGGAAGTTACCGTCGGCCGCGTGGCCGAAGGTCGGGGTCGCCAGACCGAACCGGTCGCGAATTTCGCGGGTGAAGCGGAGCAGGGCGACGTAGCTGCGGATCGGCACCACCACGTCTTCGTTGAGTTTGGCGTCGCCGAGGGCGAACATCGCCTGGGAGCAGGTGCGACGGAGTTCCCAGAGCGCTTCCGCTTCCGTTGCGTCTTCGGGAGCGCGGAAGGCGACCGCATGGCGTTTGGCCCAGGCGACGACCTTGACCGCGTCGTCGGCAAGGGCGGCGGGGTGTCCGTCGATCTCGACGAGCAGCGCGGCGTGCGTCTCGGCGGAACCAGCCAGTTCGCTGTCGGTGAACACGCGCTGGCCGCGGCGTTTTTCGGTGGCGGCGACCGTCTGGACGTCGAGGAACTCGAGCACCGAAGGATTCACGCGCAGGGAAATGAGTTCGATGGCGGCTTCCAGTGCGGCTTCGTCGGTGCGGAACGCCAGCAGGAAGGTGCGGCGGGCGGCGGGCAGGACCGAGAGCTTAAGCGTGGCCTTCGTGATGACGCCGAGCGTGCCTTCCGAGCCGATCCAGAGGTCGCGCAGATTGAGGCCGCTGACGAACTTGCGGAGCGGGGCGGCCCAGCGGACCTTCTCGCCGGTGGGCAGGAAGCCCTCGAGCGCGTAGACGTGATCGCGGACGACACCATATTTCGCGGCGCGCAGGCCGCCCGCGTTGGTGGCGATATTACCGCCGATGCTGCAGTGCTTCACCGAAGAAGGATCGGGCGGGAAGAACAGGCCGTGAGGCGCGGCGAGGTCGTTGATGTGGGCCGTGATCGCGCCAGGCTGCACCGTCGCCATCGAGGAGACCGGATCGATCTCGATCATGTCCCAGTGGTCGAGGTGGATGACCCAGCCGCCTTTGATCGGGGCGCAGGCGCCGGTCGTGCCGGTGCCGCGACCGCGGACCGTGACCGGGACGCGGTGTTCGTTGGCGAGCTTCAGCGTGACGCCGATGTCATCCTCCGTCGCCGGGCGGATGACCGCCTCGGGCATGAAGGACAGGCGCATGTTATCGAACGACGCGGCGAAGCACGCGGCCTCGTCGGTCCGGACGACCTGCGCGCCCAGCTTCGCCAGGAGGGCCTGGGTGGCGGCGGGATGCGTCTGCGCGGAAGGGCTCACGCCTCCCATCAAGCAGGGTTAGCCCAGTTCGGCAAGCCACGCCGTCGCCTCGGCGTCGGAAGGCATACGCCAATCGCCGCGGGGGGAAAGGGCCAGCGAGCCTACTTTCGGCCCGTCTGGCATGGCCGAACGCTTGAACTGCTGGCTGAAGAAGCGGTTCAGGAATGAACGGAGCCAGTGCCGGATCTCTGCCTGGTCATATTTCCCGGCGAACGCGTGCTCGGCGATCCAGAGGACCTTCGAGGGGCGGAAGCCGTTGCGGATGACGTGATACAGGAAGAAGTCGTGGAGTTCGTACGGGCCGACCAGCATCTCCGTCTGCTGGGCGATTTCGCCGTCGTCGCCGGGCGGCAGCAGTTCGGGGCTAACCGGGGTCGCCACGATGTCCTCGAGGATGGCGCGTTCGGTGCCGACGTGGCGAGCGTGCGCGGCCCAGCCGACGAGGTGTTTCACCAAGGTCTTCGGCACGCCGATGTTCACGTGGTACATCGACATGTGGTCGGCGTTGAACGTGCACCAGCCGAGCGCGGCTTCGGAAAGATCGCCGGTGCCGACGACGAAGCCGTGGCTCTGGTTGGCGACGTCCATCAGGATCTGCGTGCGTTCGCGGGCCTGGGCGTTCTCGAAGGTGACGTCGTGCTTGCCGGGCGGATGCTGGATGTCGCGTAGGTGCTGATCGACCGCTTCGTTGATCGGGATCTCGCGGGCGGTGATACCGAGCGTCTCCATCAGGCGCATCGCGTTGACGCGCGTACGGGCCGACGTGCCAGGTCCCGGCATCGTGAGGCCGATGATACCCTTGCGGTCGAGGCCGAGGCGGTTGAAGGCTTCGAGCGTGACGAGTAGGGCGAGGGTCGAATCAAGGCCGCCCGAGACCCCGATGACGACGTGCTTGAGGCCCGTGTGGCGGATACGGCGGGCGAGGCCCGTCGACTGGATGGCGAAGATCTCCTGGCAGTTCTCGTCGCGACGGTGCGGGTCGGACGGTACGAAGGGGTGCTGGCTGTAACGGCGGCGCAGCTTAGGCGTCTGGCCGGTCGGCACGCCGAGGGTGAAGCCGATGACGCGGGGGCGAACGGCCACCGGGGCGCCGAAGAAGGTGCTGTTGCGGCGGCGTTCGGCGGCGAGGCGGTCGAGGTCGATCTGCGAGACGATCAGGGCGAGGTCGAAGCGGAAGCGTTCCGATTCGCCGAGCACCACGCCGTTCTCGGCGATGAGGCCATGGCCGCTGTAGACGATGTCGGTGCTCGATTCGCCGGCGCCGGCGGCAGCGTAGACGTAAGCGGCGAGGCAGCGGGCGGACTGCGACTTCACGAGGTCGCGGCGGTAGGCGGCCTTGGTGAGGAGCTCGTCGCTGGCCGAAAGGTTGCAGAGCAGGGTGGCACCGGCGAGGGCTTGGGCTCCGCTCGGGGGCTCCACGGCCCAGAGGTCTTCGCAAATCTCGATGCCGATCATGCAGTCCGGCATGTCGGTCGCCTGGAAGAGGAGGTCGGTTCCGAAGGGGACTTTCTGGCCGAGGAGTTCGACTTCGGCGACCGGGGCGACCCGGGCCGAGGCGAACCAGCGCTGCTCGTAGAACTCGCCCGTGTTGGGGAGGTGGGTCTTCGGGACAACCCCGAGGATCTTGCCGCGGGAGACCGCGACGGCCACGTTGAAGAGGCGTCCGTTGACCTCCAGAGGGGTGCCGACGAGGGCGGTGAGGCCAAGCTTGGCCGTGGCCTCGCAAACCTGCCCCAGGGCCTTTATGGCGCCGTTCAGGAGGGTCCGCTGGCCGAAGAGGTCACCGCAGCTATACCCGGTCAGGCAGAGTTCGGGGAGGACGACGATTTCCACCCCTTCTTGGGCGGCTTTTTCCAGTGCCTGAATAATCAGGGCGGCGTTAGCCGCAGGGTCCCCCAGGCGGAGGGCCGGTGAGGCGGCCGCCACGGTCACAAAACCGTTCTGGTGGATGCGGTTGGACATCAAAGGACTGTTAACGGTCATGTTCACCGTTGACCGATGGGGAGGCAACCCGAAAGGTCTGCCCACCCCTGTTAAAGGGGCCTTATGTCCGCTCAGCCGCTCAAAGAAGTCCGTATCTTTTCGCCTGCCACCGTGGCCAACGTGGCTTGTGGTTTCGACGTGCTTGGCTTCTGCATCGACGCCCCCGGCGACGAGATCGTGGCCCGCTTCTCGACCACCCCCGGCCTGCGTATCACCAAGATCACCGGTGACGACGGCCGTCTGCCCCTCGATTCGAAGAAGAACACCGCCGGCGTCTCCGCCCACGCCCTCCTTCGCCATCTCGGCAAGAGCGACCTCGGCATCGACATGGAGATTCACAAGAAGATGCCCTTCGGCAGCGGTCTCGGCTCCAGCGCTGCGAGCGCAGTCGGCGGCGCCTTTGTCGTCAACCGTCTCCTCGGCGACCCGCTGACGCGTCGTCAGCTCCTGCCTTTCGTCGTCGCCGGCGAAGCCGCGGCCGATGGCGCCTGGCACGCCGATAACGTCGGTCCGTGTCTCCTTGGCGGCATCACCCTCATCCGTTCCAATGCCGAGCTCGACGTCATGGACGTGCCGATTCCGGAGCGCCTCTGGGCCGCGGTCGTGCACCCGGACATCGTCGTACTGACCAAGGTCGCCCGCGAGATCATGCCGCGTCAGATTCAGCTCGAGACTTCCACGCAGCAGAGCGGCAATCTTGGCGGCCTGCTGTGCGGCTTCTTCAAGAGCGACTACGCTCTCATCGGTCGCTCGCTCCATGACCTCATCGCCGAGCCGCACCGCCACCGCCTGATCCCTGAGTTCTACCGCGCCAAGGCTGCCGCCATGGCCGCCGGTGCGTTGGGTTTCTCGATCTCTGGTGCCGGACCCAGCGTGTTCGCGCTCTGCGACGGGGAAGAGACCGCCCGCAAGGTCGCCGCCGCCGTCGCCGCCATTTTCGCTTCGGTGCCGATCAAGGCCACGCCTTACGTCTCGCGCATCAATCCCAAGGGTGTCCATGTCCTCTCCGAGTCCTAAGTTGGAATTCGTCTCCACCGCCGACGCTACCTGTCGCGGCTCCCTGCGTGACGTGCTGCTTTCGGCCATGCCCGCTAAGGGCGGGCTCTGGGTGCCGACGCATATCCCGCAGATCGCGCCCGATTTCGTGGAGCGCCATCGCAACGCCTCCTATGCCGACCTCGCCGAGGCCGTCATCGCCCCTTACTTCGCCGAGGTCCTCGGGCCGGCGGCACTCCGGCAGCTCTGTCAGGAGGCCTTCAACTTCCCAGTACCGCTCGTACGCCCCGAGGGATTCAAGGGCACGCTAGCCGAACGCATCGCCGTCCTCGAACTCTTCCTTGGTCCGTCCGCGGCCTTCAAGGATTTCGCCGTCCGTACGCTCGTGCGTGTCACCGCGCGCGTGCTCGGCGACGAGTTCCCGCAGCTGACCGTCCTCGCTGCCACCTCCGGTGATACCGGGGCCGCGGTCACCGAAGCTTGTTCCGGCGTCCCTGGCGTCCGTGCCGTGGTGCTCTATCCGCGTATTGGAGTCAGCGGCGTGCAGGAATCGCAGATTGCCCGCGCCCGCCCCGGCGTCGTGGCTCTTTCCGTCGACGGTACCTTCGACGACTGTCAGGCGATGGTGAAGCGCGCGCTCGCCGACGAGTCCCTGCGCCGCCACCGCCCGCTGCTGACCGCTAATTCCATCAACCCCGTCCGCCTGATCGCGCAGGTTCCGTTCGCGTTCCACGCCAAGCGTCTGCTGGCGCCTGGTCGTCGGATGGGCATCGTGGTGCCTTCGGGTAATCTCGGCAACGTCGGTGCCGTGCAGCTCGCCCGTCGCATGGGACTCGACGTCGCCGCGCTCGTCGCCGCGACCAACACCAATTCGCCGCTGCCTGAACTCTTCACCACCGGTGAATATCGTCCGCGTCGCGCCACGCCCACGGCTTCCAATGCCATGGATATCGGCGACCCGAACAACCTCAGCCGCCTGCTCGCCTGGCGCGAGGGCGGACCGGCCGTCAGCGCGGTCACCGTCGACGACAAGGCCACGCTTGATGCCATGCGTCGCGTCCGCGCCGCGGGTGGTTATATCCTTTGCCCGCATACCGCGGTTGGCTGGAAGACCGCCGAAGATCTACTCGCCCGCGATGGGGCGAAACTCGACGATGTCGTGGTCTTCGGCACCGCTCACCCCGCCAAGTTCCCCGACGTGTTGCAGGAAGCCTTCGGCGACGCCCACGCTTCCCGTTTCCCGGGCGAGCTGCCGGCACCGCAACCGATCAGGATCGGCAACGACTTCGAGGCCGTCCGCAAGGTCCTCGAGTCCGATGCCGGTTTCGGTCGCTGAGGCTTACTTCGACGCGCTATCCGGATTCGGCTTGGCCGCGGCCTTCTTGGCCGGAGCAACCTTCTCGGCGGGCGCCTGTTCGATTACGATGATGCAACCCGAGAGGGCGAGGCTGGCGAGGGCGAGGGTGGCGACGAGGACGGTCTTCATGCAGGGGAGCATGGGATGACCAGTGGGCTTGGCAAATCCGCAAAACAAAAAGGCCGCCCGGAGGCGGCCTTTGAGGACGGTCGGGCGACCGCTTATTCCGTATCGGACACCGCGAACGTGACGTTCGAGATGTTCGCCTTGGCGAGGCAGTCGAGGACGTTGATCACGCGCTCGTAGCGGGCGTTCTCTTCGGCCTGGACCGTGATGAGGAGCTTCGTCTTGGACTGCTTAGCGGCCTCTCCCATCTGATACATCTGGTTGTAGAGGTTCTCGAGGAGCTTGTCGCCGGGCGCGCCGACGGGGTCTTCGTTGAGGGTGACTTCACCGGTCTCGCTGACGCCGATCGTGACTTCGTCCGGGAGTTCGGTCTCCTTGGCGGTCTCGGCGTTGCCGGGCAGGGTGGTCTTCAGCTCATGTTCGACCTTCACCGCACCGGCCATGACCATGAAGAAGAGCATGATCACGAAGACGACGTCGATCATCGGGGCGATCTGGAAGCCGGCGTTGGCTTCGGGCTGTTGTTCGATTTGCTTCATGGTTTATTCCTCGTGGTTCAGGCCGGAGAAGGCGATGTTGTCGATGCCGGCTTCGGCGCCCCATTCGAGGGCCTTGGAGATATATTTGGCGTGGCACTCCTTGTCGGCGCGGATCAGCAGGCGGTACTTCTCGTTGGTGCCTTTGCGATCGGCGAGTTCCTTGGCGATGCCTTCCTTGTCGTTCGCGTCGAGCTCCCGGTCGTCGAGCTTGTACTTGGCCTGCCCCGTGGTCTTGTCCCACGAAATATTGATCAGGCCGGCGGCGGCCTTGTCATCGCGCTTCACGCCGTTGGCGGCGACGGGCAGGGAGATGTTCTTGTCCACCTTGAGCACCTGCGACGAGGTGATGGACATGAAGAAGATGAGCAGCACCAGGAGCACGTCGATCATCGGCGCGACCTGGAACTCCGGTTCCCCTTCTCCGCCTCCTCCTCCGCCTGCCATGGCTGTGCTGTTTGGTTAGGGGTGGAAGGGGCTTACGACTGGACGTTCGAGGACGCGTTCCAATCGGGCTTGGCGGCGTAGATCTCTTCGTCGCCGACCTTGCGACCTGCGACTTCGTCGTAGGGGAAGGCACGGAACAGGCCGGTCACGATCTCAGTGATGTCGTGGATACCCTTGTTGATGCGGTTGGCCAGAAGGTAGTAGGACATGAAAGCCGGGATCGCGATGAAGAGGCCAGAGGCGGTCGCCACGAGCACTTCGCCGATTGCTTCGGCCAGCTTGGAGGGGTCGCCCACGCCGGAGGAGCCGAGCTTTTCGAACGCCTTCATCATGCCCGTCACCGTGCCGGTGAGGCCGATCATCGGGGTGCAGACGCCGATCACGGAGAGGTAGGAGGAGCGGCCCTTGAGTTCGGCCTGGATGCGGCTGATCTCGGAGATGATGGCTTCTTCGGTCATCGTCTTGCCATCTGGGGTGAAGGCGACACCGGCGCGGACGACGTCGGCGACGGGGGAGCCAGCGGTCTTGGCAAAAGCGTAGGCACCGACGTAGTCGCCCCGCTTGAACAGTTCGCGGAGCTGGTTGACGTGGTCGACCGGGTAGAGCTTGCCGGCGCCCGTGCGGATGAAGCCGTCGACGATGAACCAGATCATGGCCACTGAGCAGAGGGTGATCGGGTACATGACCCAGCCGCCTTCATGGAAGAGGTCCATGAGGGTCTTCTCATGTTTGACGGCGGCTTCCTGGGCGGAGGCAGCGATGGTCATCAGGCCAAGAAAGGCGGCGCTGAGGGAGGTGGTACGGAGATTCATCTTCATGATGATGGGGTGTAGGTTTGGTTTTAGGTTAGGTTTTGGAAAGGGGCAAGGACTCACTTGTTGCCTTCGACCTTCTCTTCGTCGGCGAGCTTAGGCTTGGCCATGATGACGCCTTCAGGGAGTGGGCCGCCGGCGGCGATCTTCTTCTGGTCGGCCTCGGCCTTGGCGCGTTCTTCCTTGGGGAGCATCTTCTTGGCTTCTTCGGCCTCCTTGGAGACCGGGTAGGAGACGATGATGTCGTAGAGGTAGCGGTTGGAGACAGCCTCGAGCTTCTGGTCGCGGAGGGCCGGGCTATCCATGCCGCGGAAGGAGCGGGCGGCGCCGAGCAGGGCCTTCGGGACGATTTCGGTCTCGGAGCCGAAGAAGACCGGGACGCGCAGGTAGGTGGCCATCGCCGCTTCGTACTTCTTGGAGGCGAAGAGCGAATTACCCTTCACGAGATGGAGGCGGGCCTGGAGTTCGGCGGTGTCCACTTTAGTGAGGAGCTCGGTCGATTCCTTCACAACCTCTTCATGCTCACCCTTGCGGGCACGCTGCATCAGGCGGGCTAGCTGGATTTGCGTGGCAACCTCAGGGAGCTTGGCGGCTTCTTCCTTCTCGAAGGCGGCCAGGAATGATTCGGTGGCGGCGTCGTTTTCGAGGCGGTCGAGGGCGTCGAGTTTAACGATGGAAGCGCGGGCCCACCAGGAGCCGGGGACGTTCTTGATCGGTTCGAAGAACTTCAGCACGGCTTCGACGTTATCGAGGGCCTTGGCCGGTTCACCACGGCTGACGTTGGCTTGGGCATCCTTGAGGCGGGAGGGCAGCGGCCAGATCACTTCGGTGACTTCAGTCAGCTTGCGGGTGAGGGTCACCTCGATACCGCCAGAATTGCTGACGCGGTCGATGGTGCCCTTGATCACGTTGATGGTGCCTTTCTTGGCGTCGACGACCGGCTTGGGCGGGATGGAGTTATCCAGCTTGAAGGGGTCGTTGATCTCCCAGCGTTCGCCCTTGAAGACGAAAGTCTGAGCCGGCGAAGAGGCGGCGGCGAGGAGCGCGAGGGCAGGGAGGAGGAGGGAGAGGCGCATGAGGGTCAGAGTCCGAGGAGGAAGGCTTTAGCTTCGGCCGCTTCGCGGGTGTCCTTGATGCGGTCCTTCTCGAGCATCTCCTTCAGGAGCGCCTTGGCGGCGTCCTTCTGGTTCAGCTTGTTGGCGAACAGCTTGGCGGAAGCGAAATAGGACTTCGCGGCCCAGACCTCATATTTCTTCCAGGTCATGTAGCAGCGGCGGTAGTATGCGATGGCTTCGTTGTAACCCTTTTCGTCGGTCGCCTGGCGTTCGGCCATCAGGCCGAGCCAATAGAGGGAGGCGGCGGTCTTTTCGCCGCGCCATTCCTTCGTCTTCGCGATCTCCTCGAATTCCTTCTTCGCCTCGGCGTACTTCGAGAGTTCGGCCAGAGCGCGGGCGCGGGTGAAGCGGAGGTCGAGTTCCTTCGACATCAGGATGTTGTTGTCGATGGCCTCGTTGCAGAGCGAGAGGGCGTCGGCGTACTTCTTGTTGGCGAAGGCGATCTCGGCCAGTCCGGCGAAGCCGTAGTCGGCGTATTCCGTGGAGCGGGAATGCTCCAAGATGTAGCCGAAGAAGTCGGCGGCCTTCTTCTGGTCGCCCTTCGAGAGCAGGCTGTCGCCGACCATCGCGAGGATCGTCGGGTTGAGCTCCTCGGCCTTGTAGTTGGCGGCGATTTTGGCGAAGTTGGCGGCAGTCTTCTCGGGTTCGCGGGTGAACACGGCGAGCTGGCCAAGAGCGAAGAAGCCGCGGGCCTGGGCGACGAGGGATTCGCGGTGATCCTCGAGGCGGAGGAGCTTGACGAGTTCCTTCTCGGCTTCGGCGCTGGTGTAGGCGCCCGGTTCGGGCTTGGTGCCGGGCTTCACGCGCTTGATCTTGCGCGAGAGTTTCTCGGCGAGGAATACGATGAGCTTCTCGGTGCCTTCCTGGGTGCGGTCGTTGATGGATTCGGAGACGGCGTCGGAAAGGATCTTCAGCGCACGCTTCTTCTGGTCGGCGATGGAGACCTGTCGCTTGACTTCGACCTTGGCGAGTTCGGCCTCAAGTTCGACGGAGAGTTTCTTCACGCCGGCCTTGGCGGCGTCGACTTCTTCCTTGGTGACTTTGTCGCGGCGTTCGAGCTCGTCGACCTTCTTGCGGGCGGCGGCGAGCTGGGTGCTGAAGTTCTTGCGGACCTTCTCGGATTCGGCGGCGAATTCGGGCATGTCGCCCATGCGCTCGGTGGAGCGGATGACCTCGTAGAGGTAGGTCATCGACTTCGGGTCGTTATGGTTCCAGTCGAAGATCTCCTTGAACAGGTCGCGCATGCGCTTGTGTTCGCCGCGGCCGGGGAGGAGCTTGCGAAGTTCGCCGAGGACGAATTCCAGGGCTTGGGGATTGGTGCGGGCGCTCTTGGCGGCGGCCTCGTAGGCGTCGATGGCCTTGTTCGTGACGGCTTCCTTTTCCTTCTCGAGCTTGGTCTTGATCTCGACGAATTTTGCCTTCTCGGGGGTCTTGGCGTTGAGGCGCACGTCGAGGTCGGCGGCCTTGACCTTCTTGTCGATCTCGTCGGCGAGGGCGATGTTGGCATCGCCGATCAGCGTGTAGACCTCGGGCATCTGGGAGATGACCTCGTCGGTGTTGTTCTTGGAGTAATCCTTGAGCCAGTCTTCGCAGAGCTTGATGGTGCCGGGGATGTCGCGCGGGGAGGTGCCGAACTTGACGATGGCCTGGCGGTAGCGGACGTCGGGGATGAACTGGCCCTTCGGGTATTCCTGCTCGTACTTGTCGAAGTCGGCCTTGGTCTCCTTGTACTTGCCCTGGAAGAACGAGCAGAGCGCGTTCATGTAGAGCACCTGTTGGCGGACCGGGGAGCGCTCGTGCTTCTTGAGGAACTCCTCGAACGCCTTCTGGGCGGGGGCCCAGTCGACTTGCGAGAAGAGGCAGGCCGCGACACGGAAGTCGATCTCTTCGATGACCTCGGGCGTAAGGGTCTTCACGTTGGCCAGGACCCACTTGTAATGGGCGATGGCTTCGGGGTATTCTTCGCGTTCTTGGGAGATGTCGCCGAGGATCAGGGCGATGGCGGAGACCTGGTCGTCCTTCGGGAACTTCGAGATGAACTCTTTACACTTCGCCTGGGCTTCGTTGTTACGGCCGATGCGGCGCAGCGCGAGAATGTGGTAGTAGTAGGCGCCGGAGATGCGGGTGAAGCCGGGGCTGTTCTCGAAGATATCGAGGAAGGCCACGTGGGCTTCCCAGGGGCGCTTCAGCTCGAGGAGGCACAGGCCGATGCGATAGGAGATGAAGGCGTCGTAGTCCTTGTTGGCGTTGAACTCTTCCTGGATCTTCTTGAACTGGGCGGCTTCCTGCTTGGCCTTCTCGATGTTCGCGGCCTGCTCGGGGCTCGGCTTCGGGAAGTTCTTGGTCAGCGTCTCGACCTCGGTCTGCTTCGCTTCGATGGCGCGACCGAAGGAGCTGCTGAGGTTGGCCCGACGCAGCGTGCCTTGGTAATTGGTGAGGGCCTGACGGTAGAAGTCGGCGCGGAAATTCTCATCGGCGGCCGATTCGGCGGCACCGAAGCGGGCGTCGCCGATCTCGAGGCGCTGGAAATTAGAGCGGACGACTTCGACGGGCGAACCGTTGCTCTTCGCGTCGATTTCGTTCTTCAGCTGGGTCGCTTCCTTGGCCAGGCCGAGCTTCGTGTACATCTCGACGAGCTTGTAGGCGGCCTCGCGGCGTTCCGGGGTGCTGATGCCGTCGGCGGTCGCCTGCTTCAGCAGGGCGATACCCTGGGCGTAGGCGGCCTTCTTGACGTCTTCCGGCGAGCTCTTGGCGCGGTCGACGATGATCTGGGCGGAGAGGGTGAAGGCGTTGACGCGCTCTTCGGGTCGGGCGAGCGTGTTGGTGCGGATCTTCTCAAGGCGGGCGAGGGCGAGTTCCCATTTACCCTGCTTGGAGAAGGCTTCGATGAGCAGGAGTTCGGCGGTACCGCGGCGGTTGTCGGTATCGGAGAGGAAGTCTTCTGTGCCTTTGGGGTACTTGTCGAGGAAGGCGGTCAGTTCGGCTTCAGCGCGCGGCCAGTCCCTGATGAAGAAATGACAGAGGGATTTCTGGAATGAGACGACGGCCTTGAGCTTCGGCTCGACGTCGACGGCCTTGGCGTCGAGTTCCTCGAAGATCACGAGGGCTTCCTTGTACTTCTTCTCCTCGAGGTTCTTGATGGCGTCCTTGTAGAGGAGGGACAGCGGGTCTTCCTTCTTCTCGGCGGTGGGCAGCGGCTTCTTGGTCTGGGCGCGCAGGTCACCGATGACGGGTGTCATGGCGATGAGGACGGCGAGCAGGGTTGCCTTAGCCAATTTGTAGGTGCGGGACTCTTTGATAAGCATCGGGTGAGGGGAGCGTTTCGCTCCGCATCGGGGGTGTTCTGAAATAGCCCAGATAGCCAACGATTGCCAAGCAATAAGCCCCTTTTTAACGACCCAAATCAGGGGGTGGATAACCCAGGGACGGCCCCTGTGAATAACTCAGGCCCCGGGCTTCATGCCGGTCGCCAGAATGGTCTCAAAACAGGGCTCTTTGACCTCTTTGGCGACGACCCGGACCTCGGATTGGCGGAAGCCGACTTCTTCAATCCAGTCGTGAAGTTCGTTTTCTTTGAAACCGAGCCAGCGGTCGGCGTAAAGCTCCCGGGCTTTCTCGAAGCGATGGGCACGGAGGTCGAGGATGAGGAGGCGGCCGCCGGGCTTCAGGATGCGGAAGGCTTCGGCCAGGGCCTGTCGCGGGTTCTCGGCGTGGTGCAGGGCTTGGCTGAGCAGGGCGAGGTCGATGCTGCGATCGGGCAGGGGGACTTTCTCGATGTTGCCGAGGACGTAGGTCAGGTTGCGCAGGTGCTCCTTCTTGGCCAAGGCGCGGCCGACTTGGACCATCCGAGGGGAGTTGTCGACGCAGTGGACGCTTTCCGCCTGGCGCGCCAGCAAGCGCGAGAGGGTGCCGTCGCCGGCGCCGAGGTCGGCAATCCGCACGCGAGGCGTGAGCAGGAAGAGCATCTGACCGATGGCTTCCCAGGAGCGGCCGGGGCAGTAGTTGCGTCCAAGGCGGTCGGCCACGAGGTTGAAGTGCTGCTCGGCTTTCTGACGACGTTTCTCGATGATCCGCTGCAGGGAACGTTGGTCCGCGGCCGACTTGGGTTCGCGTGCGCTGGCGGCGAGAGCGGCGTCCACGATGCCGGCGACGCTCACGGGTAGGTCGCGGGCGAGCGAGTAGAACGATTTCTTGCCGTCGCGTCGGTCGTTCACGAGCTGGGCCTTACGGAGCAGCGCGAGGTGGGTCGAGATGCGCGACTGGGGTAGCCCGAGAATCTCCTGGAGCTCGCCGACCGCCAACTCTCCGCGGTGCAGCAGATGAAGCATGCGGGACCGGGTCGGGTCGGCCAGGAGGCGCAGGGTTTCCCAGGGGTCGGACATGGGGGCAGGTTGGGGCCCGCCGGCGTCTGTGTCAAAAGAGGAAGCCCCGTTTCCGGGGCTTCGTCAGGGGGCCTTTCGATCGGGCGCTTAGCGCTTGTCGACCCAGCGGGTGATGCGGACGACGGTCCAGGACTCGGCCTTGCCGTTGATGTTCGTCGTGAAGGTCTCGCCGGTCTTGTGATTGAGGAACTGCTTGGCCAACGGGGAGATGTACGAGAGGATGTTCTTCTCCGGTTCGCCGTCCCAGGCGCCGAGCAGGTCGTAGGCGATCTCGGCTTGGTCGGAGCCGCGGCGGAGGACCACGCTGGAGCCGACGCTGATGGTGTCCGTGTTGGCTTCCTTGAAGTCGGTGACCTTGGCCTTCTTGAGGATGCCATCGAGCTCGGCGCGGCGGGCGGCGAGGGTGTCATGGTCCTGACGGGCCATCTTGTATTCGGAATTTTCCTTCAAGTCGCCATGTTCCTTGGCGATCTGGATGGCTTCCTTGATCGCGGGGAGGCGCACCTTGACGATGTCCTCGAGTTCGTGCTCTTTTTCTTCCTTCGAGTGCTTGGAGACGAAGAGTTCCTTCTCTTCGGCTTCGGAGCCAGAATGCTTGGACTTGGCGAGGCGCTGGACGTGCGGCTCGATCTTGGCGAGGCGCGAGAGGAGGGCCTTCTTGGTCATCTCGTCGAAGCCCTGGCTGCTCATCATAGTACGGGTGAGGTCGAAGATAGTTTCGCTGTCGGCCTTCTTGCCGTCGGCGGGGACCAGGATGTTGGCGATGAGCTCCTTGTCCTTGATGAGTTCGTTGGCGAGCGGAATGCGGGCCGTGGAGTTGGACTCGAGCGACTCGGTGTCGATCGAAGAGAGGATGGCGCCGAGCAACGAGGGGTTGATCAGGCGGGCGACGATGTCGGCGTACTTCTTCGAGTCGCGGTTCTTAATGACCCAGATAATGACCGGAGCTCGCAGTTCGCGGGTCTCAAGCCACTGGGCGAAGCGGGCGGAGACGGTGGCGGCGAGTTCTTGGTCGCAGAGGTAGGCGATCGATTCGGAGACGAGCTTCGCGGAGCCGCTCTTGGTGCCGCCGATATCGCGGTTGCGGAGCAGGTCAAAGGCGCGTTCAGACCAGTTGTCTCCGTGGTGCGCACGGACGAGGTCGAGCAGGCTACGGATCTTCTCGGTGGTGTGAGGGATGTTCAGCGCAACGAAGGCGAGGTCGCTTTCGGTGCAGAGGGCGATGATTTCTGAGGCCGTCGGGCTGACGGTCTCGACGTTCTCGACGGCGGAGCGGAAGAACTTGTCGCGGTTCCAGATGCCGCCGAGGATGGCGGGGAGGTTGTCGCGCTTACGGGCGGTCTCGAGCTTCTTGATCTCCTTGGCGAGGTCGGCGGAGACCTTGTCGAGGTTGGCGGCGGTGGCGGCCGAGCGGGTCTCGGCGGCGGCGGCGCCGGCGAGCTCTTCGAGGAGCACGAGCTTACGTTCGAAATTCGGGGCGCTTTCGTACTGGGCGAAAAGGTCTTCGCCGAGGTCCTTCGGGGCTTCGAGCAGGGCGTACAGGCCGCCTTTGCGCTCAGGGACGAGGATGGCACGGTCCTTGCGGAGGGCGGCGCGAGCCTTGGTCCACCAGGCCTTGAAGGAGGTAGCGCGATCCTTACCGGCAGGCAGGGAGGCGAAATAGACGCGGTCGAGGTTGGCTTCGAGGGCGTAGGAAGTGCATTCGCCGGTGGGGTATTCAGCGAGGAGAGCCTTCACGACGCCGGCAGGGTCGTTGGCGACCATGTTGGCGATCTCGGCCTTGCTGGTGTCGGCGTAGGCCTTAGCCACGACGCCGTTAGGATTGATGACCTCGATCTTGCCGAGGAAGAAGGCGGCATCCATGGCGTGGGCCTTCTTGTTCTGTTCTGGGAAATCGACGGTGAGGCGCTTGGTGGCTTCGTCGTAGGCGCGGATGACTCCGATACCCCAGGCTTGGTGGAGGCAGAAGGCCGGCTGACCCGTGGCGACCAAGTCGATGGCAGCCTGCAGGGAGTTAATTTTACCACCTTGTGGGTTGTGGGCCTTGTTGCTCATTGCAAAAATGGGTTTTGGGGGTAATAATTCTCACTTGCAAGCAGGAAGGCGGGGGGCTTTGGGGTCTATGCCTCGACAGCCCTCCTGACCTGCGTCCCACATGGCCTTTAAGCCCGAAAAACCCTCAATCCACGGCGAAACTCCCGAGACCCTCGGCGAGCGCTTGGTCGCGGACGGCCATCCTCGTTACCGGGCCGGTCAGGTCTTCGAATGGCTATATCCCCGCCGGGCCGAGACCCCGGAGGCGATGACCAACCTTCCGGCCAACCTTCGGGCCTGGCTTTTGGCTAATTATGACTTCGAGGCGACCAGCCTCGTCCAGCGGAAGGCCTCCTCCGACGTCACCCAGAAAATCCTCCAGCGCCTCCGGGACGGCTCCCTTATTGAGACGGTCATCATCCGGGCCCCGATGGAGGGGGTGGGGCAGGAGAAGTCCCGCCGGACGATCTGCATCTCCACCCAGGTTGGCTGCGCCTATGGCTGCAAGTTCTGCGCCTCGGGCCTTGATGGCTGGAAGCGCGACCTCTCGATCGGCGAAATCGTCTCCCAGCTCGTCCAGGTCTGCCGGATTGAGGATAAGTCTGACCCGGCCCGCGCCGCCGAAGGGCTGGCGTCCTTTGATAACATCGTGGTGATGGGCATGGGCGAGCCGCTGGCTAATTACGAGAACCTGATGTCGGCCCTCCGCATCGTGAACGCGCCGTGGGGTTTCGGCTTCGGCGCCCGCCGCGTGACGATCTCCACTTCCGGCGTGGTGCCCAAGATCCTCAAGCTCGCCGAGGAACCGCTGGGCTTCCGCCTCGCCATCAGCTTGCACGGCGCGACCAACGAGGTCCGTAACCAGATCATGCCGGTGAACAAAAAGTTTCCGCTCGAGGAGCTCATCCCGGCAGCGAAGGCCTTCGCTCGCAAGCATGGCCGGATGCTGACCTTGGAGTTCATTCTCATCGAGGACATCAACGACTCGCTCGATCAGGCCAAGCGGCTCGCGGTCATCGCCCGCGAGCTCCACGCTCACGTAAATCTTATTCCCTATAATAAGGTCGAAGGCCTGCCATGGGTCCGTCCATCCCTGACCCGCCAGGATCGTTTCGTGAAGGAACTCCGCGGGCTCGGCGTGACGGCGACGCTCCGGCGCGAGAAGGGGCACGATATCGATGCGGCCTGCGGTCAGTTAAGACTGCAGACCGAGAAGGCCGAGGCCGGCGGGGCTTCGCCACCGCCCGCGGCGGCTTAGGCCGTCAACGCGGCCGCGAAGGCCTTGCGGTCCGGCGCCTTGAAGAAGGCCGTGCCCGCGACGAACGTATCTGCGCCCGCCTCGCGGCAGCGCAGGCCTGTCTCCACGGTGATGCCGCCATCGACCTCGAGGCGGAAGCTCGCGCCGCGCCGTGCACGTTCGGCGGAGATGAAGCGGATGCTGTCGAGGACGGAAGGGATGAACGACTGTCCGCCGAAGCCGGGGAAGACCGTCATGCAGAGCACGAGGTCGACGGAGTCGAGGTAAGGCAGCACGCGGCGCGGATCGGCGTCGGGATTCATCGCGATGCCGGCGGACAGACCCGCGGCCTTGATCGCGGCGATGGTCTTGGCGACGTCATGGTCAGCCTCGACATGTACCGTGAGGCGTTCGGCTCCGGCCTTGGCGAAGGCCTCGACGTAGCGGTCAGGATGGGCGAGCATCAGGTGCACATCGAAGTGCAGCTTCGTCAGTGGGCGGAGGTCGGCGACAACCTGCGGGCCGAAACTGATATTGGGCACGAAATGCCCGTCCATGATGTCGACGTGGAGCCAGGTCAGGCCGGCTTCTTCCACCGTGCGGACGCCCTGCGCGAACGCGCCGTGGTTCGCGGCGAGCAAGGAGGGGGCGACGACGGCGGGGTTCATGCTTACCAAGCGGTGGTCGCGGCTTCGCGGATCTGCGAGGCGATGTCGCCGAAGAGTGTCGGGCCGAGGCTGAGTTCCTCGGCGGCGGGGTCGCCGGAGACCTGCAGGGTCGCGATGGAGCGGAACAGGCGGTCCTTAAAGAGCACGCGCTTGCCGCCGTCGGTCGTCAGGGTGCAGCGCACCTCGAAGCTGACGCGGTAGCTCGTGAAGGCGTAGGCATCGCCCGTCTTGGTGGTGAAACCGTCGCGCTGGTAGCGGGTGACTTCGGTCTCAAGGACGGCTTCGCCGGGGCCGACCTTCACGCGAGGGTCGCCCGCGAGGGCCTCGAGGATTTTGCCGTGCAAGACGGCGTGCGTGCCGGTGCGTGCAGTGGAGTTGCGAATCGTCGCGACTTCGATGTTGCGGAAAGCGGGCTTGGGTCCGCCGAGATGGTAGGCGGAGCAACCGACGAGCATGGCGGCTACGAGCAGCGCGAGGAAGCGCTTCATCGGCGGTCTCCTCCCGTGGCGGGCTTCGCCGCTTCCTTCTTGAAGCCGAGCGAATCGAGGTCGTCGCCCACGGCCTGAGGCTTGGTCTCGGCGGCGGTGCGCGGGCGCGGAACGGTGCCGAGCAGGCGGTCGGCGAAGGTCTTCGGAGGATTGGGATCCTTCAGGATGCGGGCGAGGAGTTCCTCGGCTTCCTTGGAGGCGGCCGACTCTGGCGCGATGTTGCGGCAGGCGTTGGCCATCAGCTTGGCGGCTTCCGGATTGTTGCGGTCGAAGAAGTAGAACTTGGCGAGGTTCAGGCGGGCGCGGGCGGCGCGGTCGCGCAGGAGGGCAATCTGCTCGATGGCCTGCTTCGCGCGCGGGTCGTTCGGGAATTGGTCGGCCAGCGTGCGCCAGTGGTCGGCGGCTTCAATCGTGGTGGCTTGATCCCAAGCCGGTCCGAGCGATTCCTTGGAACGCATCGTGGCGAGCATCTCGAGGGCTTCGGCGGAGAACTTGGAGGTCGGGTAGTCGCTGACGAGACGTTCGAGCGCTTCGATCGCCTTGGCGGTGTTGCCGCGCTCGAGTCCGAGGCGGGCGGTGCGGATGAGGCACTCATCGGCATATGGGCCGTTGGGCGCGAGGCGCAGGGTCTTCTGCCAGAGGGTGAGGGCGCCTTCGGGGTCGCGGAACCAGGGGAACCAGCCGCCGAGTTTGCGGCGTTCGCCGGCGGCGAGACGGTTCGCGATCTCGAACTGCAACTTCACGGCTTCGCCGAAAGCAGCGAAGCTCGAGTGGCGCGCGTAGAGGTCGTCGATCAGCTCGGTGGCGGTTTCGAATTCATGGCGCGCGGCATGCAGGCGGGCGCGCTCGAGGATAGAAACGGCTTCGGCTTCGAAGCCGGCGTTGGCTTCGCCGATGGTGGACCATTCCTTGATGGCCGCGCCTTCGTCGCCGGCTGCGGCGGTCTGGGAGGCGTGGTTCATCGCGAGCAGCTTCATAGGCAGGAGCTCGGCGGGGGTCACGTCGTTCGTCGTGCCGGGCTTGACGCGCCACGTCCCCTCGAAGTGTTCGTACTCCGCGTGAGCGATGGGGCCGAGCAGGAGCGCGACGGCGAGGAGGGTTTTAGCGAGGTGGTTCATGCCAGCGGAGAAGGGTTGCGCCCCAGGTGAGACCGGCGCCGAAGGCGACGATGAGGACGAGGTCGCCGTGCTTGATCTTGCCGTCTTTCCAGGCTTCTTCAAGCGCGAGGGGGATCGAGGCCGCGGACGTGTTGCCGTAGCGCTCGAGATTCGAAGGGAAACGGTCCATGCCCACGTTGAGCTGGCTCGCGACGGCCTCCAGGATGCGGCTGTTTGCCTGGTGCGGGATGAACCACGCGACCTGGGCCGACGTCACGTCGCACTTGGCGAGGACACGTTCGCAGGACTCCGCCATCACGCGCACGGCGTGGCGGAAGACTTCCTTACCGTTCATCCGCAGGAAGTGCTTGCCGTCGCGAAGGGAGTCGGCGGTCGCGGGGGCGGCGGAGCCTCCGCCGACGCAATGCAGGAGCTCGGCATTATTGCCGTCGGCGCCGAGCAGGTTACCGAGCAGGCCGACGTTCTTCTCCGTCGTGGTCTCGAGCAGGACGGCGCCGGCGCCGTCGCCGAAGAGCACGCAGGTCGTACGGTCCGACCAATCGACGACGCTGGAAAGTTTCTCGGCGCCGACCACGAGGACGCGGCGATAGGCACCCGAACGCATCATGTCCTTGGCGACCTGGAGGGCGTAGACGAAACCAGAGCAGGCGGCGGAGACGTCGAAACAAGGAATGTCGCGACGGAGGCCGAGTTTGGCCTGCAGGAGGCAGGCCGTGGACGGGAAGGGGACATCCGGCGTCATCGTGGCGACGATGAGTAGGTCGACGTCGGCCGGGGTCAGGCCGGCGCGTTCAAGAGCCTTGGCGGCCGCCTTGGCGCCCATGTCCGAAGGGTTTTCCCCGGGGGCGGCGATACGGCGTTCGGCGATGCCGGAGCGGGTCTTGATCCACTCGTCGGAGGTGTCCACCATCTTGGACAGTTCGGCATTGGTGAGCTTGCGTTCCGGAGTGTGGACCCCGATGGCCCGAATGAAGACTGAAAGCTCAGCGCTGCTCATCGATGCGTGAGAAAAGACCCCTTGGGCGGGGAAGGGAACACTAAAACCTCAGGCTTCCTCCGGGGTGGAGGAAATGACCGCATTCGCCTCGGCCAGCGAGGTCAGCATGCGATGTCCGGCGCCATGGCCAAGGGCTTCCAGTCCTAGGCGGATGGCGCTGGAGATACCCTGACGGTTGCTCGAACCGTGGGCCTTCATGACGAGTCCGGTGAGGCCGAGTAACGGCGCTCCGCCGTAACGTTCCGGCTTTAGCTTGCCCTTGAGGTCGCGCAGGAGGGGAAACATGGCGATGCCCCCGGCCAAGTAGACCGGATTGCTCTTCACCTTGCTGCCGACCATGTCGCGGACCATGTAGACGAGGCCTTCGAGGGTCTTGAGGATCACGTTGCCCGTGAAGCCGTCGGTCACGACGACATCGCAGGCGTCGCCGAAGACATCGAAGCCTTCGACGGGGCCGACATAATTGATGCGGTCGCCCATGGCCTTCAGCAGTGCGTGGGTACGATTGATGCGCGGGCCGCCTTTGCCCTCTTCGGTGCCGACCGTGAGGAGGCCGACGCGCGGGCTGGCGATGCCAAGGGCGCTCTGGGCGTAGATGGAACCAAGGACGGCGTTATGCACCATCTGGGCCGGGGTGGCCTCGGGGTTGGCGCCCACGTCGAGCATGATGAAATGGCCTTCGCGCCGCGGCATGATGGCCGCGAGGGCGGGGCGTTCGGCGCCTTCCATCGGGCGGACCTTGATGGTGCCGGCGGCGACGAGGGCCTTGGTGTTGCCGGTCGAGACGACGGCGTCGACTTCGCCGGCCTTGAGCATCTCAAGGGCGATCACCATCGAGGAATCACGCTTCGACTTCAGCACGGCCATCGGGGCGTCGTCGGGAGCGACGATACTGGCGGCGTTACGGAAGCTGACGCGGCTGTTCTTCAGCGCACGATGCTCGATCGCGAGCATGCGCAAATTATCTTCATGGCCGACTAGGACCAAGCTGTCTTCTGGCCCGATGATGCCTTCCTTGAAGGCGAGGGCGGCGGCGGCCACGGCTTCCGAAGGGCCCATATCGCCGCCCATGCAATCCAGGGCGATACGATGACCTTTCTTCGGAGGGGCGTCGCTCATGAGGTCGGGCTGAGCCCGGGGAGGAGCTTAAGCTCCGGTGTCCAGAACCTGACGGCCGCGGTACTTGCCCGTGGTGGGGTCGACGCGGTGGGAGCGGCGAAGAGCGCCAGATTCGCCGTCTTTGACGAGATTCGGGGCGCGGAACTGGTTGGCGGCGCGACGGAGTCGGCTGCGGCGTTTGGACTGTTTACGTTTCGGATTGGCCATGGTTCTACGCTGGGATGAGGGTCGGTTCTACCCCTCCCGCCCCCTCGGTCAAGCCCCCTTTCCATTCCCTTGCGATTGTGGGCAGGTTTGTTTGGCTGGCCTGATGCCCGGCCATCCCGCCCTTTTCCTTGATCGAGACGGTAACCTCATCCGCGACCATCACCATACCTGTCGGGAGGATCAGATTGAGGTATTTCCGGGGGTTAAGCCCGCCTTGGAGGCCTGTCTGCGCGCCGGCTACCGCCTCTTCGTGCTGACCAATCAGAGCGGCATCAACCGCGGCATCTTTACCTGGGCGCAATACGAGGCCTGCAATCGGCGCATGCTGGAGCTGCTCGCGTTGCCGGCGCCCGGCATCCTGGAGATCAAGGCGGCGCCCGAGCGTCCCGATGAACCGTCGCTTTATCGCAAGCCGAGCCCTCGCTTCATCTTGGAGAAGATCGCTGAACATGGGCTCGACGCTTCCCGCTGCTGGATGACGGGTGACCGCGTCTCGGATTGGGAAGCGGGACTCAACGCCGGTATCCGCTCCTGCGCGATGCGTAGCGGCGCCGCCAAGCCGGAAGAGCTTTTGCAGGCCGCCAGCAAGGGGTTTGCGGTGCACGATGATTTCCCGGCGTTCGTGCGCGCGGAGCTGAAGCTGGACTTCTGAACCAACAAAAAAGACGAACCGGGTGGTTCGTCTTTTGATCGCCTGAGCGAGCGGATTAGGCCTTAGGCTTTTCCTTCTCGCAGGGGCACTTACCGTCCTTCTTCTCTTCGTCGCCAGCGACGACAGCCTTGGGCTTTTCCTTTTCGCAAGGGCACTTGCCGTCGTCCTTCTTCGGTTCTTCGGCGACGATGGCCTTAGGCTTTTCCTTTTCGCAAGGGCAGTTGGGGCACTTGCCGTCACCCTTCTTTTCTTCGGCGCTGACGAAAGCAGCGGAGAGAGCGAGGATGCCGACGGTGAGAGTGAGGAGCTTGAGGAACTTGGAGTTCATGGTAGGACGATATGGTCTCCGTTATCTGGCCTAAGTCAATCGGCCGGAGGAATTCGGCCGCAGGGATTCCACCTAGCGGTCGAGGATGTCGTAGATTGGGTTCAAATCCCGGTCTATTTTTAGTAAACCACTGCCTGGTAACCACTTGCTGCCGC
Organism: Verrucomicrobiota bacterium; assembly: GCA_026397955.1. Classification (GTDB taxonomy): domain Bacteria; phylum Verrucomicrobiota; class Verrucomicrobiia; order Opitutales; family UBA953; genus UBA953. The sequence goes on along the minus strand of JAPLTV010000014.1, from coordinate 36,878 downwards.
TTTTCGTTAGATAAACATGCTGATTTTTGACGCAAGTGAGGTCTTTGACCACCGGAACACGGGCCATTTCGGCTACTTTTTCCGGGCTCTTCGCGATCGGACTGTCCGCCGCCGCCCCCTGGATCCATAGCACGGCATCAGGCTTCGCGTCGGCCAGGAGTTCCCAGTCGAACTTAATCCAGGCTCCTTGGCTCAAGGCCGATTTAAATCCAACGGTCGCCAATGGCTCGGCGAGATAACTTTCCGGACCCGCCATGACGCCGTCCCAGATAACGATGATGGTCTTGGTCCGCTTCGCCTGTCGGCTGGTCAGTGCGAGCACCAAGCGTGCGGCTTCCTCCGTCCGTCCGGTTACTTCGCCGAGGAGACGGATATCCCGGAGCACGGAATCTCGCGATTCCGGATTCAGCACGATCGTGCGCAGGCCGGCCTTCGCGCACTTCTCCGCCCAGAGCGGGTTCGCCATACGCGGCAGGATGACGAGGTCGGGCTTCGTGCGCAGGAGTCGTTCGAGGTCAGGTAGGAAAACGTCGGCATCGCGCGCGGCGGGATGCTCTTTCGGCAAGGGACACCAGCGCGTGGCCATCACGATCTCCTCGGAGCATCCGAGGTCGAGCAGGGTCTGCGTCGCGCCTGGATTGTAACTGGCGATACGATGCCCGCCGGCGTTCAGCATCAGGCAGCTCGCGATCCAGAGCAGCAGCGTGCGCATCAGGCCGAAAGCAGGCGCGCGAGGCGCATCGCCGAATCGAAGCTGCCGCGGTCCGCCTTGCCTTGGCCAGCGATCTCGTAGGCGGTCCCATGGTCGGGACTCGTGCGGACGTGCTTAAGCCCGAGGCTGAGGTTGGCCGACGTCGAGAAATCCACGGCCTTGAGCGGCGCGAGGCCTTGGTCGTGATAGATGGCGGCGACGGCGTCGAACTCACCCTGAAGATGACGGTGGAAGACTGTGTCGCCCGGCAGAGGCCCACTGACGTCATGGCCTTCGGCCCGCAGGCCTTCGATGGCCGGACGGATGACAGCGTCGTCTTCCTTGCCGAGCAGGCCTGCTTCGCCGGCGTGGGGATTGAGTCCACAGACGGCGATACGCGGGCGGCGGTCTCCCAACTTCACGCGGAGCGAAATGAGAGCGAGGACCGTGCGACGGATGTCCGCGGTGGTGACGGCGCGGGGGACTTCGGAGAGCGGAATGTGCCAGGTGACGAGTCCGACGGTCATCTTGCCGCCGGCGAAGGCCATCACGGGTTCGCCGCTCCAGCGCGAGGCGAAGAATTCCGTCTGGCCCGGGAAAGAGTAGCCCACGCCGGCGAGACCTTTCTTGTTCACCGGCCCCGTGACGACCGCGGCGAAGCGCCCGCCGGTGGTGCCTCGCGCCGCCATCTCCATCGCTTCGATTGCGATGAGTTGGCCGGCTTCGTCGGGCTGGCCCGGCCGCGTGACGAAATCCTTGGGCCCGACGGCGAGGCCTTGGCCGAGCTGCGCGATCCAGTCAGCCGGGCCGATGGGCACGACGGAGCTCGCCGATTCGGGGTGAGACTTCAGCCAGCTGGCGAGCAGTTCCGGGCCAACGCCGGCCGGATCTCCGCAGGTGACGGCGATGGGCAGTGTGCTCATTCGGGCGAGACGAAGCGGCCGCGCTTGCCGCCGAGGAAGAAGTTCAGGAAGTCGCGTGCTTCGGAGGTCTGGTAGCCGCCTTCGTCCAGGGCTGTCTGCGCGAGCGTGGCGCACGCTCCGTGCGTGGCGTAGACCGCATGGTAGGCCTTCTTGATTTCCGTCACGGCCGGAGCGGCCACGGCACGTCGGCGCAATCCGATGAGGTTCAGGCCGGAGATCAGGTTGCGGCCATGGCACAGCGCGTTGGGCGGGACGTCCTCGGTGATGACGGCATTGCCTGAGATCAGGGCGCCGCCGCCGATGCGGCAGAATTGATGGACCGCCACGCCACCGCTGACGAAGGCCTTGTCGCCGACGTGCACGTGGCCGCCGAGCATGCAGCCGTTGGCGAGGATGACATGGTCGCCGAGTACGCAGTCGTGGGCGACATGGCTGCCGGCCATCAGGAGGCCGTCCGTGCCGATGAGGGTGCGTTCACCCGCTTTGGTGGCGCGGTGAATCGTGACATGCTCGCGGATGACCGTGCGGTCGCCGATGCACGTACCGGAATTCGTGGCTGGGTCGAAGGAAAGGTCCTGCGGGTCGCCGCCGATGACGGCGAAATGGTCGACGCGCACGCCGGCGCCGAGTTCGGCCCGCGCCTTCACGATCGCGTGGGCCGCGATACGGCAGCCTGCGCCGAGCGTCGCACCGGCTTCGATGATCGCGAACGGGCCGACCTCGACGTCGGGGGCGAGTCGGGCGGATGGATGGACCTGGGCGGAAGGGTGGATCACTTCGGAGAATTGGCGCCGCCGAACAGCTCGAGCTGGGCGGCTTTCACCATATCGTAGACGCGGAGTAGGCGGAGCAACTGCAACGTGTCGGATTTCGCGTAGCTCTGGTTAGATTCGACCACCTGGACGAGGTTCTCGAGGATGGTCCGGAAGGTCAGCACATGGTCGACGCCGCTTTCGCGGAGCAGGGTGATGCTTTCGGAGCGCTGCGGCTCCGTGGCTGGGATACCGGGGAGCACGAGGATTTTCGCGAGCGGCTGGCCTTCGGTCGGGGTTAGGTCCGCGAAGGCCTCCTTGGCGGCTTCGACGGCTTCCTTGCGTACGAACTCGAGCAGGTCGCCCTTCTTGATCATCGTGGGCGTGATGGCCTTGGTCGTGTGCCAGGCCTTCACGGCAACGACGGCGGCGCTGATTTTCGGCAGGTCCGAACTGAAAAGCTGGAAGGGCGCGTCGGCTCCCCGTTGTGGCGACGGATTGATGACCAGCAGGTCGCCTTCTTCATCGGCGCGTTTCCTGCGGGATTGGACGGCGTACTTGCGCGACTGGCGCACAAAGAAACCATTCATCTCGAAATACTCGCGGACCAGACTGTCGTCGAAACCCGCCATTGGCCGCTAGGATGCGGCCGAGGGGGCCGTTTGGTCAACCCGCGATAAAAGCCCTCAGAGGGCGAAGCCGGCCGGTGCGATCGCCACGGTGAACTCGCCCTTGAGTGAGCCGGCCTTCAGTGCCGGCACGAGTTCCGCCAAGGCTGACGTGCGGATCGTCTCATGCAGCTTGGTGAGTTCACGGCCAACGCAGACGACCCGTTCGGGACCAAGGATCTCAAGCATTTCGTCCAGGAAGTCGCTGATGCGATGGCAGGATTCATGCAGCACCACGGTCTCATCAGCCTCTTTGAGGCCTTCGAAGAAGCGGCGGCGGGCCGCGGATTTCGGCGGCAGGAAGCCGACGAAGCGGAAGGCGTTGGTCGGGAGTCCGGAGGCGGAGAGTAGGGCTACGATCGCGCAAGGGCCGGGCAAGGGGGTGACGGTGAGTCCACGGCGGCGGCATTCGCGGGTGACGCGGAAGCCAGGGTCGCTGATGCCCGGCGTGCCGGCATCAGTGATCAAGGCAATCTTCGCTCCGCCGGCGATCTTGTCGGCGATCAGGATAGCCGCGTCCTTCTCGTTATGCTCATGGTAGGCGAGCATCGGCTTGGAAATCGCGAGGTGGCGGAGCAGGCCGCCGGTCACGCGGGTGTCTTCGCAGGCGACCAGGTCGCACTCCGCGATGGCCTCGCGGGCACGGGCGGTGATGTCGCCGAGGTTGCCCAACGGCGTAGCCACGACCCAGAGCCGTCCGGCCGGTCCCTGCGGACGGCCGGCGGCGCCTGCGTCGGCAGAATGCATCAGCGGCGGTAGCCGGAGCCCGGCGTCGATACGCCTGGGATGCCACCCTGCCAGCCGGTGGGCTGGGACTGAGGCAGCATGGAGTCGGCCGGCTTCTCGACGGTCTCACAGCCCGCTAGGCCTAGGAGGCAGGCGAGCAGGGCGAAGGCGATGAGCGTGCGGCCGGACATTAGTTGGCAGCGAGCTTGGTGGAAGGAGCGAGAGACACCGAGCCGGCCTTGGAGATGGCGCGGATGTCGAGTTCCTTGTCCGGCTGGAGCTGACCGAAGGAGAGGACGCCCTTGACGGTCGAGATCTGCACCTTACCGACCTTCTTGCCGGCGATCTTCACGTCAAAGATGTCCTTGGCCTTGATACCGTTGGCTTCACCGACCGAGAAGGCGACGATGCCGGAGTCTGCGTCGAGGGCGAGGACGTTGGTCAGGATGTTTTCGATCGGCGCATCGACAGCGACGACAGGGCCGGCGGCATCACCAGGCTTGGCGGGCTCGCCGAGAGGGTCGCTGGCGAAGCCGAACGGGGCCGGGTTGTTATCCATCGCGCGGGAGACCTTGGCGTGGAGGGAGCGGTATTTGCCGCTGATGAGTTCGGCCTTCTGCTCGGCGTTGGTGGCCTTGGTCTCGCTTTCGGCGAGCTGTTCCTTGGTGAACATGCCGGCGGCCTTTTCGGTGGCCTTGACGAGTTCTTCCTTGGCGCTGGCGAGGGCGGCTTCGGCGCCATCCTTCTTGCTGTTGGCGTCGGTCAGCTGGGCGGCGAGTTCGTCGCGCTTGCGGGTGAGCTCGGCGCGTTCGCCTTCCAAGGTGGTGTTCGCGGCGGTGAGGCCCTCGATCTTGGTCTTCTTGTCGGCGACGTCGGCGATGAGGTCCTTCTTGACGATTTCGAGGTCAGCGATGGCCTTACGCTTCTCGTCCAAGACTTTTTTCAGAGAAGGCTCGGAGAGGGCTGCGATGCGCGCATCTAAATCCTTTCCAGTGGAGAAAAGGGTGTTTTCAGCCTTCGGGGCCTTGATGTCGGCGTCCGCAACGGCCCACTCGGTCTTGGCTAGGGCGTTGCCCATCTTGCCTTTGACGAAAATGGATCCGGCGATTGCAAATACCGCAAGGACGACGGTCAGGATGCGGAGGAAGTTGTTGAGCTTCTTGTTCATGGGGTAGGGGAATTGGGGTTAAGAATGACTGAAGAGGGTCTTCCCGGGATCAGGAGATTCCTGACGGGAAATGGCACCGGGGTTGGCCGAAATGTGCAGGAGGACTTTAAACACCAATTCTTCCTGCCCCTCAAGTGCAATTTCCTCGCAAACCTGCGAGACGGAGAGCCATTTGCCCTTGGACTTGGCCAAGGTGGCGACGGCGGCGGCCCGGACTTTGAGGGTCTCCGAGGCGGCCTTCTTGCCGGCCTCGACGCCGGGCTGGTGGTAGGCGTTGATGCCGAGGAGGTTGGCGTACAGGCCGACGGCCCGCTCGAAGAGCGCGATCAGCATGCCCACGGAACGGGCGTCCACTTGATTGATGGTAATCGTGATATTATCACGGCCGCTGCCGGAAAGGGCTTCGCGCGTTCCGAGGAGGAAGGCCTGAAGGTAGTCGCCGGAGGTCACGCCCGGCTCGACTTCTAAGGAGCTGCCTTCGCGGTCCTTGAGGACTTCGATGAAGACGGCGAAAAAGTTATTCACACCGTCGCGGAGCTGCTGCACGTAGGCATGCTGGTCGGTCGAACCTTTGTTGCCGTACACGGTCAGGCCCTGCAGGACTTTGCGCCCCTGGAGGTCGAGTTCCTTGCCGAGCGATTCCATCACGAGCTGCTGAAGGTAGCGGGAGAAGAGCAGGAGGCGGTCTTTGTATGGGAGCACGACCATGGCCTTGGTGCCGCGGCCTTCGGTGAGGTGGTGCCAAGCCAAGGCGAGCGAGGCGGCGGGATTCTTCTGCGCATCGGGCACGCGGGTCAGCGCGTCCATCGCGCGGGCGCCGTCGAGGAGCCCGCGGATGTCGATGCCTTGCAGCGCGGCAGGCAGCAGGCCGACCGGACCGATTTCGCTCGTGCGGCCGCCGACCCAATCCCACATCGGGAAACGGGCGAGCCACTTCTCGGTGACGGCGACTTTGTCGAGCTGGCTGCCTTCGCCGGTGACGGCGACGGCGTGGGCGGCGAAGGAGAGGCCGGCCTGCTTCCAGCGGAGCGCAGCTTCGAGCTGACCATTGCGCGGCTCCGGCGTGCTGCCGGACTTCGAGGTCACGATCGCAAGCGTGGTGCCGAGGTGTGCGCCCAACGTGTCGAAGACGCGGTCGATGCCGTCAGGGTCGGTGTTGTCGATGAAATGGACGTGGAGCTTGTCGGTCTTGCCGCCGAGCGCATCGGCGACGAACTGCGGTCCGAGGGCCGAACCGCCGATGCCGATGCAGAGGAGGTCGGTGAACTTGCCGGCGGAGCCTTTGACCTGGCCGCCGTGGACCTGCGCGGCGAAGCCCGCGATGGCGTCGATGGCGGCCTTCACTTCGGCGGCGATCTTCGCGTCGGGCGCGAGCTCAGGAGCGCGCAGCCAGTAGTGGCCGACCATACGCTTCTCATCCGGATTGGCGACGGCGCCGTTCTCGAGCGCAGCCATGTCGGCAAAAGCCTGGGCCATGGCCGGGGCCATCTTCTCGGCGAAGCCCGCCGGCGCCGGGGCGCGGCTGAAGTCGAGCGAGATGCCGAGTTCGGGGAAGTTCTGGAGCTGCTTCCGGAAGAGGTCGAAGGAGTTGGCCACGGTAGGACAGTTTTCCCCGCCACAACCCTGCTTGGCAACAAAAAGGGCGGTCCGCCGAGGCGTCCGCCCTTTCATTTCCGTTCAGGTAAAGGCCTTAGTCGCCGTCGGTGATGGCACCTTCGGAGGCCGAGGACACGAGCTTGGCGTATTTGGCCAAGGTGCCGCGCTTCTCCTTGCAAGGGGAGGCCTTCCAGGACTTCAGGCGGTTCGCGATCTCCGCGGCCGGCACGTCCAGGTTGATCTCGTTCTTCTGCGAATCGATAGTGATGGTGTCGCCGTTCTGCACGACCGCGAGGACGCCGCCGACGGCGGCCTCGGGGGTGATGTGGCCGACCACGAAGCCATGGGAGCCGCCGGAGAAACGTCCGTCAGTGATAAGCGCGACAGTCTTGCCAAGTCCCTTGCCCATGACGGCGCTGGTGGGTCCAAGCATCTCGCGCATGCCGGGTCCGCCCTTGGGTCCTTCGTTGCGGATGACGATAACGTGGCCGTCTTTGACCTCGCCGTCGAGGATGCCGCGGAGGGAAGCCTCTTCGGATTCGTAGACGATGGCCTTACCGGTGAAGGCGTTGCCTTCCTTGCCGGAGATCTTGGCGACGGAGCCTTCCGGGGCGAGGTTGCCACGCAGGATGCGCAGGTGGCTGTCGGCCTTGATCGGATTGGAGAAGGGACGGACGACGTCCTGGTCGGCGGCGTAACTGCCGACGTTCGCGAGGTTCTCGGCGACGGTCTTGCCGGTGACGGTCATGCAATGGCCGTGCAGAAGACCCTTATCGAGGAGCATCTTGAGCAGCGGCTGAAGGCCGCCGATGCGGACGAAGTGCGCCATGTTGTACTTGCCGCTCGGCTTGAGGTCGGCGAGCACCGGCACGCGGCGGCCGACGCGCTCGAAGTCCTCGAGGGTGAGCTTGATGCCTGCGGAATGGGCCATCGCGATGAGGTGGAGCACGGCGTTCGTTGAACCGCCGAGGGCGATGACGACGGTGATCGCGTTCTCGAAGGCGTCCTTGGAAAGGATGTCCGAAGGGCGGATGTTCTTCTTGATGAGTTCGAGCACGGCCTTGCCGGCTCGCTCGCAGTCCTCGAGCTTGGCTTTGGAATTCGCGAGCTGCGCGGAACTATCCGGTAGGCTGAGGCCGAGGGCTTCGATGGCGGAGGCCATGGTGTTAGCGGTATACATGCCGCCGCACGAACCTTCGCCCGGGATCGAGCAGACCTCGATCTCCCGGAGTTCGCTCTCGCCGATTTGCTTGCCGGCGTGCTTACCGACCGCTTCGAAGACGGTGACGATGTCGGCCGACTGGCCGCGATGCAGTCCGGGGACGATGGTGCCGCCGTAAACGAAGACGGAAGGGCGGTTGAGGCGTGCCATGGCGATGGCGCAGCCAGGCATATTCTTATCGCAGCCGCCGATGGTGACGAGGCCGTCGAAGCCTTCGGCGCCGGTCACGGCTTCGATGGAATCCGCGATGATCTCGCGCGAGACCAGCGAGTAGCGCATGCCGGGGGTGCCCATCGAGATGCCGTCGGAGACGGTGATGGTGCAGAAGATGACCGCCTTGCCGCCGGCCGCGTCGGCACCCTTGACCGCTTCGTCCGCCAGGCGGTTGATGTGCATGTTGCACGGGGTCACCATCGACCAGGTCGAGGCGACGCCCACGACGGGCTTGGCGAAGTCGGCGTCGGTGAAGCCCACGGCCCGGAGCATGGCTCGGCTGGGGGCGCGGTCGGGGCCGTCTACGACGATGGCGGAGTGTTGGCGGCAGTGGTTGGCGTCGGTCATGATGGGTGTGAAAAGTCTGCGGTTGTCAGTCGGTGGGCGCCCCCTAATAAGAGGGCAGGGAGCGGACACTGAACCGCCCCTTCGCTCCCGACAATCCGATTTAAGCCTCCCCGTCCCGTGGAATTCAACCTCAAGAAAATCATCAAGGCCCTCCTGTTCTCGACCTCCGAGGCGGTGTCCATCAAGGACATCCAGAAGGTCGTGCAGCGCTACCACGCCCAGGCGGCCGCCGAGCGCCAGCCCGACCTGCTCGAAGGAGCCGGCGAACCCACGATCGTGCCCGCGGCTCAGCCCGTCCAGGAAGTGATCCAGGACATCATCGACCAGGTTCCCACGCTGCTCACGGCCACCCAGATCCGCGAAGCGGTCGACGCCCTTGAAGCCGAGATGCGTGACGCTAATGACGCCTGCCGGATCCTGCAGGGTCCCGAAGGGTTCCGCCTGGTGATCTCTCCGGCCTACGCCGATTGGGTCCGCCTCCTCCGCGGTGAGCCGCGTCCGCAACGCCTCAGCCCCGCTTCGCTCGAGACGCTCTCGATCGTCGCCTATCGCCAGCCGGTCACCCGCTCGGAGATGGAAGCCATCCGTGGTGTCTCCGTCGATAGCGCCCTGAATCGTCTGCTCGAACTCGAGCTCGTCGCCGTCACCGGCCGCGCCGATCTCCCGGGTCGTCCGATTCAGTACGGCACGACCGACAAGTTCCTCGATTTCACCGGCCTGCGTTCGCTCGGCGAACTCCCGGCCTCCGACGTCCTTTCGCCCGCCCAGATTTCCGAATGGATCACCCGTGCGACCACCCCGGTCGAAGTCGGCGATTCCGAAGTCGGCCTGCCGCTGGAAGACCAGTCTTCCGCCGCGGTCGCGACGGAGGCCCCGCCCGAAGACGAGAAGCTTGCCGAATGAGCCTCGAAGAGCACCGCCGCGAGGTTGATCGTATCGACCGCGAGATCCTCAAGCTGCTCGGAGAGCGCTTGCAGGTGGCCCGTGCCATCGGCGAAGCGAAGCTGAAGTCCGGCGCGCCGGTCTACGCTCCGCAGCGCGAGGAACAGCTGCTCCGTTCTATCACCGAAGCCGCCCCGGCGATCCCGGCCTCCGGACTCCGCGCGGTCTACCGCGAGATCATCTCTCTTTCCATCGGCGCCCAGATGGCCAACCCGGTCGCCTACCTTGGGCCAGAAGGCTCCTTCACCCAGCAAGCGCAGATCCGCGCCTTCGGCACGAGCGTGCCGTCGCTCCCGTTGCGCGCCATCGGCGACATCTTCGCCGCGGTCGAATCCGGCGAAGCCTCCTACGGCGTCGTGCCGGTCGAGAACTCGACCGAAGGCGTCGTCAGCCACTCGCTTGACCTGCTCGCCGAATCCGAACTCAAGGTCGTGGCCCAAGTCACGCTTTCCGTCGAGCAGTGCCTCGTTGGCCAAGGCCCCCTCGATCAGGTGAAGAAGGTCCTCTCGAAGGACATCGCCCTCGCGCAGTGCCGCGGCTGGCTCTCCCGCCATGTCCCGGGTGCCGCGCTCGTCGAGACCGACAGCACCGCTGCCGCCGTGGAGATCATCGCTCGTGACCCGCAAGGTCAGGCCGCCGTCGCTTCCGCGACCGCCGCCGAATCCCGCGGCGTCCCCATTCTTGCCCGAGGCATCCAGGATCGCCGTGACAATGCCACACGCTTCTTCGTCATCGCCAAGGCCGCCAACACCGTCGGCGCCAAGGACGAGGTCACGAGCGTGGTGCTCACGCTCAAGCATGAGCCGGGCGCCCTCCAAGGTGCGCTGGCCGCCTTCTCCGACCGCGGCATCAATCTGATCCGCATCGAATCCCGCCCGAGCCATCGTCGCGCCTGGGAGTATCTCTTCTTCATCGATTTCCCGGGTCACTGGGACACCACGGCCGTGCAGGCCGCCGTCACCGAGCTCAAGGGTCGCTGCGAAGTGGTGAAGTGGTTGGGCAGCTATCCTCAATCCGCCGGATGAGTCGTCGCGCCCTCGGAGGCGTGATGCTGGCCGTCCTCGGCGTGGCCGTGCTTTGGTCGGGCTATTCTTGGTGGCGCGCGTGGTCCGCTCCGCTCGTCCCCGTCGTCTTCCGTCCTTCCTTCTCCGTCGAAGGTATCTCTTCCGGCACGCCTGTCCGCGTCCAGGGCGTCACGGTAGGGCAGGTAAGTTCCATCGGCCTCGACGCCGACGGCGAAGGTCGCCTGCGACCGGTCGTCCGGCTCATCCTCGATCCGGAGACCTTGGAAGATCGCGGCTTCGCCGATCGCCTGCGCGGCGACCGCCTGCGCGCCGAAGTCGCCAAAGGACTGCGGGCCCGACTCGTATCGGTGAGCCCCGCTTCCGGCATGCTGCAGGTCGAACTGATCTGGGATGCGTCCGCGCCGGCTCCGACCGCGCCCTTGGCCGCCGACGAGATTCCTCCGCTCGGCACGCATCTGCAGAGCAAAATCGCCGGTTTCGTCCAGCAGCTCGAGGACCTTGCGGAAAAAGACCTAGTAGGCATCGCGGCGGAACTGGAGCGCGACTTAGACGCTTTCCATGACGCGACCGACCCTGCGCGGGCCGCCCGTTTTTCCGCGATGATTGTGCGTCGCACCGGCGCGGTCCTCGAGGCGACCGGCGACGGCAGACTGGACGCGCAGAGCGCCCGGCTGATCGCCGCCTGCGCCCGCCTGCGCACAGCAGTCGAGCAGGCCGACCGCAAGATGGACGACGACACATTGGCTCTCCTGCAGGTTAGCCTCGCCGATGCCGGCGCGGCTCTGGCCTCCTTTTCCGCTTCCCTTGAAGGTTCGCAGACCCGCTTAAACGCCGCCTCGGCGGAATTCTCCGAGCTCTTCCGTGCGGTCTCCGAGGCGGCCCGGACGTGGTCCAAGAAAGCGGCCGGCCTGACCACCGAGCCGCGCCCTCGCTGAGGGAACAGGCTTGCGGCGGACCCCCGGAGCGGGGATAGGTGTGGGCCCTTACCAGCCATGGCCGACCCGACCGACAAGATGGAATCCATCATCAACCTGTGCAAACGCCGCGGGTTCGTCTTCCCTTCCTCCGACATCTACGGCGGCTTCAACGGCTTCTTCGATTACGGCCCCCTCGGCGTCGAACTGAAGAACAACATCAAGCAGGCCTGGTGGCAGGACTTCGTCCACCGCCGCGATGACATCGTCGGCCTCGACTCCTCAATCATCCACCACCCGACAACCTGGAAGGCCTCGGGCCACATCGACAATTTCACCGACCCACTCGTTGACTGCAAGGAGTCGAAGATGCGCTACCGTGCCGACCAGCTCTTCTTCGCCCCCGTGCGCGTCGCTGGCGAGACCATCGGCTACGTCTCGGTCCTTGAGGACGACGGCATGCAGGCCAAGGCCGACGAGATGGCTAACGACATGAAGCGTAAGCTCGCCAAGCAGGGTGCGCTCGAGCCGGTCGTACTCAAGGATTACACCGAGTCTACGACCGAGGAGCATGCGCTCATCCCCTCGCCCGCCACGGGCAAGCCGGGTTCGCTCACGCCGCCCCGCTCGTTCAACATGATGTTCCAGACTTACGTCGGAGCCATGCAGGACGCCTCCGCCACCGCCTACCTCCGTCCAGAGACTGCGCAGGGTATCTTCATCAACTTTAAGAACGTCGTCGACACCGGCCGCGTGAAGTTGCCTTTCGGCATCGCCCAGATCGGCAAGGCATTCCGCAACGAAATCAATCCGCGCAACTTCATCTTCCGCTCCCGCGAGTTTGAGCAGATGGAGATCGAGTATTTCATCTCACCCGCTTCCGATTGGGCCACGGCCCACAAGGATTGGATTGAAAGCTGCCTGGCCTGGTTCGAGTCCATCGGCATCCCGCGCGCCAAGCTCTCCCTCTACCCGCACCCGACCGAGAAGCTTGCCCACTATTCGAAGGGCACCACGGACATTATGTTCGAGTTCCCCTTCGGCGTGCAGGAACTCCAGGGTGTCGCCGCCCGCGGCGACTTCGACCTGACCCAGCACAGCAACGTCTCGGGTCAGAAACTCGACTGGTTCGACGAGGTCGCCAAGGCCCGCTATATCCCGCACGTCATCGAGCCGTCCGTCGGCGTCGACCGCGTCTTCCTCGCCCTCCTGACCACGGCCTATCATGAGGACGAGGTCGAAGGTGAGAAGCGCGTCGTGCTCCGCCTGCCGGCCCGCGTCGCTCCGTTCAAGGCCGCGATCTTCCCGCTGGTGAAGAACAAGCCCGAGCTCGTCGAACGCGCCGAGGCCCTCTACCGCCGCCTGAAGAAGCGCCACAACGTCTTCTACGACGCCGCCGGCGCCATCGGCCGCCGCTACCGCCGCCAGGACGAGATCGGCACGCCTTTCGGCATCACGATCGACTTCGACACCATCGAGAAGGGCGCCGGCGTCACGGTCCGCGACCGCGACACGCTGGAGCAGGTGCGCATGACCGAAGACGAGGTCGTCCGCTTCCTCGACGACAAGGTCAACGGCTGACCTTCGCCGGGGCGCCCGCGAGCTCTTCCGCCAGTTTGGCGATGCGTCGCTTCCCGCAGAGGGAGGCGGCGATCGTCAGGTTGCGCAGGCCTTGTGGCAGGTGCGCGAGGTATTCCGGACGGCCCTTCTTGTGGCCGAGGAAACCGTAGGCGCCGCAGGCCTGCAGGAGACGCTGCGTAGCGGCGACGTGGAAGAGGTGCGAGAACTCGTCGCTGGAACCCTTCCAGCCGGAGACTTCGCGGGCATGGTCCTCGATCTCGATGCGCCATAGGTCCATGTCATTGCGCGTGAGGTAAGGATCGAAGGCGAGCGAGGCGAAGTCGTAGAACATGCAGCCATGGCGGAGGCCCTGCAGGTCGACCAGCCAGGCGGAATCGTCGCGCACCATGATGTTCTGCGACTGGAAGTCGCGATGAATCGTGACGACGGGCTGACCCATGAGTTCCTTGGCGAGCGAGGCCATCTCGTCGGCGACGGCGCGGTCCGGCTTGCGGCCGCCGAGCGCGTTGTCCTGGAAGTACTGGCGCTCCCACTGGTAGAGGTTCGGGCCGAAGGCTTCCATGAGCGTGATGCCGGAGCCGGCGAAGGCGTCGACGCCGAGGCGATGGATGCCGGCGACCTGTTCGAGCGCCGAGGCGACGGGCGCCCACGGGAAATCTTTGCCCTGCGCGAGCGACCAGAGGTCGGTGTCGCCGAGGTCTTCGAGGGCGAGCACGCCGGCGGCCTTGTCTTCGGCGAGGACCTGCGGGACCTGGACGCCGATCTTGTCGCGCAGCACGCCTGCGATGGCGCCATAGAGCTGGTTCTCCGGACGCGAATCATCGTAGACGCACAGCACGGCGGACTCGCCCGCGGCATTGCGCATGCGGTGGAACTTGCGGCCGGAACCGCCCTTGAGGACGGCGCCGCCCGCGGTGAGTTCGTAGCCATGCACCTTGGCGGCGTCGGCAGGGGAGATTGCGCCGCGCACGGGCTTCTCCTGCTCGGCCTTCACGGCCTGATATTCCTCGACGGTACCGAGGTCGTGCCAGCTTGCGGAGGCATCGAGGAAGCCCTGGATGCTGTTGGGTTCGGCCTGGAGGCGACGGAGGAAATGTTCGACCAGCGATTCGATCGCGGCCGGGACGCTTTGGACGAAGGCCTTGGTGACAACGCAGATGCCGGTGTACTGGTAGGAGGGGTCGGCCTTGCCGAGGCGGTCGCGCAGGTCGGTCACGAAACCTTCGTCGGTGATGCGGACGTTGCGGTTCGGGCCTTGTTCGCGGACGACGAGCGTGGCAGCTCCGCCGTTGGCTTGGTGATGCGCGTAGGCCGCGGCGATATCGCAGCCGGAGAGAATGTCGCCGTTCCAGATGATCAGGTCCTTGTCGTCTTCGCCGAGCAGGCCGGCGATGTTCGCGAGGCCGCCGCCGGTCTCGAGCAGCACGGGCTCATGCACGAGCTTCACCTCGGCGTCGCCGAAGCGACCGGAAGGAAAGGCGAGCGTCCACGCTTCGGGGCAGTGGTGCGTGTTGATGATGAAAAGCCGCGTGCCGGCGGCATGGAGCTTCTCCATCGCCTGGACGATCATCGGCCGTCCGCCGATCGGCAGGAGGGGCTTGGGGCAGTTTTCGGTGAGCGGACGCAGGCGCGTGCCGAGGCCGGCGCCGAGAAGGAAAGCGGTACGAGGGAAATCAGGCATGGGAAGATTGGGTGCAGGTCGGGCAGATGCCGTAGATCTCCATGATATGGGTCAGTTCGGCATAGCCCTTGGTGCGGGCGGCGGCTTCGAGGCGCGAGGTGTCGCAACCGGGCAGGCGGTCGATCCGGCCGCAGCGGCGGCAGATAACATGGTGATGGTGGTGTCCCGGTGAGACCAGGGCGTAGAGGCTGCGGCCGCGTTCGAGCGGGTGACGCTGGACGATGCCGGCGTCGTCCATGGCGCCGAGGCTTCGGTAGATCGTGACGAGGTCCACCTTGTCGTCGCCGGCGGCTTCATGGACCTGCTCGGCGCTCAGAGGGTGTTTGGCCGCCGCGAGGACCTTGAGCATGACCAGGCGAGGGGAGGTGACCCGCATGGCCTTCTCCTTCATGCGGAGGACGGCCGCTTCGATGCGATCTCCGGAGCCCTCCCCGCAACAACCTTCCTCATGGCGGTGGCCTTGGGACATGTCCCGTAGGTTTGGGGTCGTTTATGACGAGGCAACAACGAATGGCCACTTGCCTCCCGCCCGGGTCTGGTTTGGCTGGATGCGTCCATGTCCGACTGTCCGGCAAATTCGACCTCCGCTCGCGAGCTCTGCCCGGTCTCGTTCCGGGACTTCGTCTCGCCCGAGCCGTTCAAGCTCGAGCTGGGCGGCGAGCTGCCCTCGGTGACGCTGCGCTACGAGACCTATGGGACCCTGCTGCCTGATAAGTCGAACGCCATCCTGGTCCCGCACGCCCTGAGCGGAGACCATCATGTCGCCGGCCGCTACTCGGCCGAGGATCGCAAGCCGGGCTGGTGGGATTGCTTCGTCGGCCCGGGCAAGGCCATCGACACCGACCGCTTCTTCGTCATCGGCGTGAATTGCATCGGCGGCTGCCGCGGTTCGACCGGCCCGCTCTCGACCGACCCCCGCACGGGTAAGCCCTACGGCGGCTATTTCCCGGAGATCACTTTGGGCGATATCGTCCGTGCCCAGCGCTTGGTGGTCCGTCATCTCGGCATCACCAAGCTCCATGCCGTCGTCGGCGGCTCGATGGGCGGCATGCAGGCCCTGATCTGGTGCGCCGACTACCAGGCCGAGGTCGGCCGGATCGCCGTGCTGGCCGCCGGCCTGAGCCAGTCGCCGATGGCGATCGCCCTCAATGCCGTCTCCCGCGCCTGCGTGGAGCGCGACCCGAATTTCCGCGGCGGTCATTACGCCCCCGGTGAAGGGCCTGACTCCGGCCTGGCCGTCGGCCGCATGATCGCGCACATCAGCTATCTTTCCTCCGCTTCGTTCGAGCAGAAGTTCGGGCGCGCCAAGGTCCCGGGCGCCGGTGCCGGCGATGCCGTGCACTGGCAGGTCGAAAGCTACCTCGAACACCAGGGCAATGCTTTCGTCCAGCGCTTCGACGCCAACAGCTGGCTGCGCATCACCCGCGCCGTCGACCGCTTCGATATGACCGCCCGCGCTTCGTCCGGCACGCTCTTCACGCAGGATGGTCCGGATGTGCTCGCGATCGGTTTCTCCAGCGACTGGCTCTATCCGACGAGCGAGCTGCGCATGCTCCTTGCCGCGGCCACCGCGGTCGGCGTCAACGCCGCCTACCATGAGGTCGTAACGGACGCCGGACACGACGGCTTCCTGCTGCCTGATACCGGGCTGGCGGTCCGCCTACACGCCTTCCTGGGCTGATCAGAGGAGCGGCGAGATCACCTTCGAGACCGCTTCGATGATCCGGCCGGTTAGCGTGCGGCTGCGCCGGTAGAGATCCTCGGTGAAGCGCGTGGATTCCGTCTCCCAGCCCGCGATGAGGGTGCCGACTTCGGCGACCGCCGCCGGGTCGCGCACGATCGCGCCAATCTCGTAGTTCAGGAAGAGCGAACGCATGTCGAGGTTCGCCGAGCCGACAACCAGATGCTCCTCGTCGACGATCACGAGCTTGGCGTGGAGCACGTCGGGCTTGAAGAAAAGGATCTCCGCCCCGGCCTCGCGCAGCGTGCGGAGGTGCCAGCGGCGGGCGAGGTCGAGCAGGCGATGGTCCGAGCGGCGCGGTACCATGATCTTCACGTGCCGGCCCGCATGGGCGGCGGTGACCAGCAGCGTGAAGAGCGTGCGATCGGGGACGAAGTAGGGCGTGACGACCGTGATCGAACGTTTGCAGTCGGAGAACAGCTTTACGTAGGCCTCCCAGAGCGGATCGGCCTCGCAGTCGGGGCCGGAGGAGATGATCTCGACGCGCGCTTCGCCGACCTTGGGCGAGCGTTCGCGCAGCAGCGTGGCGAAACTCATTGGGGTCTCGTCGGTGGCCTGACACCAGTCGGCGATGAAGACGCGTTCGATTGCGGCCGCGGTCGGCCCTTCGATGAGGAAGGAGCAGTCGCGGAAGCGACGGTTGGAGGGCTTGTCGCCCATGTAGCGCAGGCCAAGGTTCTGTCCGCCGATCACGGCGAAGGTGCCATCGAAGACCGCGATCTTGCGGTGGTTGCGCCAATTGGCCGAGCCTTTGCCTTGGGTCGGCAAGGCCGGATTGAAACGGGCCACTTTCCCGCCGGCGCGGCGGAGCGGGCGGCACAGGCGCAGCGGGATGCCGAAGCTGCCGATGGCGTCGACGAGCAGGCGGACCTCGAGGCCTTCCTTGGCACGTGCGGTCAGCAGGCTCACGATCTCACGTCCGACGGCATCGTCGCTGAGGATGTAGGTCGAAAGGCTGATGCGGCGCTTCGCTCCCTTGATCTGCCGACGCAGTTCCTCGAGGGTTTCGCGTCCGTGCCGGTCGCCCAGCAGGTGGAAGCGGTTGCCGCCGAAATCCGGCTCCTCGCTGAGTCGCCAGGCCACCCGGTTCACTTCCTTCTTCGCGTCGGCGAGGGAGGAGTGCTTGCGGCCGCCGAACAGGAAGAAGAGCAGAGCGGTGGCTAGGGGGAAGAACCAGACCAGCGGCCCCCAGAGCAGCAGATAGGCGGGGGAGATGCGGGCCCGCATCACGCGCAGCAGGACGTAGATCTGGCAGCCCGTCCGGATGGCCAGCATCACGTTGTCCGGGAGCAGGTCCGCCCACTCCGCCAAGAGAATCACGGACGCCGTCAGCAGCGCCAGCGTGGTGCTGCGCGTCAGTCGGCCGTATCCCTGGAACGGAACCATGCCGTCAGGTTAGTCGGGTAGCCTGCGATTGGGCACAAAAAAAGACCCCGGTTACCCGGGGTCTGTTTGGTTCCTGTGAAGGACGGCTTAGTTGCCGGCCTTGTCGAGAAGGTCGCCGAGACTGTTGAAGTCTCCGCTGCCCGACGACGAGGAGGACGAACCGCCGGCCGCGGGGGCCGGGGCGCCGCCGGTGGACGGGCCCTTGATGCGATCGTAGCTGCTGATTTCCGCCTGGAGGCGTTCGGCGTCGTAGTTCGCGGCCTTGATCGAGAGACCGATGCGACGGTCTTCCTTGTCGATCTTGATGACGCGAGCGGTGACATCCTGGCCGACCTTGACGACGTCCTTGACGTTCTCAACGCGCTGTTCGGCGAGCTGGGAGACGTGCACGAGGCCGTCGATTTCGTCGGACAGTTCGATGAAGGCGCCGAAGTTCGCGATCTTGGAGACCTTGCCGGTGACGAGGTCGCCGATGCGGTACTTGCGGTCGATTTCGGACCACGGATCGGTCTGGGTCTGCTTGACGCCCAGGGAGATGCGCTGCTGGTCGACATCGACGTCGAGCACGATGGCTTCCACGTCGTCGCCCTTCTTCATGACTTCGGCCGGGTTGTTGATGCGGCGGGTCCAGCTCATGTCGGACACATGCACCATGCCGTCGATGCCATCTTCCAGTTCGACGAACGCACCGTAGTTGGTGAGGTTGCGCACCTTGCCGCGGACGCGAGCGCCCACGGGGTAGTTGTGGCGGACCTTTTCCCATGGATTGGTTTCGAGCTGGCGGATGCCGAGCGAGATCTTCTGTTCTTCCTTGTTGAAGTTGAGGATGACCGCGTCGACTTCCTGGCCGACCTTGAGGATGTCCGACGGCTTCTGGACGCGCTTGGTCCAGGAGAGCTCGGAGACGTGGACGAGGCCTTCGACGCCGCCTTCGATCTCGATGAACGCACCGTAGGCGACGAGGTTGACGACCTTGCCGTGGACCTTCTGGCCGACGGGGTAGCGCTTCTCGATGCCTTCCCAAGGATTGGGCTGGGTCTGCTTGAGGCCGAGGGAGACGCGTTCGCGCTCGCGGTCGACTTCGACCACCATGACGGTGATTTCTTCGCCCACCTTGACGACTTCGCTCGGGTGGCCGATGCGGCCCCAGCTCATGTCGGTCACGTGCAGCAGGCCGTCGAGACCGTCGAGGTCCACGAACGCGCCGTAGTCGGTGATGTTCTTGACGATACCGCGACGGACGACGCCGGGCTTGACCTCCTCGAGGAGCTTGCGACGGCTTTCGCCGCGCTGTTCTTCGATGAGTTCGCGACGGGAGACGACGAGGTTCTTCTTCTCCTTGTTGATCTTGATGATTTTGAAGTCGAAGGTCTGGCCCACGAACTGTTCGAGGTTCTTGGGGGGGTTGACGTCGATCTGGGAGGACGGCATGAATGCGTCGACGCCGACGGAGACGATGAGGCCTCCCTTGACGATGGACTTAACGCGGCCCTGGACGATGGAACCTTCCTGGCAATTGGCTTCGATGCTTTCCCACTTCCGGATTTGGAGGGCGCGATCGTAGGAGACGGTCGGGGTGCCATCCTTGTTCTCAAGCTTCTCGAGGTAGACCTCGAGCTGCATGCCGACCTGGACTTCGGCCATGTCGGGGAATTCGCCCTGGGGGATGAAACCCTCGGATTTGCCGTTGATGTCGACGACGACGAACTTGTCTTCGCGGATTTCGGTGACCGTGGCGTTGATCACGGAGTGTTGCTTGAGCGCGCCGAAATTGGATTCGGCGAGCAGTTTTTCCATTAGGCTCATGTTGTTTTGACTGTTTGTCCTGGCCGTCGCGGAGGACGTTTCCAGGGTTTGGTTGGTTTTTTGGTTTTCCCTTCGGAGGCTCCGCTGACACATGCCAGCGGGCCGATGGGAAGGTGTAACGAACCGTCCGCCGGACCAGTTGGCAAGCGGATTTTGGGGGAAAAGACGGCCAGTCCGTCCGCCTTGGCTTATTTTGCGGCCGGACGAGCCCGGACCGCGTAATCCACGATGCCGGCCGCCACGGCCTCGGCGATCTTCTGACGATAGGCCGCGTCGGCGATCAGGGCACCTTCCTTGCGGCTCGACATAAAACCTCCTTCGATGAGGACGCCCGGGCAGGAGAGGGTGCGCAGGACGGCGAAGCGGGCCCGTCGGACGCCGCGGTCATCGGCCCCAGTGCTCTTCACCAAGCGCCGCTGGATGCCCCAGGCGAGCGCCATGTTGGCGGTATCGAAACGGTTCCCCGGTTCGACGCCAGTGGTCGACTTGGCCTTACCCGCATTCGTCGATTTCTGGCCAGCAGGGGTAAGGCAGTAGGTCTCGATGCCGTCGCTGCTGGTGTCGCCGGCGGGACCAGCGTTGTAGTGAAGGCTGATGAAGAGGTCCGCCTTGGCGTTCGTAGCGATGACCGGGCGGTCGTCGAGGTCCACGAAGACGTCCTTGGTCCGCGTGAACACGACCTCGAAGCCCTGCTTCTCGAGCAGAATCTTCAGGCGGGCGGCGGTGTCGAGCGTGGCGGCCTTCTCGTTGTATTTGTAAGGCCCGTTCACCTTGCCGGTGTCCTTGCCGCCGTGGCCTGGGTCGAGGACGATGCGGCGGACGGGGTCCTTCGGCAGGTCCCAAAACAGCGGCACGAAGACCTTGTCGTAATCTCGTTTGGAGACGGTGAGGTGGCTGCGCTGTGAGCCAATCGCGTCGTCGAGCAATACCTTCACGCCGTCGATGAGGACGAAGTCCTTGCTGTATTCTGCGTAGAGGGAGATGCCGCCGCGCGAGAGGTAACGTTCGGAGCTGCGGCCATCGCTCACCTGGCGCGAGGCGTCGCGGAGGCCCAGTTGTCGCACCGACTCACCGAGGTAATAATCGGTCGAGGCCGCGGAAAGTAGCGCACCGACGCTGAGCAGCAGAAGTATCGCTGCTAAGCGCCGCACGTTCTTATTCGGCGTCATTCTCGCCGTTGTCTACCGAGGAGTCATCCTCGCCGTCTTCTTCGCCCGGAGTCTCGTTGTGCACGAGCTTGCGCTTATTCTGCTGGACGGGCGTGAGACCGACGACAATCGCGCGGCCGCTCCGCTTGGGCTCGTTGTCGCGCGTACTGATGTGCGAGAGCGCTTCGATGGCCTTGGTGATGGTGGCGATACCAATCTCCGGGTGCTCGAGCTCGCGGTAGCGATACTGGAGCAGCAGTTTGATTTTGTGGCCGTGGAAGAGGAAGTTCTCAGCCCGGCGGACCTTGATGAAGAGGTCATGCACATCGATACGCGGGCGCAGTTTGATCTCCTTAACTTTTGTCGCGGTCTTCTGGTGCTTATTCTTCTTGGCTTCTTCGTAGAGGTATTTGCCGTATTCCTGAAGTTTGCAGACCGGCGGAACGGCAGTCGCGGCGATCTCGATCAGGTCGACGCCGAATTCGCGGGCGAGGTCGAGCGCCTGCTGCGTGGGCATGATGCCCATCATCTCACCCTTGGGCGAGATGACGCGCACTTCGGTCGCGCGGATGCGGTCGTTGCGCTTCGGACCTTTGTCTTCTTTGCGGAAGTTGCCGCGATTCTGTCCCGCGTTATTCTTCGGGCGGGGACTTTTAGGACGATAGGGCGAAGGCATTAGGTACTGCGGAGGTGTCTGGCGGATAAACTCCCCGTTTGTCGCCGATGGTTCAAGCACCGATTATCCCCGCCGCGCCCTGCGCACCGTCCGTTTACTTCGTGGCGGCGATCGCTTCGAGCAGCTGCTTGCCGTGGGCGGCGGCCTCGACCTTGGGGACGACGCCCACGAGTTTGCCATCGCCGTCGAAAAGGTAGGCGGCCCGGAGGGGGCCGAGGTACTTCTTACCATACATGGATTTCTCGACGATGGCATCGAGGGCCTGAGAGAAGAGGTCCTCGGGGTCCGCGACCAAGGTGAACTTATACCCATGCTTGGCGGCGTACTTGGTATGGGAGGCGCAGGTGTCCCGGGAGACCGCAATCAGCCTAAACCCTTGTCTAACAATGGCTTTCTCGTTTTTATCCATCTCGGCGGCCTGTTTATCGCAGGCGGACGTGTTGTTGCGCATGTACACGGAAACGATGGTCGGGCCGTCCAGGAGGGCGCCAAATGGCCCATGGACGGGCTTTCCGTCCACCAGGGCGTCTACTTTGAAGGTCAGTTTAGGCTTTTTTCCTAGGGAAAGCATGGTTTTAAGGATTGAGTTCAGGGCAGGGGAGCGGGCTTGGGCGGGATTGTCAAACGGCCAGGCCGATCCGCCGCCCTGCACAAAGTGAGCCCATCTCCGCTCCAGCGGCCCTTTCCCCTTTACAAGTCCCCCCGGACGCCCTTTGTTCCGACCCTTTCCGCCATGCAAAAGACCCGCAAGTCAGTCTCCAAGCGCTTCAAGGTGACCGGTTCCGGCAAAGTGATGCGCCGTTCCCCTAACGGACGCCACCTGTTGAGCTCCAAATCCCGCAAGCAGCGCCGTCGCGCCAACAAGTCCAAGCGCGTCGACTCCGGCTTCGAGAAGAAGATGCTGGCCAGCATGCCTTTCGCCTAAACCGGCGTCCACTTTTTGGCCGAACGGGTGTTCATTAAGGCGACCCCGAGGCCATCTAACCAAAACCAAAACCAAATACCAACATGCCTAGAGCAACCAATGGCCCGGCCACCAAGGCCCGAAAGAAGCGCGCGATCAAAGCCGCTAAGGGCTACTTCGGAAACAAATCCCGTCTGTACGTCTACGCCCTCGAGGCCGTTCAGCGCGCGCAGAAGTTCGCTTATCGCGACCGCCGCAAGAACAAGTCGACGTTCCGTCAGCTGTGGATCGTGCGTCTCAACGCCGCCTGCCGTCCCCTCGGCATTTCCTACAGCCGTCTGATCTCTGGTCTGAAAAAGGCCAACATCACGATGGACCGTAAGAATCTGAGCGAACTGGCCATCCATGACGCCCCCGCTTTCGAAGCGATCGTCAAGAAGGCCCAGGCCGCTCTCGTCTAAGACGACTTAACGTCCCTTCACGAAGCCCCGGCCCTCCGGGGCTTCTTTGTTTTAAGGTGCTTTCGCTTGCCGATTACCCCCTCCAACACACAAATCAATCCATGCAGCAGCAGCTCGCCCAACTCGTCGCCGCCGCCACCCAAGAAGCCTCCGCCGTCGCCACCCGCGCCGAGCTCGAAGCCTTCAAGGCGCGCGTCGTCGGCCCCAATGGCTCCCTGACCCAGGTGATGAAGGGGATGGCCACCCTTTCGAAGGAAGAACGCCCGGTTGTGGGCAAGCTCATCAACGAGGCAAAGAAGTCCGTCGAGGAACTCCTCGCCGTACTCCTCGTCAAGGTCGAGAACGCCGAGATTGCTGCCGCTCTCGGCGCCTCCGTCGACCCGACCCTCCCGAGCCCCGACGCTCCGGCGGGCTCGCTGCATCCGCTTTCCCGCACGCGCGAACGTATCCTGGCTTCCTTCCGTAAGCTCGGCTTCGTCGTCGCCGACGGCCCCGAGGTCGAGACGGAGTGGCATTGCTTCGACGCGCTCAACACGCCGGCCGATCACCCGGCCCGCGATATGCAGGATACGCTCTACATGCCGAAGGCGTTCCGCTCCGCCGACGCTCCCCGCAAGGCCGACGAGGCGATCCTCCTCCGCACGCACACGTCCAGCGTGCAGGTCCGCACGATGCTCTCGCGTAAGCCGCCGTTCCGTATCGTCGCCCCGGGCCGCTGCTTCCGCCGCGACGCGGTCGACGCGACGCACTCCGCCAACTTCCACCAGGTCGAAGGGCTCTGGATCGACCGTAACGTGACGCTCGCCGATCTCCGCGGCGTGCTCGACTTCTTCGTGAAGGAGACCTTCGGCGCCGACGCCGAGATCCGCCTGCGTCCGTCTTTCTTCCCGTTCACGGAACCGTCCTTCGAGATGGACCTCCGCTCGCCTAACCTGGGCCGCCTCTCCAATCGCTGGCTCGAGATTATGGGCTGCGGCCTCGTCGACCCGAAGGTGCTCGAACTCTGCGGCCTCGATCCGAACGAATGGTCAGGCCTCGCCTTCGGCCTCGGCCTCGAACGTATCGCGATGCTGGTCCACGGCATCGACGATATCCGCCACTTCTACAACAACGACACGCGCTTCCTGCGCCAGTTCGCCTAAGCCATGAAAGTCTCTTTCCAAGCCCTCTCCCGTCACCTCGACCTCGCCGGCGTCACCGCCGACCGCGTCGCGGAAGTGCTCCCGATGCTCGGCCTCGAGGTGGAGTCGGTTACGACCTTCGGTCTCGCGCCTCTGCCGCTGGTGGTGGTCGGCGAGATTAAGTCTTTCGACAAACACCCGAAGGCCGATCGTCTCAGCGTCTGCCAAGTCGACGTGGGCGATGGCGCCATCCGCCAGATCGTCTGCGGCGCCAAGAATTTCAAGGCGGGTGACCGCGTGCCGGTCGCTCTCCCGGGTACGGTGATGCCAGGCGGTTTCGCGATCTCGGTCTCGAAGCTCCGCGACGTCGACTCGGCGGGCATGATGTGCTCCTCCGAAGAACTCGGTCTCGGTAAGGGCGAGGACGGTCTGCTTATCCTGACGCCGCGCCAGCCGGCCCTCGGCACGCCGCTCAATGCCCTTTTCGGCGCGCCGGATACGGTGCTTGAAATCTCGGTTACGCCGAACCGCGGCGATTGCCTCGGCATTCGCGGCGTCGCCCGAGACCTCGCCGCCGCCTTGGGTCTGACGCTCAAGCCGCTCGCGGTGAAGACCGCCGCGGGCTTCGCGTCCGCGCCTTCCGCCGCCGACGCGGTGAAGTTCGTCCGCTCGTCCTCCGAGTTCTGTCCTTACTACACGCTGCGCACGCTGAAGAACGTGAAGGTCGGCCCGAGTCCGGAATGGCTCCGCCGCGACCTCGAGGCCGCCGGCCTCCGTCCGATCAATAACGTGGTCGATATCACGAACTGGGTGCTGCTCGAACTGGGCCAGCCGCTCCACGCGTTCGACGCGAAGAAGGTCTCCGAAGGCATCGAAGCCCGCCCGGCCCGCGAAGGCGAAGAGATCGTCCTGCTCGACGGCAAGAAGGTGAAGCTCGAGACCGGCGTCTGCGTCATCGCTGACGCCCAGCGCCCGCTCGTCGTCGCCGGCGTGATGGGTGGCGTCGATTCCGGCGTGACCGAATCCACGACCGAAGTCCTCCTCGAAGCCGCTTGGTTCCGCCCCGGCGAAATCCGCCGCGTCGCTCGCCGTATCGGCGTGTCGACCGACTCTTCCCATCGCTTCGCCCGTGACGTGGATCCAGCCGGCGTCGAGCTCGCCTCGCGCCTCGCCACGGACCTCCTCATCGAACTCGCCGGCGCCCAGGTGGCTGGACCCGCTGTCGCCGTGGGCAAACCTCCACGTGCCGACGTGACCATCGAGCTGCCCGCTGGCTATGTCGCCGCGAAACTCGGTACGCCGATTGCTGATGCCGACGTCAACGCGGCCTTTGCTCGTCTGGGTTTCACGGTGAAGCCTTCCGCCGCCGGTTTTTCGGTGCTGGTGCCTTCGTTCCGTTCCGACGTGACCCGTCCCATCGACCTGGTTGAGGAATTCATCCGCATCCATGGCACCGATAAGGTACCCGCCGGCCGTCCGATCGCCCCGCTCCCGGGCGACGAAGATGCGCTGACGTCCGTCTTCACCCGCGAAATCTCGGCCCGCCTCGTGGGCGCCGGCTTCACGGAGTGCTGCCACTACTCGCTCCGCGACGCGGCGGAACTCGAACGCACGCTCGGCGCCGACAAGGCCGCCTTGGTCGCGATGGATAATCCGCTGACGGCCGAACAGACGCACCTCCGCGCGTCGCTCGTCCCGGGTCTCGCCGGTGCGCTCGCGCTCAATCTCTCGGTCCACGCCGACCCGCATGGTCTCTTCGAAGTCGGCACGGTCTTCCGTCCGCAGGCCGATGGTACGGTGCGCGAATTCATCTCGGTCGCCTTCGCGATCGTCGCCGAACCGGTGACGCGTTCCTGGAAGTCCCGCGAAGCGTTCGACGCTCTCCGCGCCAAGCGTTTCCTGCAGGACGCCGCCGCGCTCGCCGGTGTCGCTTCGGTTCGTCTTTCGTTCGCCGCCGCCACCGGCGGTCTCTGGCAGGCTGACCACGCCGCCACCCTCGTCGACCGTGGCCGCGCCGCGGAAGGCGCCTGTGGCGTCCTCGATCTCCGCTGGACGCGT
This sequence comes from Verrucomicrobiota bacterium, assembly GCA_026397955.1. Classification (GTDB taxonomy): domain Bacteria; phylum Verrucomicrobiota; class Verrucomicrobiia; order Opitutales; family UBA953; genus UBA953. Next base: position 11,127 of record JAPLTV010000014.1, on the reverse strand, counting down.
TCCCTCGGACTGAAGAGCTCGGTCATCGCCGGTGAAGTCTGCTTCCCGCGCTCGGCCTTCGCCGAAGCCCGCAAGATCCCGCGCTTCGAAGCCTTCTCCTCTTTCCCGCCCGTCACCAAGGACGTCGCGGTCATCGTCCCGCTCGACATCGCCGCCGCCGAAGTCGAAAGCCGTGTCCGCCAAGGCGCCTCCAAGGCCGCTGGCAAGGAGTTCGCGCTGGAGTCGGTCAACTGCTTCGACGTCTTCACCGGCCCGGGTCTCCCTGAAGGCCACCGCAGCCTGGCCTTCGAAATCCGCTGGCGCCACGCGGCCCGCACGCTCACCGACGAAGAAACCAACCAAGCCCTCGGTGTGGTCATTGCGACGCTCGAGAAGGGCGCCGGCTGGACCGTCCGCCGCTGATTCCCATGGCCGAAGGTTTCGACATCGACCACCTCGCGAAGCTCGCCCGCCTCAGCCTCACGGCCGAGGAGAAGGCACTCTACTCGTCGCAGCTCAACCAGATCCTGGGCCACTTCCAGGCGTTGGCGGATGCCGATCTGCCCGCGACGATTGATGACGCCCGCGTCGTCAACGAAGCTGCCCTCCGCTCCGATGAGCCAGGCCCGGTCCTTGGCGCCGAAGCCGTCACCCGCATCGCCCCCGCCTCGCGCGACGGGCAGATCTCCGTCCCGCGCGTCGTGGACGACGAATCGTAAGCCATGGCTGACGCGCTCCATACGCTTTCCGCCGCTGAGCTCGGTCGCCGCCTCGCGGCCGGCACGCTCACGTCCCGCGCCCTTTGTGAAGCCCTCATCGCTCGTTATCAGGCGGTGAACGATAAGGTCGGCGCTTTCACGCATCTCGACCAGGCTGACGTGCTCGCGCAGGCCGACGCTTCTGATGCTCGCCGCAAGGCCGGGCAGGGCAGGGGTCCGCTTGAAGGTATCCCGGTCGCGATCAAGGACAACATCGCGGTGAAAGGTCAGCCGCTCACCTGCTCGAGCAAGATGCTCGCGTCGCTGGTCTCGCCTTATGACTCGCACGTTGCCGAACGCCTCCGCGCCGCCGGCGCGATTCTCTACGGTCGCCTGAACATGGACGAGTTCGCGATGGGCTCCTCCACGGAGAACTCGGCGATCCGTAAGACGTTCAATCCTTGGGACCTCGCCCGCATCCCGGGCGGTTCTTCCGGTGGCAGCGCCGCAGCCCTCGCGGCCGGCTTGGTGCCGCTCTCGCTCGGTTCCGATACGGGTGGCTCGATCCGCCAGCCCGCCTCGCATTGCGGCGTGGTCGGACTGAAGCCGACTTACGGCCTCATCTCCCGCTTCGGCCTCGTGGCCTTCGCTTCGTCGCTCGACCAGATCGGTCCGATGGCCCGTAGCATCGAAGACTGCGAACTCCTCCTCAACGCGTTGGCCTCGGCCGACGCGCGTGACATGACCTGCTTCAGCCCGTCCGACCGCGCGCTCACGCCAGCTGGTGACGCCAAGAAGCTCCGCATCGGCATCCCGAAGGGTTTCCTCGGCAAGGGTGTCGCCCCTGAGGTCGCTGCCGCAGTCAACGCCGCGGTCGAATTCTACCGCGCGCAGGGTTGCGCAATCTCCGAGGTCGAGTTGCCTTCCGCCGATCTCGCCGTGCCGACCTATTACGTCGTCGCGACCGCCGAGGCTTCCTCGAACCTCGGCCGCTATGACGGCGTCCGCTACGGACATCGCTCCGCCTCCGCCGGCACGCCGGTCGAGATGATGACGGCCAGTCGCTCCGAGGGTTTTGGTCCTGAAGTGAAGCGCCGCATCCTGCTCGGCACGTTCGTGCTCAGCGCCGGTTACGCCGACGCCTATTACGTCCGTGCCCTCCGTGCCCGCGCGAAGATCCGTGCCGAATACCTCGCCGCCCTCGCCGGTGTCGACGTGCTGCTTACCCCGACGGTCACGACGCCTGCCTTCAAGGTGGGTGAGAAGGCTTCGGATCCGCTGCAGCTCTACCTCGAGGACATCTTCACGATTCCCGCTAACCTCGCCGGCCTCCCGGCGATCTCGGTGCCCTGCGGTAAGTCTGGCCACCTTCCGGTCGGATTCCATCTCGTCGGAGCACCGCTCTCCGAAGCCAAACTCCTCGCCGCGGGCCGTCTTTTCGAGGCCGCCCACGGTTTCGCCCACCAGCAAGCCGCCCTATGAGCACCCCTCTTTCTGATTGGGAAGTCGTCATCGGCCTCGAGGTCCACGTGCAGCTGCACACCCGCGCCAAGGTGTTCGCGTCGTCCCCTTGGGGCTTCGGTAAGGAGCCCAACGAGCAGGTCGACCCGGTCGTCCTCGGTCTTCCCGGTACGCTGCCGGTGGTGAACCGCGAGGCGGTCGAGAAATCGATCCTCTTCGGCCTAGTCGTCGGAGCCTCGGTTCCGGAGCACTGCTCTTGGGACCGTAAGAACTATTTCTACCCGGATAATCCAAAGAACTATCAGCTCACCCAAAAAGATTTCCCGGTCGTCGTCGGAGGCCAGGTCGAAATCGAACTCCCGGGCGCCTCACGCAATGTGATGGGCGAGCACAAGTTCATCCGTATCCACCACGCGCACCTCGAAGAAGACGTGGGTAAGCTCAGCCACGCGGGCAGCGGCTCGCTGGTCGATTATAACCGCGCTGGCGTGCCTCTCCTCGAGATCGTCACCGAGCCGGATCTCCGTTCCTCCGCCGAAGCCGAAGCCTTCCTGCGCTCGCTCGTCGCGATGCTGACCCAGGCCGGTGTGGCCGATTGCGATATGGAAAAGGGCCAACTACGTTGTGACTGCAACGTCTCCGTCCGTCGCCGTGGCGTCGAAAAGCTCGGCACCCGTACCGAGACCAAGAACCTCAACTCGATCTCCAGCGTACGCGACACGGTCATCTACGAGACCGCCCGCCAGATCCGCGAACTCGAAGCCGGCCGCTCGATTACCCAGGAGACCCGCGGTTGGAACGCTGAACTCGCCCGCGGTTACGTTCTCCGCGACAAGGAAGACGCCCACGATTACCGCTACTTCCCGGATCCGGACATCCCGACTTTGAAGATCTCGCGCGAGACCGTCACCCGCCTCTCCAAACTGGTTCCGGAAAACCTCTACGACCGCCAGCGTCGCTACGTCGAGAAACTCGGCCTACCTTACACCGCCGCCGCGTTGCTCGTGAATGACCGCGCGCTCGCCGAATGGTTCGAGCTCGCCGTGGCCGCTCACCCGACCAACCCGTCAGGCATCGCTAATCTCGTCGCCAACGACCTCCTCCGCGACCTTGCCGCTTCGTCCGGTTCCGCCGGTGCCTTCGACGAGTCCGCGAGCACCCCCGTCTCGCTTGCTTCCTGCCCGATTAAGCCTGCCCAGCTCGCCGGCTTGGTGAAGCTCACCGACGACGGTGTGATCTCCAAGCAGCAGGCGAAGGAAGTCTTCGCCGAGATGTTCAAGTCCGGCCAGGACGCCGCTGCGATCGTCGACGCCAAGGGCCTCCGCCAGAATAGCGACACCGGTGAACTTGAGAAGATTGTCCAGGAAGTCATCGCTGATCCCGCCGTGGCGAAATCCATCGCCGAATACCGCGCCGGCAACGAGAAGGCCATCAACGCACTCAAGGGCCCCATCATGAAGCGCACGCAGGGCAAGGCCAACCCGGTCCTCATCGACCAGCTGCTCCGCAAGTTCCTCGGATGAGAGATGCTTCCGCCTCTCCCCTGACCGCCGGCATCAAGGCGTTGCGGGATATCGCCCTACCGTTGGTCGTCATCATGTTGGCGGCCGCTGGACTCGTCGTGGCGTATTATAACGTCCCGGAAGTCGCCACGGCTCTCAATCGTATCGGTGCCATCAACGCGGCCAATCCGATGGCCTTTGCCGCGATCTGCACGGCCATCACCTCTGGCCTGATTCCTTGGTGTTTCCGCATGGTCTTCCGGGGGTTACGTCCGGCGCATCCCTTCCGCGACCTCCTGCATAGCATGGTCTGGTGGGCCCTGATGGGGATGCTGGTAAGTTACTTCTACACCCTGCAGGCCGCCTGGTTTGGCAGCGAAGCTAACCTGCGGACCGTCCTGCTCAAGGTGTTGGTCGATATGGCTGGCTTCACCATTTTTATCGGTGCTCCGTTCAACGCCATCTCGCACCTCTGGAAGGATTGCGGCTGGGACACCGCCCGCCTACGCGCGGCGATGGGCCCGGGCTGGTATCGCCGCCTGGTACTCCCGAATCTGCTCACGAACTACTTCGTCTGGTTCCCCGGTACGCTCATCTTCTATAGCATGCCTACCGACCTCCAGCTGGTCGTGGCCAATTGCATCGGCTGCTTCTGGGCCTTGATGTGTGCCCGGATCGCGGCCCATTCCGGCGTCCCGACGACGGATATCCACGCCTGAGCCTAAATCAGGCGGTGTCGGCAACCCTCGCTTGAATCCCCACTTCGCTTCGGCGAACCTCCCCTTGTGCCCGATCTCTTCGGAGAAATAGAACCCGGCGTCGCCGAGGTGGTCCCGTTTGACGGCGGGGCCCGGGCCTACTCGTACTCGGTGCCAGCGGCCCTGAAGGATATCCTGCAGGTCGGTCAGCTGGTCCGGGTGCCGCTCGGCGGCCGGACCAGCATCGGCGTGGTCTGGAAATATCCGGCCGAGCCGCCGCCTTCCGCTAAGCTCCGTAGCGTGATATCGCTCGAGCATGAGCAGCCGGTGATGACGCCGGACTGCTGCAAACTAGCCGAATGGATGGCGGGCTACTACGGCTGCGGCCTGAACTCGGTCCTCGAGACCGTCCTACCCGCCGCGGTGCGTAAAGGCGTCCGCCCGGTCCTGCGCCGCTTGCTGACGCTCATTGCGGCACCCGACGCCGAGACGCTGGCGAAGCTCCGCAAGAAGGCTCCGCGCCAGGCGCAGGTGATTGATTACCTTGCTGGTCAGAAGGAGCCCGCCGATCGCGCCAAGATGGTCGAAGGCCTCGGTATCGCCCAGCAGGCCGTCGACGCCCTCATCAAAGCGGGTACGGTCAAGGAAGACGCCAGCGTGCTTTGGCGTGTGGCCTATAACGACCCTTACGCCGAAGGGGAGACCATGGCCTCGGCCGGTCACACTTTGAACCCTGAGCAGGTCGCGGCCGTCGCCTCGGTCACGCAGACGCTCGACTCGAAGGCCTTCCGCGCGCACTTGCTGCACGGCGTCACGGGTTCGGGTAAGACCGAGGTCTATGTCGCATTGATCCGCAAGGTCGTGGCCGAAGGAGGCTCCGCGATCTTCCTCGTGCCCGAAGTCGCGCTCACGCCGCAGACGGTCGGGCGTCTGCGTTCTCGCCTCGCCGACCTCGGTGCGAAGGTCGTCGTCTGGCACAGCCACCTTTCCGCCGGCGAGCGTTTCGACGCCTGGATGGCGATGTCGCTGGGGCAGGCGAGGGTGGTGGTCGGCGCCCGTTCGGCGGTCTTCGCCCCGCTCCCGAACCTTCGCCTCATCGTCGTCGACGAGGAGCACGAGCCTTCCTTCAAGCAGGGCGAGACGCCGATGTACCACGGACGCGACGTCGCGGTGATGCGTGCCTCGATCCTGGGCGCGGCCTGCGTGCTGGGTTCCGCCACGCCCTCGCTCGAGACCTGGAAGAATGCGACGGCCGGCCGCTACGCCCTGGACGTCATGGCCAAGCGCGTCGACGACCGCCCCATGCCGGCTTTCCGCATCGTGGACATGCGTCGCGAGGTCCTGCACTCGAAGGGCCAGCATATCCTGTCGCGTGAGCTCACGGACGGTATCCGCGCCCGTCTCGAGCGTCGCGAGCAGACGATCCTTTTCCTGAACCGACGCGGGCATTCGCGTTCGCTGGTCTGTCCTGACTGCGGCGAAGCCGTCCAGTGCAAGCGTTGCAGTGTCTCGCTGACGTTGCACCGGACCGACGACACCGCCCGCTGCCACCTGTGCAATCACCAGGAGCGTGCCCCGGTGCTCTGCCCGAGTTGCCGCTCGCCCAAGGTCCGCTGGAAGGGCTACGGCACCCAGAAGGTCGAGGAGACCATCGCCCAGCTCTTCCCGCGCGCCCGCGTGGCCCGCATCGATGCCGATACGATGGGCAAGAAGGACCTCTTCCGCAAGGTCCTCTCAGACTTCCGGGCCGGCAAGTACGACATGCTCCTCGGCACGCAGATGATCGCCAAGGGCCTCGACTTCCCGCGTGTGACGCTGGTCGGCATTATTGATGCTGACCTTTCGCTGCAGCTGCCGGACTTCCGCGCCGCCGAACGCACGTTCCAGCTCCTCACCCAGGTTGCTGGCCGTGCGGGCCGTGGCGACCTCGAGGGCGTGGTCGTGGTGCAGAGTTTCCAGCCGGCCTCGGATCCGATCCAGTTCGCCAAGCGGCTCGACTTCCATGGCTTTGCGGCCGCCGAGCTCGAGAAGCGCGCCGAATTCGGTTACCCGCCGGACCGCCACCTCATCCGCCACGTCTTCCGCGGCCGTAATGCTGAGAAGGTGAACTTCGTCGCCGACGCCTGGGTCAAGGAGCTCGAGCGTCTACATCCTGGCCTTTGCGAGATCCGTGGCCCGGCCCCGTGTCCGTTCGAGAAGGTTCAGGATCAGCACCGCGTGCACATCTGGTACCTCGTCACCGGCGTGAAGTCGCTCTTGTCGGCGATCTTACCGTTGCGCGCCAAGATCCTTGGCGATGACGAGGTCATCGACGTCATCGACGTCGACGCGCAGGATTGTGCGTGACGCCGCCGAAGGGCGGCGGAGGGTAGGGGCGTGGCTTCGCCGCGCCCTCCTATGCTGGAGTGCGCGATAAATCGTGCCCCTACCTCGTTTCGCCCTGCGGCGAAATCAGAACCACCGCTTCCGCTTCATCCAGATGATGATGCCCGTGGTAAGCAGGGCCATCGAACCGAGCGCGAAGAAGTAGCCGTATTTGTGACCCCACTCCGTGTGGATCTCCGGCATGAACTGGAAGTTCATGCCCCAGAGGCCTACCAAGAACGTCAGCGGGATGAACACCGAGCTCATCACCGTCAGCACGCGGATGACTTCGTTGGTCTTCCGTTCCTGCTGGGTGTGGTGGTATTCCTGAAGGTCCTGCAAGATCATGCGGGCGTGCTCGATGCGGTCGGCCGCGCGAATCGCGTGGTCGTACAGGTCGCGCAGGTACATGTCCAAGGTCGTCGGCAGCAAGGCGTGCTCGTAGTGCTCGAGGACGCTGACCATGTCCTTGAGGGGCTGGGCGAGGCGGCTGAGACGCACGACGATGCGCTTGAGGCGGTAGACCTCGTTGAGGTCCCAGTCGTCGGTGCCCTTGAGGATCGAGTCTTCGAGTTCGGTCGTGGCGTCCTCGATCTCCTCGGTCTGGTAGAGGAGTCGGTCGACGAGGGTGTCGAGGAGGGAGTAGACGAGGTAGCCGGCGTGCCACTTGCGGATATTGCCTTTGTTGTCGGCGATGCGTTTCTCGACGGCTTCGAAGACCTTTTCGTCGTTTTCGTGGAAGGAGATGACCCAGTTCTGGGCGGCGACGATGGAGATCTGCTGGCCACGCGGGGTGTCTTCCTCGACGCCGATGCGGACGGCGCGGGCGATGGCCAGGAGCTTGTCGCCGTGCTCCTCGAACTTCGGGCGGGAGGTGGCCGTCAGGATGTCTTCCTGGGCCAGCATCGGGATGTCGAAGAAGGCGCCGACGATGTGGACGATCTGGGGGTCGGTGATGCCGAGGACCTGAATCCAGACCATGCCTGGCTTACCGGCGTAACGGCCGACGGAATCTAGGTCGGAGAACTCATCCACCTTGCAGCTGTTCTCGTCGTAGGAGATGACGCGGAACTTGGTCGGGGCCGTCGACTCGAAGGGGGAGGCGGCCGGCAACTGCCCCGGGGCGCGACCGATTTCGGTGTCCTCGTAGGCGGCTTCGCCGGGCAGGGGGGCGGCGTCCGATTTAAGGTTCAAGCGGGCACGCAGGTCGTTCATGCGTCGTTCCAGGAAGGAACGGGCGCGGGCCACTTCTTGCTGACGCCTTTGCTGATGCCGGCTCATGCCGCCATCATCCTAAGCCCCGGGTCGATGTCAACGGGTTCGGCGGGGTCGTCACCCTTAAGTTACATGATGGGCCCAGGTCAGGCTTTTCGCTGCCCCTTGGCGTTGCGACGGCCGTTCTTGCCAATGCCTAAAGCCACCAATTTCCCTTGGTTCACCTTCTGGAAGAGGTTGTTCGAGTTGGTCACCCCGAGGCAGTAGAGCACCGCGGCCACGTCCTGGGTCTTGTCCTTGTGGACGAGGCCGGCGTTCGCGAGCCAAGTCGCGAGCGCATGGTGGAAGTTGGGCGGACTGATGTCCACGTTCTCGCCGCCATGGCGCAGCCACAATTCGGCGCGATCCTTCATGGTGCAGTTGCCACGTTTCTCCTGACGGGCGTGGAGGTGGGCGAGGAGCTCGGAGAGATTGTCGGGAAGTTTCGAGGGTTCGGACATCTGAAGCAGAAAGTGGGCGGAGAAAATGGAAGGGGAATCGGCGGACGTTACCCCGCAAGGGGCGTCATCGATGAGCCTTCTAAATAATTAAGCGACAGTTTGCTGGGAACACCTAATTACAATCTAACCGCTAATATTATAAACTAATAGAAATATCCTCCGGTGGTATGTCGTGGAACAGGATCCCGGGTGGTGGTCGCGACAGGACTTGAACCTGTGACTTCAGCAATGTGAATGCTGCGCTCTAACCAACTGAGCTACGCGACCGTTACCCGGGAAAGCATCATATCCCTCCGGGGCGGGAGGCGGGCAAGCCTGTTTTCCTGCAAGGAAGCGTCCTGATCGGTGTGGCGGCTTGTCTTTGGTCAGGTTCGTCACAATTCTGAGTAAAGATGGACACCGCCACCACCGCCGCCAGCCCGCGCGTCGCCGACGAGCGTCTGATCCGCCTGACGGCCCCGGCGGGGGTAAAGGTGCGCGCTTTGGCCGCCCGCGAAGCCCAAGGCGGTTTCCTGCGGGTCGCGATCTCCGGCGGCGGCTGTAACGGGCTTTCCTACAAGATGCGGTTCGTGGGCGACGCCAAGCCGGCCGATATCCTCGTGCGCACGGAAGGCGTCGAAGTCCTGGTCGACCCGAAGTCGGCCCTCTACCTCCGCGGGACGCAGTTGGATTATTCGGACAAGATGATCGGCGGCGGCTTCAAGTTCTCGAATCCCAACGCCAAGGCCAGCTGTTCCTGCGGGGAGAGTTTCTCGCTTTGACCGAAGGTCAAAGCGAGGGGGCAAGTTGACACGCTGGCACGTGGGCAAGGGGGCGGTTTGTTTGTCTCGAGGTAGGGCCGACCATCCTTGGTCGGCCGCGGTCGAGCAGGGATGCTCGACCCTACCCAAGGCAGGGGGTCTCATAGGGAGACCGGATGATTGGCAGGGGAGATGAAGACCCCTAGCAAACCTCCCGGTTTCCGGTCTCCTTTGATTTCCTGTCTTCAGTCCGCCGGTATCTCGTCCTTGGCGCCAGCTTCGTAACGTTCGCACCAAGCCTTGGACCACGATGCGTAGTCGCCTGCGGCGATGTGCACGTGGGCCTGAGCCATGAGGTCCTGCAGGAAGTGGATATTGTGCAACGCGAGCAAGGTGCCGCCGAGCTGTTCGCCGGCGTGGTGCAGGTGACGCAGGTAAGCGCGCGAAAAATGGCGGCAGGTGTAGTTGTCCATGCCTTCCACAAGTGGGCGGTGGTCATCGCGGTAGCGTAGGTGCTTCACGCTGATCGGGCCGTCGGGCGTGAACGCGCCGCCGTGGCGACCGATACGGGTGGGCATCGTGCAGTCGAACATGTCAGCGCCGAGCGCGACCATGCGCAGCAGCTGAGGAGGCGTGCCGACGCCCATGACGTAACGCGGCTTGTTCTTCGGCAGCAGCGGCGCGACCAAGCCGACCTGATGGAGCATGTGCTCCTCGGGCTCGCCGACGCTCACGCCGCCGATGGCGTGGCCGGGAAAATCGAGTCCACCCAGTTCTTCGGCGCAACGGATACGTAGGTCATCGTAGACCGAGCCCTGATTGATGCAGAAGAGATGACGACCCGAGGCGAGGAAGCCGCTGTCCTTGGCGAGCTGGAGCATCTCCTTGGCCCAGCGGATGGAGCGGTTCACCGCGACTTCGCACGCGGCGCGCTCGCAGGGGTAGGGCGGACACTCGTCGAGCACCATGGCGATGTCCGAGCCCAGCGCATCCTGGATGTCGAAGCAGTCCTTCACGTCGAGGAACAGCTTGTTGCCGTCGAGGTGGGAACTGAAGTGGATACCCTCGTCGGTGATCGTGCGGAGCTTCGCCAGCGAGAAGACCTGGAAGCCCCCGCTGTCGGTCAGGATCGGCTTATCCCAGTGCATGAACTTATGGAGACCGCCGGCAGCGCGGACGATCTCGCGGCCCGGGCGGAGGTTCAGGTGGTAGGTATTGCTGAGCAGGATCTGGGCGCCCGTCTCGGCTACCTGCTGGGGCGAGAGGCCTTTGACCGTGGCTTGGGTGCCCACCGGCATGAAGACCGGCGTACGGATCTCCCCGTGGGGGGTCTTCAGGACGCCGAGGCGCGCCGCCGTCGTCGTATCGGTCTTAAGCAGGGTGAACACGGTCGGAAACTAGGGGGCAGGTTGGCACGCTGGCAAGGGGACAAGAAGAGGACAGATGGCAGATGACTGAATCGATGACAGATGACTGAGATTCAAGGGCCGGGAGGCGGATGGGTTAAGGAGACAGGCGTTTTCTACGCCCGCTTTTCACACCGCTCGGCTTTTCTCTCTGTCATCTGCAATCTGTCATCAATTCAGCCATCGACTCAGTGATCTGTCCTCCGCCATCGACTCAGCCATCTATTCGCTACGCCTTACCGCGTATTCCCATCGAACGTCAGGCGCATGCCGCGTGGCGCATCCGCGCGGATTTTTCCGTCTTCGAAGACGCAGACACCGTTGACGAAGGTGCGTTCGATGGTGCTGCCGAAGGTATGGCCTTCGAGGGGCGACCAGCCGCACTGGTATAGTAGTCCGTCCTTGGTTACGGGCTGTGGCTTGTTCGGGTCCACGACCACGAGGTCGGCCCAGTAGCCTTCGCGGATGAAGCCGCGGTGCTCGACGCCGAAGAGCACGGCGGGGGCGTGGCAGGCACGTTCGACGGCGGTCTCGAGCGTGAAGGCTCCTTGCGCGACCAAATCT